>JBKJTY010000005.1:0-33155 GCA_046590235.1 Candidatus Magasanikiibacteriota bacterium | reverse complement strand
CGCTCGAGCTTTTGAAAATAAATCGAGCCTATTTTTTGCTAGGTGGTTTTTTGTTTGTTACGCAAGCGTTATCGCAATATTCCGCTTATCATTATTATATTCTTGATTCAAACATTCGTTTTTTTAATATAGTTTTTTTCCGCGTTATCGCCATGACGATTTTTTGGTTGGCAGGCTTCGCTCTCGCAAGTTTAATTTATGCAAATATAAAAAATAGTATACGTTGGAGTTGGTTTGTGATTTGGAGTACGCTCTTCACTTTTGAGTTAGCTATTTCCGCTATAAATATTGCAATTCTGTATTATTCCGGTCTGTATTTAAGCCCTGTAGCACTGGGGCATGCGAATGGAGCGGGGAGTGTGATACTTAATCCATTGTCGCTTTTTTTAGTAGTACTTCTGGTAATTGCTTTAGTATTTTTCTTTGCGTGTCTTCGCTTGTTTGTCCGTGCGCAACGCCTCGTTAATAAATCTTATGTACAAGTGTACGGAGGTATTTTTGTGCTCGCCGGATTATTGATTGTTATTGGTTTGAGTTCATTCCGCAATACACCGGAAAGCGTCATGGTAAAATCATTTTATAATTTTTATTTTGGGAAAACTGTACAAGTAACTCTTAGCCCTGCCATCAAAACTAAACTTGCTGCTTTTGGTTTGCAATATGATACAGATGCTTTTTATGTTGCTGAACAGCCTCGAGTGTTTACACCGACTTCAACGATTCTTTTACCAAAACGATTTGAGAAAAATAAGCCAAATATTGTGTTGGTGTATGTGGAATCATTTTCGGCGCGTCTAAGTGGAGTGTATAATCCAAAGCTTAGCGGTGTTACCCCGAATTTTGATGCTTTTGCAACTGACTCTGACACTACGGTTTTTCGTAATTATTTTAATGCGTCTACACCTACCATTACCGGTACTTTGTCGCAGCTTTGTTCGTTTTTGCCTCCAACAGGCCATAATGAGATTCAAAACGAGCGTAAATTGCAAAGTCATCATTTGTTATGTTTACCGGAAATTTTGAAGAAATATGCTGGCTTTAAACATACGAATTATGTAACGGCGGTAGACAAAGAGTTTGCTCACAAAGACGGCATTTTTGCGAGTATGGGAGTGGATAAAATCTATGGTACGGATGAATTGGCTGACTTTGTGACGGGTAAACCGCTTTCTTGGGGTTATTCGGATCATCAATTGTTCCCAGCCCTGTTTAATTTCATGGAGTCTGCTCCACAACCCTTTTTAATGACATTGGCGACGGTAGATACCCATCCGCCGTTTAATTTAGCACAGGACGCAGTAAATTACGGTGATGGAAAACAGCCGGTGTTGAACATGTTCCACACCACAGATGATGCCTTCGGGAATTTTTGGAAAGAATTCAAACAAAGCCCTTTTTATCAAAATACCATGCTTGTGGTTGTAGCTGATCACGCTATTTTCCCTGGTGCTATCACCCAAGATGTGTTTCCAGATGTGGCCGGGAAGCTTAGTTACTACGATGAAAACTATTTTGCCATGTATATTCCAGATAATGTTTTGCCTAAAGAGGTAAATGTGTTTTCTTCAGGCATTGATCAGCTGCCAACTATTTTGCACATTTTAAATATTAATATTCCTAATTCGTTTGAAGGTCGTTCAATTTTTGATGATCGAAGTAACTACCCAAACCTCTTAGGTATGCACGAATTAGGCTTGTATATCAATCAAATTGGTGCAAATGGTAAGCGTACCACTGAATTTAATGTGCCCACTGAAATTGCTTGTGATGCAAACTATAGTTCGTCTTCTACACCCGCGTTTACATTGTGTGATTATCTTCAATTTTTTCATTGGAAAAGGTCAATGTTTGAACAGGGTAGATTTTGGAAGCGAGCAAGTTAAAAAAACCTCGAAGTTATCAACAGTTTCCATTACTTTTTAGCTCCATTTGGTGTATACTATATGTATATACTTTATGCTGCAAGGAGCTGGGAAATACAATCGTCTTTTTAATGCTTGTCGGACGATATTTGCTTTATCGTTTTTTGTCATTTTTGGATACGCTTTTTTCTCGCAATATTTTGAACAGCCAGTTCATGCGGCACAAGCTCCGGCGATCATTACTTACCAAGGTAAGCTTTTGGTAAACAACCTTTCTGCTTCGTCATCACTAAGCATGATTTTTTCTTTGTACAATGCCTCAAGTGGTGGTTCAGTAATCTACACTGCATCTGGTACGGTCGGTACTCCAGCAGCTTTATCAGTAACTCCGAGTAATGGTATTTTTACAGTAAATCTTGGTGATACAGGTACAAACAGCATTGATCCGACAATTTTCCAAAACAATGGAACTCTTTTTTTACAAGTAACTATTGGTGGACAAGTATTATCACCACGTAAGCAGGTAACTGCTGCGCCTTATGCGTTTAATGCTAAATATTTAGATGGTATTGCCGCTACATCGACTGCATCTTCTTCGACGTACATTCCAGTTTCAGATTCTACTGGTAATTTTAATTTTAACCGTATCACCTCAACTGGCGGTACATTTTCAGGAACATCCACTTTTTCTGGTACTACTGCGTTCGCGACAACATCCGTAAACTCTTCAACCATTGTACAGGCAAATATCGGAGTTCTGAATGTTAGCGGTAATACTCTTTTGACTAATGTTACCTCAACTAATTTGGCGGTAAGCGGTAATTTAAATGCCTTGAATGCTACATTTTCAGGGGTGACCACAATGACTGGTGCAACTAGTTTGGCTGCGACCACTATTTCTTCTTCGACTATTACTCAAGCTAACGTTTTAACTTTGAATGTAAGTGGTAATTCTGTTTTGACGAATGCTACCACTACTAATTTTGGAATCACTGGTAGTTTGAATGTTTCAGGCGCTTCGATAACGGGGTTAGCATTGAGTAGTTTGTCTGGAGTTGATATGTTGGCTTATTTAGCCAATACACAAGTCTTTACTGGTTTAAATACATTTAATGCTACAACCACTCTGGCTACTACAACGATTAGTAGTCGTTTGGGTATTGGTGGTGGAGAGAGTCCGGAATTTGCGCTTTCTTTGAGCGGAGATGGTAGTATTATCGCTAAAGGCGGAACTTTTGATCAGACTACTGAAGGTTCACCAGTGGGGGCGACACTTCAGACAAGTGGGGATGGCGCTCGCATGATTTGGTATGCACGAAAAGCTGCTTTTCGTGCAGGTGTAGTTGATGCATCTCAATGGGATGATGCAAATATTGGTTTAGCCAGTGTTGCTTTTGGTGCTAATGCCGTTGCGAGCGGCGACGCTACTTTTGCGTTTGGTGTTAGTGTCACCTCGACTGGCATTGGTACTTATGCGTTTGGTAGTCAACTCACTTCATCAGGTGATAATTCCTTTGCCTTTGGTAGAGAAAGTTTCTCTACAGCTAACCAATCATTTGCGTTGGGTAATCTAGTAAGTTCAACGGGAAATCGAGCATTTGCTTTAGGTTATGTTGTGGGAGCGCGTGGCGATGGTAGTTTTGCTTTAGGCCGTAATTTACAAGTTACTGGTAATCAATCATTTGGCATTAATGTATCCAGTACTGTTTCATACACTGTTGCAAATTCTAATGCTATTGCTCTTCTTGGTGGAAATGTTGGTATTGGCACTGTTACTCCAAATTACACGTTGGATGTCAGTGGTAATACTAATGTGCTAGGTAATAGCAGTATTACAGGTAACATTAGTGTTACTGGTACTTCAACTTTATTAGGTAATGTTGGTGTTGGTACGACAACACCACAAGCAAAGTTGCATGTGGTAGGCGGCACATTATTAGTTGATGGACCTGTTGGTTCTATTGTTGGTTCGGCTACCTCGACATTTGCAAGAGATGTATATGTATCTGGTAAGTACGCTTATTTTGCTGATGACAATGAGGGTTTGAAAATTGCTGATATTTCAAATCCTACTTCACCGAGAGTGATTAGTTCGCTCGACACAGGTGGTGCTAGTGATGTGTATGTTTCAGGTAAGTATGCTTATTTAGCAGATTACTCGAGTGGTTTGATAATAATTGATGTTTCTAATCCTATTGCGCCAGTCACCGTTGGTACATACGCAGCAAATGCATTTGCGGTACATGTTGTTGGAAAATACGCTTACCTTGCTAATGGGGCAACTTTCAGAGTTGTGGATGTTTCAAGGCCTACATCGCCAGTTTTAGTTAGTTCAATTGCTGTAACAGGTTCACGAGGTGTGTACGTATCTGGAAACTTTGCTTATGTTGCAGATCAGGGATCTGGTGTCCGTATAATTAATATTACTGATCCGAAGAATCCTGTTTTAGCTAGTACGATTGCAACAACAAACGCTAATAATCTCTATGTTTCCGGCAGGTATTTGTATGTCGCTGATCAATCAAGTGGTTTGCGTATTATTGATGTTGCAAGTTCTACCGCACCTGCCATTGTTGCAACTATATCTACGCCAAGTTCTGCCTCTACTGTCTATGTTTCTGGTAAGTATGCTTATGTTCCTGGAAGTTCTGTAATTGATGTCTCTAGTTCTACCGCACCCGTTATTGTTGCTAGTTTACCAAGTGGTGCGGGTGTTGTTGGTATATATGTCTCTGGTAAATATGCTTACATTGGTGGTGGAGCTAGCGGTTTTAACATTGTCGATATAAATGGTGCTGATATCAGCACTGCGTCTATTGGAAATATTGCGGTTAATGACCTTACTGTTTGGGAAAATATTGATGCTGGTAATAATTTAAATGTTCGAAATTCTTTAAATGTTGGCATGGGCGGAATAATGTCTGACGGCTTTATTGCTGCGCAAGGAGTATCGATCGCAGCGGGTAGTGTTAGTACCCCATCATTATTTTTTAACAGTAATACCTCGACTGGTATCTGGTCATCAGGCACTGATAGTCTAAATATTTCAACTGGTGGAAGTGAGCGCGTGCGATTTGTTGCTGATGGTAGAGTTGGGGTTGGCACAACTACTCCGTCATTTAAATTAACGCTCGATAATGATGGCGGTATTTTGGCGGTTGGAACAAACGGGGCGGGTCAAACATTAGCTATTAATGGAGCGGGGACTCGTATGATTTGGTATCCACGCAAATCTGCTTTCCGCGCTGGTCAGTCCGGCGATACTTCTTGGGACGATGTAAATATCGGTGATAATTCCACTGCTTTTGGTAATTCAACCACCGCAAGTGGCATGAACTCATTTGCTGCCGGTAATAATTCTACAGCCTCAGGGTCTGGTAGTACGGCACTCGGTTCAGGTAATTTAGCTAGCGCCCTTTATTCGTTCGTAGGTGGTGGTAATAACCTGGCTAGTGCTGCTGGAGCAGTAGCGTTGGGTTATAATAATTCAGCTACCAATACGTATGCATTTGCAGCCGGTACAGGTTCAACTGCGGGTGGGTTAGTAAGCTTTGCAGTTGGTGCGAACAGCCACGCACAAGGCGATTACTCTTTTGCGGCCGGGACAAATTCAACCGCCACTGGTGTGAACAGTATTACTTTGGGTGATTCTAATTTGTCATCTGGTTCATCTGCTTTTTCTGCTGGAGCAGGAAATTATAGTACTGGAAATTACGCTCTTACATTAGGCTATGGTAATGAAGCGACAACTACAGCTGCTTTTGCTGCTGGTTATTTATCTACGGCAGGTGGTTCTGGGAGTGCTGCATTAGGCTGGGAGAGTCATGCGCAAGGCAACTATTCATTTGCAACTGGGTACAATTCGACAGCTAGTGGTGTATATAGTGCTGCGTTAGGTGATTCTAACTTATCATCCGGTTTATATTCTTTTACAGCTGGTTCAAGCAATGATGCAATCGCATTTGGTACTGTAGCGTTGGGTTATGATAACCAAGCTACAAGTACAGGATCTTTTGCTGGTGGCTATCAAGCGCGTTCAGGGGGTATTGGTAGTGTTAGTTTAGGTTTTAATAGTTGGGCTACTGGAAATTATTCTTTGGCTTCAGGGTACTATAGTTCATCTAGAGGTATAGGGAGTGTTGCGTTGGGCTATAACAATTTAGCTAGCGGTGACTACTCAACAGTTTTTGGTGGAAATTCGACCGTGTCAGGGGTTAATTCTTTTGGTATAAATTTGACTACTACTGGCTTTATATTATCGCAGCCTAATTCAATGGCAATTATGGGTGGCGATGTTGGTATCGGCACTGTTACTCCACAAGGTAAATTACATGTTGCTGGCGGTAATTTCTTACTTGATACACCAACACCGACCGTGATCACTTCATCAAATGCAGCTACGAGTTCTGTGGCTATGGCTATTAATGGTAATTTCGCCTATGTTGGCGGGACATCAATGTTTAAAGTTATTGATATCTCCAATCCTTTAAGTCCAGTAGTTATTTCCACTACAACTTTAGGTGCATCCCCAATAAGCATGAATGTCCAGGGAAATTTTCTTTACGTCGGTGGTTTACAAGGTGGTGTTTATATGAGTGTATATGATGTTACCAGTGCACGCTCACCTATATTAATTTCTTCATTGGGCGGGGGAACAAGTTGTCAGGGTACCGCTATTGCCGGAAGGTATTTGTACTGTACACGACCAGGTGGTGGTGTTGGCTCGACAGGCGTTCAAATTATTGACATTTCAGTCCCTCAAAGTATGACTGTGGTAACTGGTACCGCGGTTGTGAGTAATACGATAGCGGATGCAATTGCTCTGAAAGGACGATATCTTTATGTCGGTTCAAATAGTCCTGTAACAATGAGTGCTGTTGATGTTATTGACCCATCCGCACCTGTTTTAATGTCTAATTTAAACCAAGGCATTACTCCTGTTTCCCTTTATGCTTCAGGTAGATTTGTTTATTTAATTAATAGTTCTCAACTTTTTGTTGTCGATGTCTCTAATCCTTCGAATATCATAAATATGAGCACTACTACCATTGGTAGTACTTTACAGAATGTTGTTGTCGCAGGGAAATACGCCTATGTAATGGGTACAAATGGTATTACAGTTGTTGATGTTACTTCTGCGACAACCCCTGTTATCGTTGGTGCTTCAAATACTAATATGTCGAGTATTCGAAATTTAGGATTTTTTGGACGATATGGTATCGCGACAGACAATAATGCAACAAATGGTTTAAGAATTATTGATCTCCAGGGTGCCGATATCGACTCTGCTTCCATAGGTAATATTGCTACTGGTCATTTAACCGTTGCAAATACAGCTGATTTCCGAACAATTAATATCCAAGATACCCTTAATGTTGGTGGCGGTATCTACTCCAATGGTTCAATCATAGCTTATGCAAGTTCTTCGGTTAATTCTTCGGCAACAAATAATATTGCCGCAGCTTATCTCATTAGCCAAGGTCCTTCAACAACAGTTGCGATTTTTGATCGTAGAAATGCTGACGGTGCTTTCTTGTCGCTTCGCAGAAATGGTACTGAACAAGGTTCAATTACTGTGTCTGCTGGAACCGTTTCGTATAACGCCTTCACTGGGTCGCACTACGCTGCCCTTCCGGCTGGTGTGTCGGATATGCAGCAGGGTATGCTTATGACCTTTACCGATGTTAATCAGCGGTTCCATGATGATCAAAATTCTGAAATTATTTACGGTGTTACCTCGACTGCTCGAGCTAATGATTCTAAGGTTCTCGGTTCGTATTTGTCACTACAAACACCTGGTAGTTATTCCAAAGACAATCCGCACCTTATTATGGCCGTTGGTAACGGTGAAATGTGGGTTTCTGATAACGGTCAGAATATTGATTCAGGCGATTACTTGATTTCTTCTAATGTTGCTGGCCACGCTATGAAGGACGTTGGTGAATACGATATAAGCTATATTATTGGTCGCGCCGGCGAATCGATTGATTGGTCTTTAGTGACTTCAACTATCGATGGAGTAAAACACGCAAAGGTTTCTGTGCTATATGAAAACTTTGCAAGAGACAATCGTTTAACTAAAACCTTTACTATTGATACTGCTTCAACTTCGATTTCCTTAGGTACTGCAAGCACATCGTTTGCGCTCAAATTAACTAAATCTTTGAGCTTTACTGATTCTGTGTTAAGTAATGTATCTTTTGCGGGGGCGGGTATATTTACTTCTGCTGTAAACGATGGAGCGACAGATCGTGCGTTTGTTTTCAACGCATCTAATTTTTCACAATCATCAAATAATGCTATTGCAACTTTCCAAGCACAAGGTACTCCTGTGCTAAGCATTAAATCTAACGGTGATTTATTTACAAATGGTACTATCCAAGCGAACCAATTTATTACTGGTACAAGTACATTGGATTTAGCTGAAACGTACCCAGTCAGTCAGAGTTGTAATGCGGCTGGTAATTGTCCTGAAGCAGGTGACACGGTTTGTTTAGTGGACGGCCAGGTAGCTACGATTGAAAAGTGTTCATTCCCATACAGTGAAAAGGCGATCGGTATCGTTTCCACTAAGCCGGGTTTCACGTTGGGTGATGCTAGTGACAGTTCTCAGCGTAAAATTGCTTTGGCTGGTCGTGTACCGGTTAAGGTTTCCACAAAGAATGGTGCAATCAAGGTTGGTGATCGTCTTACTACTTCTGATATTCCTGGTGTAGCTATGAAAGCAGCAGATAACGGCCCAACAATTGGTGTAGCTTTGGCAGATTATTACGGATCTGATGACGGAACAGTGCTCGCTTTTGTTAAAATGGGTTGGTGGTCACCGCTTAATATTACTGGTCCAGCAATTGAGAGTGGTAATGGATTAACTTTGGCAAATTTAGCCGGCGCAGTTCTTGATGTGCTTCGTAATGTTGGGGTAGTAATCGAAAATGGTGTGGTGAAGGCAAAACAATTTATTGCTGACAAGGTTACTAGTGGAGAAGTGGAAACACAAAAGTTATGTGTGGAAGGTATCTGTGTTACCAAGGATCAATTTAAGGATTTGTTGGATAAAAACAACATCTCACCTTCGGCGCCAAATAATGATACGCCTGTGGCCGCTGTACCTGTAACTACACCTACTATAAGTACAACTACAACTGAGGTTGCAACTTCCACAACACCTGTGATAACAACTTCCACTGAATCCGTTATAACACTTCCGGAAACGACACCTTCGCCTGTGGTGTCAGAATCAACTAATCCTACTCCGACACCATCAACTGAGCCTGAAACAACTCCAGATCCAGTTCCTACATCTGAATCTGTCGAAACACCTGATCTAGCACCGGTTGTACAGGAAACAAGTGTTTCAGAGGTTGTAAATCCTCCTGTGACACCTCCTGCAGATATAATTCCAACTCCGTAAAACAAAAAAGACCCGAGAGCGGGTCTTTTTTGTTTATATTTTATTCTTCAGGGAAAAGCATTTTACCGTTTTCGTCATAGAGAAGGACGGCTAGGACTGGGCAGGATTGAGCGGAAAGCATGATCGTATCTTCATCAGTTGAATCTGGGTCAACGACGTATGCTAAATTTTCATCATCAAGTTGGAATACGCCGGGCGCAACCGCAACACATGAATTGGCACCAATACATTTTATACGGTCTACCACGATACGGCGAATAGTACCGCCGGCGCGGATTTTTTGGGAAATGTTTTCTGGTAAATTTGCTGGAAGTTTTACTTCGCTCATATTAGAATTCAAATAGTTCATCGTCCGCTAGTATAGTATCAATATCGATTTCTGACAAGGTTGTACCACTTCCTGCTTCAATCCGTTCCACGATCGTACTTGGTTTGGACTTAGAATAGCGCTTATTATTAGCATTAACATTCGGTCCGTAGTCGCAATTATCCATGCAACCGCAGTAATCAAGATCAGCCGCATCTGTTTTAGTACCTGGAGCGGTTTTGTAATGCGCACTTAATTGTCCCATGATCTCTTTCGCACTGCTTTCACCACAGGTTCGACCATGACAAACTCGGATATGCTTCATAACCCCAAACTCGCTCGTAAATCGTCAGGCATCTTATATGGCGGATCAAATGTGACGGTTATTTTCACTTCCTTAGCACCTAAGTGGTCTTTAAGAGCTGTTGTAACTTCGTCATTAATCTGGGGTCCCCATGGGCAGAACGGAGTAGTGTAGGTCATCAGAATGTCGACATTTTTTCCGGAAACCTCGACGTTATAAATTAGACCCATAGTCCAAATATCCAAATGTATTTCAGGGTCGTTGATCGTTTTTAGAATTTCGATAACGTCTTCTTTAGTAAATGCCATATTAAATAAAATCTTTATAACCGTTTTTTTCAATTTCTTTTGCTAATTCTTTTCCGCCACTTTTAATAATGTTGCCCTTGTACATTATATGTACAAAATCTGGCTGTACATATTCCAGAATGCGGTTGTAGTGTGTAATTAGGAGAACTCCACGATCTTTATTGGCAAACTTGTTAATACCTTCAGAGACAACTTTGAGCGCGTCTACATCGAGACCGGAGTCTGTTTCGTCTAGAATAGCGTACTTCGGATTGAGAATAAGTAATTGCAAAATTTCAGCACGCTTTTTTTCACCACCAGAGAAGCCAGTATTCAAATAGCGGGTCGCAAAGGATGGATCCATATGCAACTCTTTCATCTTCTCAATCAGTTCTTTATGAAATTTAACCGGATGAGCAGTGGTGCCAGATAAGCTGTTTGTAGTTAGACGCAGGAAGCTGGTAAGTGTGACACCTGGAATTTCTGGTGGATACTGCATAGATAAAAACAGACCAGCACGAGCCTTTTTATCAGGTGCATCAGCAGTCATGTCTTTTTTATCGATAACAATTTTACCCTTAGTAATAGTGTATTTTGGGTGCCCCATCACTGCGTTCGCAAGTGTAGATTTACCAGAACCATTCGGACCCATGATCGCATGCACTTCACCGGGTTTAATGTTTAAACTTAAACCAGTGACAATTTCTTTGCCATCTACGGTGATATGTAGGTTTTTAAGTTCGAGGGACATAGTTATTGTATAAATTCAATTTCCATGGTTTTATTTTTTTCTCTTTCAAGGTAAACCATAAAATGCAGGTGTGGACTCTCACTCCAGCCAGTATTGCCAACTAGGGCGATAATTTGTCCAGTTTTTACCACGTCGCCAGTTTTTACTTTGGCTGATTTAAATATAAAATGTTCGTAGTGGGATATTTCATTGTTGGCATGTAGGATTTCGATATAGTTTCCATCGTTTTCGTATAAACTATCATCACCACCTTGGTCTGAATCTTGTTTTACAGAAATAATGGTACCATCGAAAGCGGCCATGATCGGCGTGCCTTCTGGAGCTTTATAATCAATGGAATATTTAAGATCGCCAACATGCGCAACGCCTTCTTGCGTGGTATTTGTCGTTTTTGTTACGTCGATTGGTTGATAATACTTATTTTTTGTTCTCATATCATTTTCTTTAACGCTTCTAAGGCAAGTGTCGCGCAGCGTTGGCGGGTAGGGTTTAAGTTTTTCAAACCAAGTAAATCAAGAACCTCATCATTAGTAATCTTTGCCAATTCTTTTTTTGACTTACTTTTGATATGGTCGGTGAGTAGGGAAGTGGACGCTTGTGAAATCGCGCAGCCGTCGCCTTGCCAGCCAATGTTAGAAACTTTATTTTGTTTATCGAATGTAATGGAAAGTTCTACCACATCACCGCAGAGAGGGTTGTGTTCTTTGTGTTGAACGTTAAAAGTACTCAAGATAATTTTATTGAGCGGATGTTTGTAGAGGTCTAAAATGTATTCCTGGTAGAGTTCCATAATTATGCTTTGAATTGAAGCGTATACATTATTAATGCTGTAATGGCTATGCCCGATACAAAACCAACGATAATAACACCGGTTTTTTTATATTTATTTATAATGAAACTGCAAATTGAAAAATAAATTGCAGTTACTAAACCGTTAATAATGATGTTCAAGATTATTTTCATAGATCAAAAATTATTTTTACTTTTTTAATCCCTTTTACTAATGCATCAATATCTTTTTTAATATTATACATCCCAATCGACATCCGAGCGCTCGCAGTCAATCCAAGATGTTTATGTAATGGCTCAGCACAGTGGTTGCCAGCACGAACGCACACCTTGTCTTGGTTTAAAATTTCAGCAATATCGTGAGGGTGGATACCAGGAATAGAAAAAGCGAGAACGCCAACACGGTTTTTTGTGTTACCAAGAATTTGTACTTCTTTGGAAAGTTGTTTTAGAGCGTAATTCATCAATTCCTTTTCATGCTGCTGAACAGTTTTAAATCCAATTTTTTGTAACCAAGTAACCGCTGCGCCTAGACCGATTGCGCCCGCGATATTCGGTGTGCCAGCTTCGAACTTATATGGAAGTTCGTTCCAGGTTGTGGTTTCGTAGGTAACTTCACTTACCATCTCACCACCAAAGAAGAACGGTTCTAAATGTTCGGAAAGCATTTCTTTTTTACCGTACAAAACGCCAATACCAGTCGGGCCGTATGTTTTATGTCCAGAAAAAGCTAGGAAATCACAGTCTAGTTTTTTAACGTTAATAGGGAGGTGGGCAGCAGCTTGTGCAGCATCAATAATCGTAATTGCTCGAAATGCTTTAGCAAGTTTAATGAGTTCTTTTGCTGGAGCGACACAGCCTAGTACATTAGAGACCAATGAAAAACTTACGATTTTGGTATTCGCGTCAATAAGTGAAAAAGCTGAATCAATATCAAGTTCACCTTTTTTCGTTAATTCAATAAAGCGAATTTCAAAACCATAATGTTTAGCCATTTGTTGCCACGGCACAAGGTTGGCGTGGTGTTCCAAGCGAGTCAAAACAACATTGTCACGATGAGATAGGCGTGGGGAGAGAGAGTAGGCGAGCTGATTTAATGCGTGAGTTGTTCCTGATGTAAAAATAATTTCTTCACGTTTGGCATTGATAAAAGTGGCGACTTGGTCGCGTGCGGTTTCGTATGTCTCGGTTGCCTTTACAGCACTATCATAAATACCACGATGAATGTTGGCGCGGTAATTTTTGTAGTAACTGGCCATAACCTTGAGTGCAGCTTCGCAGGTTTGTGTGGTAGCAGCACTATCAAGATAGACTAGTTTTTTTGTGAGTGATGGAAATTGTTTTATAAAGTTTTGCATATTAGCCTACTGCTCCTTCCATTTCTAATTCGATTAGCTTATTAAGTTCGAGGGCATATTCAACTGGTAGCGCCTTTACAATCGGTTCAATAAAGCCGGATACAACTAACCGGGTCGCTTCTTCTTCAGAAAGACCGCGAGATTGTAAAAAGAAAATTTCTTCTTCACCAATTTTACCGACACGAGCTTCGTGAGCAACGTTCACTTGCTCATTTTTAATTTTCAATTCTGGAATCGTGTTTGCAACAGATTTTTTACCAATCAAAAGTGCATCACACACCATGGAGGCGTTGACTTGAGTAGCTAGCGGCATGATTTTGATCAAACCACGGAAGGTATTGATACCACCATTAACGGAGATCGATTTGGAAACAATGGTGGAACTAGTATTAGGGGCAACGTGAATTGCTTTTGCGCCAGTATCTTGGTTTTGACCAGGACCAGCAAAGGCAATACCTAAACTATCCGAGCGAGCACCACGGCCGCGAAGAATAGAACATGGGTATAACATGGTTACACCAGAGCCCATATTGCCGTTGACCCATTCGATTACACCGTCTTCATCAACAAGTGCACGTTTGGTGTTAAGGTTGTAGGTATCTTTAGACCAGTTTTCAATAGAGGAGTAGCGGACACGAGCGCCTTTGTGTACAAAAATTTCCACACAACCCGCATGGAGAGAATTAACATTGTATCGAGGGGCAGAACAACCTTCAATATAATGTACTTGTGAACCTTCATCAGCAACGATAAGTGTGTGTTCAAATTGACCGCCAGATTTCGCGTTCATGCGGAAATACGCTTGAAGAGGTAAGTCGAGCGAAACATTTTTTGGAATATAAATAAATGTACCACCACTCCAGACTGCTGCGTGCATCATGACAAATTTGTGGTCGTTGATTGGTACACATTGGGTCATGAAATATTTTTTCACGAGTTCAGGGTATTTTTGTACAGCGACATCCATGTTTTCAAAAATAACACCTTTATCTTCCCATTGCTTTTTCAGATTATGGTAAACGACATCCGAGTCGTACTGTGCGCCAACGCCAGCAAGTGCTTTCTTTTCCGCTTCAGGAATACCGAGGCGGTCAAAGGTTTTTTTGATTGCATCTGGTACATCTTCCCATTTGGTATTTTCTTCTGAGTCTGGACGCACAAAATACACGATTTTATCTAAATCGAGTTTGGAGAGATCGGCACCCCACGTAGGAGTCTTGGTTTCGAGGTAGTGTTTTAAACCGGCAAGGCGCTTTTCAAGCATCCAGGCTGGTTCATTTTTTTGTTTGGAGATTTCCCGAACAACCTCTTCGTTAATGCCTGGCTTAGATTTATAGCGCGTCAAATCCTTGTCGGCCTTATCATAAGACGAACGCTTTTGTTCCAAGCTTTTGATGGTAGTTTGAGTTTTTTTCATAGAGGATTCCCTGCTTACTGCCCAAGGAGGGCGAGGGTTTTCCGCAGTGTTCTAAAAAGCGGAAGGTGCGAGCTAGTACCACATTGTCAAATTCAAATTCCTGTGTTACGATGAGGTTACTTTTTCGCTAAACAATAGCTAAAAGATACCATATTTACAGCATTTTGTCAACCCTATGGCCGAACAAGTCTTCGTTCCAGTGCAGCTCTTAGCCAAACAAACTATTGCTAAGGACACTATTGAACTCCGCTTTACCAAACCGGTTGATTTTACGTTTTTAGCTGGTCAGTTCGTCCAATTCCAGATTCCAGATGGTGAAAAGCATGTTTTGCGTAGTTATTCTATCTCTTCAACCCCGGGTGATAAGTATTTAGAGTTTTGTGTTAAAATTCTTCCAGATGGCAAGGCGTCCCAATTTTTTGACCAAATAGTGTTCGGTAACACCGCCTATATTAGTAGTGCCAAGGGTCGGTTTGTATGTGATAGTATTGGTCCAAATTATTTTATCGCCACAGGTGCTGGTCTTGCTCCGGTTATGGGAATGATAACTCAGATTGCTCGTACATCGATGATTTCAGAAACGGCGATTGTCGGACAGGGGAATGGTACGGCACTTTTAGAAAAAGTACAGACAACAATGTTAGCTGGCGCTAACCATGTTTTGTTTGGCGTGCGTCATAAAGAAGATCTTTTCTGGTTGGACCGTTTTGAGAAATTACAAAAACAATATATTGCGTGTACGATCACACTCACACAGCCTTCAGAAGATTGGACGGGGTTTAAAGGACGAGTCACAGAGCATTTGGTGCCTGATATTACTGGTCATTATTATCTTTGCGGCAGTTTGCCAATGGTGAAAGATGTGCGTGCTAAGCTTTCTTCTGCTGGAATTTCAGCAAAAAATATCCATTTTGAAATTTTTTAAAGTGCTCAAGGTTAAAGTTATCCACTTTTATATCTTGTAATGCGTCTTCATTTGATGTATAATTTTCTCGTGAAAATGAAAATTGTTCTTTAAAAAGGAGAAGATGTGCTGTAGGCTCCTTTTGTAGGTGAGCGATCTTAGGAAAGAGATAGTTAAGTGATAAACTTATTTGTCTCGTTTCTAGGAGCTCCCTTCCTTGAGGGCAGAGGAACCACCGGTTCCTTAATTATAGCCCACTTCTCATCATCCCCGTTTTTGGCGTAAAGCCAAGAGGTGCATCATGCGCGCGTTCGTTAAGTTGTTCGCTGTTTTTCTTTTCTGGTCGGCCAATGTTGGCAATGCTCGGGCGGAAGGAATGCATCCGCACTGGGCAGTTTCATTCAACGCCGGTTACGTCGGCGCTTTCAATCTCGAAAGGGAGTTGGCGTTCGACACGGTGTTCATCGGTAACCTGCCTATCGGTAGCGCGGTAACGCTCTATCTCGAGGCCGGTCTCGGTACAACGTTCGGCGTGAAGCAGACCTACACTCTTCCCCTTGGGATGGGTTTTTGGTACGAGTTGAATGACTCGGTCGCTCTTGGGCTTGCTGCTTCATACTGCAGTCAGATTGGTCACCTTTCAGAAGGCGGCTTCCTGGTGGGTCCGTTGGTCCAGTACACGATGCTTGAACACGCCGGACCGTTCGGTCATACCAGCTTGGTAGTGATACCAGGTGTGGCTGGTCAGTTCCACCACGGTGGCCAGTTTTCTGGCTTTGGCCTCGGCATCACGCTGGGCGTTGAGGTGGAGCTGTGAAAGGTAGGTGTACGTCTAGACGGGGAAAAGGAAGGGTTGGATTATTCCTCTCTTCCTCGTCTATAATTATTTTGACTTTTTTCAAAGTCGTTTAGAAGCAAAAACCAACCTTAAAAGGGTTGGTTTTTGCTATCGTTAAGGTAGACTTGATTCTTTTAGTGAGCTGTGGTATACTCGGATCCAGCTTTATAAGCGGCTTTGAGCCGATTTTTTGTTAACAGACCAATTAAGAAGATTGTATGAATATTCGTAACGTCGCCATTATTGCTCACGTTGACCACGGCAAAACTACGCTCGTGGATGCTTTATTGCGCCAAAGTAAAACTAAATTAGACAAGAACCAGGTTAACCAGGCTGCTATCATGGATAGTAACGACTTGGAACGCGAACGCGGTATTACAATTTTTTCTAAGAATGCTTCCGTTCAGCTCGGTGATACAAAAATTAATATTATTGATACTCCAGGCCACGCTGATTTCGGTGGTGAAGTTGAACGCGTTTTGAAAATGGCTGATGGTTGTTTACTTCTTGTTGATGCTAAAGAAGGTCCGATGCCGCAGACTCGTTTCGTTTTGAAAAAAGCTTTGGCGATGGGTCACAAAATTATCGTTGTTGTAAACAAGATCGACAAGCCAGATGCTCGTCCTCAGTTTGCGCTTGATAAAACTTTTGAACTTTTCTTGGAACTCGGTGCTAGCGATGAAACAGCAGATTTCCCAGTTATCTATGCAGCTGCTCGCGATGGTAAAGCTGGTTTGACTTCAGACCTTTCTTCCATGACCGACATTATGCCGCTCTTTGACGCGATTTTGAAATACGTTCCACCACCAACTGGTGACGTCAACGCGCCACTCCAAATGTTGACTGTTACTATTTCTGCTGACAACTTCAAAGGTCGCTTGGCAACAGGTCGCCTCTATAATGGTACTTTGAAAGCTGGTCAGGAAATCATGCACATCAACCGTGCTGGTCAGATGAAGAAAACTCGTCTCACTTCTGTCATGACATTCTTTGGTCTTGAAAAAATTGAATCTAAAGAAACTATTTACGCTGGTGATATCGTTACTGTTGCTGGTATCGAAGATGTTACTATTGGTGAAACGATTGCCGATGTTTTGAATCCGGTTGCTCTTCCTACTATCACTATTGATGAACCAACCGTTAAAATGACTTTTGCGGTTAATGATTCTCCATTTGCTGGTAAAGAAGGTAAATTCAGTACTTCCCGCCAAATCCGTGAACGTTTGATGAAAGAATTGGAAACTGACGTTGCGCTTCGTGTTATTGATGGTCCAGAAGGTGATTGGATTGTATCCGGTCGCGGTGAATTACACCTCGCTATCTTGATCGAACGCATGCGCCGTGAAGGTTTTGAATTCCAGGTTTCTCAACCTCAGGTTATCGACAAAGAAGAAAATGGTAAAAAGACCACTCCTCACGAACAGGTTTTCGTTGAAGTTCCAGATGCTCACTCAGGTGTTGTTATCCAGAAAATGGGTACACGCCGTGGTATTTTGCAGAACATGTATTCTGAAAACGGTGTAACCTTCATGGAATTCATCATCCCGACTCGTGGTTTGTTCGGCTACCGCACTGAATTTTTGACTGATACAAAAGGTATGGGTATTATCAACACCATGTTCCATGGTTATGATACTGATCCAGGTGGTTGGGGATCTCGCGATCAAGGCTCTTTGATTGCTCATGAAACTGGCACAACCAACATGTATGGTTTGGTGAACGTGCAAGATCGTGGTGTTCTCTTCTATGGTCCTGGTACTGATGTTTATGAAGGACAAGTCGTTGGTCAGAATGCACGTGGCGAAGATATGCGCGTGAACGTTTGCCGCATGAAACAGCTTTCCAACATGCGCTCTAAAGGTGACGGTGGTGCTGAACACTTTAACACTCCAAAAACAATGGGTCTTGAAGAAGCGCTCGAATACATCGGCCAAGATGAATTGGTTGAAGTCACTCCGCTCAATATTCGCATCCGCAAAGTTATCTTGAACGAGTCTGAAGCAAAACGCCAAGCTCGAAAATAAGAAATTAGATTTAAAAACCCTCCGCTCGGAGGGTTTTTTGTTAGCCCTGCCTACCGGCAGGCAGGCTTGACTATTTCACTTTTTTTAGGTATTATTTTGCTTAATAAAATCGTATTTCCATTCGGGGGCAGCTATTTGTAGGTGGTAGCATCTTTAGATAGCTGTCCAACCCGAAAAGGAGGTCGACCGTGAAGGAGAAGTCGCTCACCGACAAGCGGAAAGCTGATCACCGGTTTAACGACGCTGACCACGACGAGGACGTCACCGGGCGTCCACAGAAGAAGTACATCGCGAAGAAGCCGGTGGTTGCTACGCAGCCGCCGACCATGACCCTGCAGGAGCAGGTGCCCGCCAACAAGATGGCCGCCTAGCAGCGCTTCGCCCTTCCACCCCAACGCGGGCGTTCGAGTTTTACTCGGACGCCCGCCTTCTTTTTATGCGCGTTTTTGTGTATACTACGTGCTATGGCCTTCTTCAAAAAACAAGCCACGTTTGACGCTGATCGATTGCGCTTTGTAGCGCTAGGCGTACTTTTAATAACCCTCTGGATAGTCGGGCGATTATTTTATTTGCAGGTCATGAAGCATGATTACTATGCTTTGTTCGCTCTCAATTCCCATGAAATTTATCAAAAACTTCACCCAGAGCGTGGTTCTATTTTTATTCAGGATAGCCGCTCTAAAGTAGAATTCCCAGCAGTAGTTAATAAAGATTATTATTTAGTGTACGCCATTCCTAAAGAAATTCCGGAGAGTCATGTTGCTTCTACTACTGCAGCTTTAGTTCGCTTGCTAGACCTTGATGCTGGTGATCAAAAAAGTATTTCAGATAAACTGTCCAAAGATAACAGTTATGCGGTTATTGCCAAGAAAGTTACCGAAGAGGCGGCTAAGGCGGTTAATGATTTGCATATAAAAGGAATTGCAACTACCGCGCAAACATATCGTTATTATCCAGAAGAAACATTAGCAGCTGCCGTACTCGGTTTCGCTGCACCAAATGACGCAGGTCATCTTGTTGGTCGTTATGGTATTGAAAGTTACTGGGATAAAAGTTTGGCAGGACAAGGTGGTTTTGCTTTTGGTGAAAAAACTGCACACGGTAGCTGGATTACGTTGGCTGATCGTACGTCAGTCAATGCTGAAAATGGTACTGATTTATTGCTGACCATCGATCGAACGTTAGAATTTAAAGCTTGCGAACGTTTGCGAGAGGGGATGAAGTTGTATAAAGCAAAATCGGCTTCACTTGTTTTGATGAATCCAAAAACGGGTGCGATATTGGCAATGTGTAGTGAGCCAGATTTTGATCCCAATAATTTTTCTAAAGTAACTGATATTGCGGCATTTAATAATACGTCTGTAT
Source organism: Candidatus Magasanikiibacteriota bacterium (assembly GCA_046590235.1). GTDB lineage: Bacteria > Patescibacteriota > Patescibacteriia > Magasanikbacterales > GWA2-37-8 > 2-02-FULL-45-10. Next base: position 13,538 of record JBKJTY010000005.1, on the reverse strand, counting down.
ACACGCCGTATGAACCTGGTTCTGTTTTTAAACCGTTTACGATGGCGGCAGCCTTAGATCTTGGTCTTATTACGCCAAATACTGAATATACTGATCCGTGTTCGATTAAAGTTGATGGTCATACTATTAAGAATGCGCTTTTGAAATGTTATGGAAGACATACGATGACACAGGCGCTGGAGAATTCTGTTAATACTACATTGGTTTGGGTGGAAACGTTAATTGGTGGTGAGCAATTTAAATCGTATATAGAAAAATTTGGTTTTGGACAGAAAACAGGGATTGAGTTGAATACCGAATTGTCAGGTGATATCTCATCGCTCTCAAAACGAGGGGCAATTTTTGGGGCTAACGGTTCATTTGGTCAGGGGTTAACCGCTACACCGCTCCAGCTTGCGGCTGCGTATTCTGCAATTGCAAATGAAGGTAAACTTCCTAAGCCGTATATTGTTGAAGAGGTACGTTATCCAGACGGTCGCAAGCAGCGTGCATCACCAGAATTAGAACAAATAATATCATCACGTGCTGCAAAATTACTATCTGGGATGTTAGTGTCAGTAGTTGAAAATCATTATAAAGCAGCTCGTGTCCCGCGGTATTATGTAGGCGGCAAGACGGGGACAGCGCAGGTGGCGGAAAACGGAAGATATAGTGATACACGCACCAATCAGACGTTTGTCGGTTTTGCGCCGGCTGAAAACCCGCAGTTTGTTCTGGTAGTAAAGTATGAAGAACCTGACAAAGAGTGGTCTGAAGAATCCACAATTCCTGTATTTAAAGATGTTTTATCCTTTGCTTTGACCTATTATGGCATTGATGGCACTAAAGTGGATAAATAGCCTGTCCAAACCGCAGGTAATCAGTTATAGTACGTTTTCACCGATTGTCATTCTGATTAGAATGTCATCCTGAACGGATGTGAAGGATCTTCCTTTTACGACAGTTTTAAACGGCATAAGCGGAAGATTCTTCGGTTCCTCAGAATGACATACTTGATTTTAATTATATAAAAGTATGTTCATGACTCTCTTGCATTTTTTACTTCGTTTCTTTGCTAAAAACATCTTAAAAAAGTATCATCCAGACGTCGTTGGTATTACCGGCTCAGTAGGAAAGACATCTTCCAAAGAAGCGATTGCAGAAGTTTTGCGATCGCGTTTTAATGTTCGTGAAAGTAAGAAAAACTATAACAATGAAATTGGAGTACCGTTAACTATTATTGGTGTTAATAAAAGTCCTGGTAGTTCGCTGGTTGGTTGGATTGCTGTTTTTTTCAAAGCACTAAAACTCATGGTGGTGCGAACAAAAGATTATCCACAAGTCTTAGTTTTAGAAATGGGTGCAGACAAACCAGGGGATATTCAATATTTGGTAGACATGGCACCGTGTAAAGTTGGTGTGCTAACATTTATCTCCCACGCGCATACAGAATTTTTTAAGACTATTAATAAAATTGCTCAAGAAAAAAGAATTATTATTTCACACTTACGCCCGGATGGTTTCGCAGTGTTGAATTTTGACAATCAAATTGTCATGGAAAATGCGAGCGTGACCAAAGCTGAAAAAATTACGTATGGTTTTAAAGAGGGTGCTGATTTACGTGCTACAGATTTAAATGTTTTATTGAGTGAAGATGGTCGCCGTCCGATTGGTTTTAATTTCAAAATTAACTACAAGGGAACTATTGTTCCAGTTTTCTTGCCTGATATTATCAGTCATAGTTTTATTCCAGCAACTTTGTCTGCGTTGGCGGTTGGTACCGTGTTTGGTATCAATATGCTTGAAGCAGCGGAAGCGTTGCGACGCCTGAAACCGCTGGCTGGTCATATGCGTGCTATCCCTGGTATTAAAAATACGCTACTCATTGATGATACCTATAATTCCAGTCCAGCAGCGGTACGAGGGGCATTAAACACTCTCGCAACTATTAAATTAGCTGATGACGCAAAAAGTTATGCCATCTTAGGTGATATGCTTGAGCTTGGCCCTGAAACAGAAATTGCTCATCGTGAAATGGGGCATGTGGTAGCCGAGCTCGGTATTAATTATTTAATTACTGTTGGTCCAGCGTCAAAAATTACTGCTGAAGCTGCTGAAGAGGCAGGGCTTGACGCATCACATATTAGTTCGTTTGCTGATAGTGTTGAAGCGGGTAAGTTTTTACAGAGTAAGCTTGGAAAAGGGGATGTGGTGCTTATCAAAGGTTCTCAAGGTTCACGTATGGAAAAAATTGTGAAAGAGGTGATGGCTGAACCGCTTAAAGCGAAGGATTTGTTGGTACGGCAGGATGAAGAATGGCTCACACGCTAGATTGACTTTGTAGCTTGTTTTTGCTACACTGACCAACGCTGATATGGCCCGTTCGTCTATCAGCTAGGACAGTTCCCTCTCACGGAACAAAGACGGGTGCGATTCCCGTACGGGCTACTATAAGGGAACTTACGTTTTGTAAGTTCTTTTTTGTTCTAAGGTTAGGGAAGATTCTCGGGTTCCAACTGCCAAAAATTTACAGTTTCGTTTCTTGAAGAATTAGCCTAAAAATTATTTGGAGGTTGGGGGAATCGAACCACGTTGATATTATGTATGAGGTATGTTACGATGTCAGCATACTTTTAATTACTTTTATGAAACGTTTATTAAGCTTAGTAACACTGATTATATTAGTCGGTGCAGGGTGTGCTAATAATTCTCTTTTGGTAAAAAACGAGCCAGAGACAGTTGTAAAAACTGAAGAGAAAAAAGTGGTTAACCCAGAGCCAAAGTCAATAACCTCCACCTCAAAACAAGAAACACCGAGCAAGCCTGCAATGGTAATAAAAGAGTGCGGTCGAGTTGGTAAGTGTCTCTTGGAAGCGATAAAAACTTGCTCTTTAGCAAAAGGATCGCTCTCATTATACGAAGCAACTAACCCAAACGCTACTTACGCTAATACCGCGGAGCGACTTTTAAAACAAATCGCTTTTCCAGAGCAAAAATATGAGATTAAAGGCTATAAAGATGGCGAATGCATTTTAATGCTTCAAAGTATAACTGAAATTTCAGGTGGTATAAGTACGATTGTGCAAGAGTATAAACACAGAGACACGTCTAAAATGGCAATTGATTTTGCATACCTTGGTGGTGAAAAAATAAATCTTTCTATTTCCGATAATGTAATGAAAAATGGTACTGTCATTGTCGAAATTTCAAATAAGACAACTATTAAACAATCTTCCTGCGGTAGTACTGATAAAGAATGTTTTAGTAAAGCAGCTGTAAATAATTGTGCGCCAGCAAGTTTGTATATTAATAACCCCGATCTTAAAGTTAGTTACTCAATAATGATTGAAAAGAAAGTAGCTGATTTTTGTGTATTAGCTATTGAACGTAAAGGAAGCGATAACCAGAACGGTTCTATTACCTGTGTTACAAAAAAAGATCTTGTTAAGACTGTAACTGATGAAATCCTTACAGATGGAGACTCGGCTATTTTAGACAAGTTTACTAGCCAGGGTATTTTTGCTTGTGCTGCTCGGTAACAAATAGCTTCCAATTAAATATTTCCTTAAAGAAATGGTTCCAACGGTCAATGTCATAGTCTACGTAAAAAATGCACAGCTTAATGGCTGTGCATTTTTATATGCCAGATACTTGCTCAAAAGAGCTTTTTCTGCTAGCCTGCTATTGTTAAAGCATTTTTTTTGGAATCATGAAAAATCCTAAAATAAAAATTTGGAGAAAAGCGAACCTTAAACGCAGTGCTTTTTATAGCGATTTTTCGAAGGAATGTGGGGTAATTCCTGTTAAGCTTATTGAGGCCTTGGCTGCATTAGGCAGTATTGATATTGATGATCATAGTAATCATGCAATAATCACTGACGTTTTTAAGACATTTTCCCCGCGTTTGCTTACTTATGCGCAAAACATTAAGTTGCGGCTGCAAAATGATTTTCGTTTTATTGTCCTTAAAAATGTTGGTTTTGTTAATTTACCTCCTACAGTCAGGGACATATTCGTTGTTGGTTTTTGCGCGTTAATGGGTAAGCCTACTCCAACTGATCAAATTCGCAAGCAAATAATTTGGCCGGTTACCGTTGATAAAAAGAGTAAGGTTACCTTTGTGACTTTTTCTCAGCACAACCATGAGGCTAGCTTTCATACTGATACTCAATATTTCCCCGCGCCAGAAGAAGTGGCTACGTTGTGGTGTGTCACTCCTGATAAAAATGGTCAGGGTGTCAACGCTCTGGTTGATGGACGATATGTGCTACAACAGTTGGCTTTGTTGCCGGATGGAGGCACTATCCTTCAAACGTTATTTACCCATACATACCCTTTTCGTGTACCCACAATTTTTACTAAGACAAGGGATGATAATCGGCCGGAGCTTAATCGCGCGGCAGTTTTTGGGAATAAACCTTTTATTCGCTATCGTTTTGATACTATTAATGAAGGGTTTCGCGTCCTACGTTTAAGTCCTCAGCCTGAAGAAAAGTATGCGCTTGATATGCTTGAAAAAATAGTTGCTGATGATAAAAGTCAGGTAAGAATTTTGTTAAAAAAAGACGAGGTAATGCTTACTAATAACCACGAAATTTTGCATAGTAGGGATTCCTTCAAAGATATTAATCGTTTATTACTTAGGGTTAGATTTAATTTTTAGTTCGAATTATTTTCTGTTAACTAAAGACGAAACGTGTTTAATTTGATAAGATAGAGATTATATATTTATTAGTAGGATTTTAAGTGAAAATGATTATGGAGAAGAAGATGGTCCCTGATTACGTTAAAATTGAACCGTATATTCAAAATTCTTCTTTTGAAGCCGATATTGAAGATACCTTTAATTTATCAGAGCGGTTAGGGGAGATCGAGCATAAATTATTGCAGCAGCCGGCAAAAATTTATGATTTAGCAGTTCTTTCTAGTCTCTTAGCACGATGTAATGTTAAAAATTTAACCAAAGAAACAGCCGAGCAAATAGCTGAAATGTATAGTGTTGTAACGGCTATCATTGAAAATTCAGTTAAGCCTGATGTGGTGCATAATGATCCTGTTTTAGTTCAGAAAAGTTTATCTTTTTTAGATCGCATAATAAATTTAAGCGAAAGTGTTGGGTTAAAACTGTTTTTAGCGACACTGAGCGAGTGCGTATCAGAAAGATCGTAGACACTATTCGTTTGCGATGTAATAATTTGCTACTAGGTAAGGATAAAAAGGAGTTTTTTGTGAGTGGGCCAGAAATAGAGCGGGCTTTTGGTTTGAAAATTTTTTCAGATCAGGAGTTGCATCAGGCTCAGAGTGAATTGGAAATGTGGCGTCAAACTGAACATCCGACTATTCCTTCCGAGTTGCAGACTAAAGTTGATTTAGAAAAAACAGTTCAGCTTATTGAATATTTTAAGGGGGAAATTTTTGGTCTTAAACCGGCTTTCCCTATTGATATATATACGAAAGGTAACCCTAAGAACCAACATCTTTTTTGGTCTTTGAAGTCTGATGGTATTGATTATTTCATTCCTGAAGCGACTGATCTTGCTACGCAGTTGTCATTTGATATTCCGCATAATGTTGCTCATCTCGCCCACTTAGAAGCGATTAAGCATAAAGGGGCCGCAGGGTTTATTGACCTAATGGAAGAGCGAGCTTTTTTTGAAGGGGTTGCTGTTTTGGCTGAAAGTTTAATGGTCGATGTTGTTAAAAACGGTAAACATGCTCAGGTCATTCAGCGAATTATTGCCCCGGCGGGAACGTTGACGCCAGAAGCGCTGGCCGAGTGGATTGTTAAAGATAGAAGTTACGAATTTAGATTGCGCGCTGTTAGGTTGCTTGGTGATACACTTACTGTTCGTGGTGGTACGTTTGATGAGGTTGTTGAGGAGGTTTCACGAGTGGTGAATCTTCCAATTGATGAAGCCCGTTTAGAAGTCGCAAAGTATTATGAGTTTACTGGGTTGGGCGCGGTGTACACCTTGGGGTATAGAAAATTTTGGAATGAAAAGGTTTTTAATCCGGGTCAGGCAATTATTAAGAACGGTAAGCCGATTACTTCGTGGTTAATCTTCGCTTCCGAGAATAGCAAAAATAAATAGGTTGATTTTTATCTCACATGAAATATTTTTATTCTTCCGTCTTTTTTCAACACCTTGCGCTCGGCATGGTTTTTCCTGTTATTGCTGCTTGGCAAAATCAACAAGGCCTTAATTTTACCCAGATCGGTTGGCTTTTTGGATTAAGTCAGGTGGTTCATTTGGCGTTTGATCCGTTAAGTTCGTATATTTCTGATTTTTATAGTAAAAAGTTTGTACTTATTGCCGGATTGCTTTGTCTCATGACTTCTATCCTGGCACTTGCGGTTAGTTCGAGTGTTGGTATGTTTATACTCTTTACGGTGTTGCACAACATTGGCTTGGCTTTCATGTCGGGTACTGAGGAGAGTTTGTTGCACGATTTGTGGAGCGCAAAGCATGGTAGTTTTACTAAGTGGTTAAGTAAAATGCATATATATGACGAGGCTGGCACTATTGTCGGCACGCTTTGTTCCAGTCTGTTTATTTTATTTTTTAATGTTACATTTAATTTTTTTGCTGCCGCACTCATTTTAGCCATCGCTTCACTCTTTATTTTCTTGGTGCGTATTCATGGAAAAATACCTGGCGGCACAGTTTCTACTGCTCAACAAGGTATTGTGCAATTAATTTCGTATGTGCGGAGCTATAAACTTATTTTTTTGGTTATAATGGTAAGTGCTGTTTCTGTTATTACTTTTCGGTCAGAAATTGTTTATCAAAAGGCTTTAATAGTAACTGGCATTTCACTTGGTGTATTTGGGTTAGTGTATGCACTGGCCAAAGCCTCTTCTATCGGGGGTTCGCTAATTGCCGATACGGTTGAAAAAAAATTTGGAACTTTTCAGGCAATGAGTTTTATTTTTTTGCTCCAGACAGGTGGTTTATTTTTGTTGTTTTTTGGTTCAGTTTGGGCTGTTGTCTTAAGTCTATGTGTTTTTTATTTTGCTGAAAATATTTTTCGCGGTATTTTTCGAGCATGGATTTTAAATAATGCTCCGGAAAAAATTAAAACTATTTGTTTGTCATTATGTAATATGGTAACTCTGGGTGTTTGGGCGCTTTTAAACCCGCTTACGGGTTTTGCCCTCAATAAAAGTTTTGTTTTAGCGGTTGTAATTCTTATTGTTCTGAGGTTAGTTTCAATATGTGTTATGCGTCTTACTCGGAATAGACTTTTTGTAGTCTCTAGATAAGAATCAAAGTCTAATCACTTTCATTTATTTTGTTAATAAAAAAATAACACCCTCATCAGGTGTTATTTTTTTCTCAACCCTTAGCGTGCCGTGCCTTGCCGCCTAAGCTGGCAATTTGGCGACGACGCTCTGGATCGACATTCTGCATGCCACGACCTCTTGGGTGCGGGGCGCTGCCTCCGGCTCTGGCTACGCGGCGACGAGTTTCCTGGTCGGCGGAAGCGAGACCGCGGTTAGTTGTTTCATCGGTAAAAGAAAGCATAATAAATTTATTAGTTTTCGCTGTTAATTATAATCGACGCTGGTTAGCGGTTATTATTACGTCTTGCTCATTATTATATACGTTTTAGTAACCCTATTTGGTGCAGGAACGTCAAACATATAATGGTTTCTTCTGCTTTAACAGAGAATAGGAGGTGATTGATTATGAATCAAAACATTCGTATGGCACATACATTGACGATTATCCTCGGTGCTTGGTTACTAGCGGTGCCGATGATTTTTAGTTTTAGTAGCGCTGCAGCCTTGGCTAACTGTCTCATTGTCGGCTTTTTTCTAATTGCATCGACGATTGTGCAGGCTGGCGTAAAACACGAAAATGGAACGTGGGTAAATTGGTTGCATATTATTTTAGCGGGCTGGCTCATTCTTTCACCGTTCGCACTTAATTACGAGGCTGATATCTTTGAAATGGCTAACCAAGTGATTGTCGGTAGTTTGTTATTTATCGTTGCTATCTGGGAAGAGGGTGATGAAGTGGTGTTTAAAAGAAAATGGACTTGATTCCTTTACCTTACGGTGGAAAAATGAGATAATACTGATATAGTAAATCTATGTTAGAAAAATTTCACTCATCGCAAGAAGTCTTCGACGCATCTTCAGTAGAAACTCTCGAACATTCCGAGAGGCGTCTTGAGTTGGAACCGTCCATTAATAGACAAAAACGTCATATGGAAGTGGCAAATATGATTGCCATTCTTGAAGGTGACAAGCCGCTCGAGCCGTCATTTCGAAAAAAGACAGCCGCTATCATTGAAGGGCGTGGTTGGAATTCGTTATTTTCAAAATTAGAAGATGGGGACAAGCTCGTCACTTTTATTGTTCCTGATGATTTTTATTCTGTAAAAAATCTTAACGATAAAATTTTTGGTCAACAAGGTACTGATACCATTCTTGATCATCAAAAAATTGTTTTACGCCGAGTTATGGAAGCGTATGGTTTTGATACACTTAGGCAAGATTATAAGACAAGTATTTTTCGTGTAGAGCAAAATGCGACAGAAGATATGTTTGATATGATTTGTCAGACGGTTCAGGCGGAAATGGATTTGTATGTTCGTAAGCAATTACGTGAACTCAAAGATAAACTGGTTAGTAACAAATCAAAAGAAGAGGTAGTTTCTTTACATGAAATTGAGGCTTTTGAAAAACAGATGGATAACAGAGCGTTTCATGTTTCCTATGGTACCAGTAGAGTTGGTGATAATGGATATGAAAGTGTAGAAATGGCCGTAATCGAAGGTTTGGCAGCATCTAGACAAGCTCAAACTTTGGCACATGAAGGTGTGTATGGTGTACAGTTTAGTGCCGAAGGTATGCTTGAGGCAGTGGATGAAACAAGGCGTATCCGTGAACAACTTTTAGCGTATGGTTCAATTGGTGGTGAAATTATTTTTAGTCATGATGCTGTGACAAAAACGTATGCCATGAATCGTCCGATAGTCCAGGCATTACGTAAAGAAACGCTTGCGCCAAAATCTGAGAAGGATCGTAAAGCAATTGAATTATTGAAACAATATAAAAAGCTGCTTAATCTTCTTGATACATTAAAACCATATACACATGGTGAAATAACAGGTGAGGATGCTGCTGTAGGCTATGATGTGCGTGCAATAGTGCAAGAAGAGGGTGTTGTTGCCAATGATATGCGGAGTAATGTATTTGCGCATGAAAGAGAAGTTCGAGAGAATGCTAGCGCTATTTTACAACGTGATCAAAAGGATTTTCATTGCACTTCACCGGCAGTCTTTCATCGTGAAGCTTTAAAGATTCCACAGTGTACGTATATTTCTCTTGATGTACTTGATGTTGGCGTTGATTTGTTCCATGAATATGAACGGGCAATGCAGAAAATTGAACATACCAATGAAAAAGATAAGGCCAAGCAACTTCGGGAAATTATGGCTGTTGCCGGCGATTCAAAAACAATTGAACTTCGGATTGTCCGTGAGCGCATACAGGAATACTGTAAAGAAAAAATGTCCGGAGAGTATGCTGGTAAAAGTGTGCCACTCCTCGTAGGTGGTGACGAAGTAACACTCGCGTTTCCTTCTTCGCTCGTGACTAAAGAATTTTTATTTGGACTACAGGAAGCAACCGGTACTCGTGTAGCTGAAGCTAAAGCAGAGCGTCTACCGCTTGATCGTACAGATAAAGATTCTGAAGAGCAGTTGTACGAGTTCCACGCCCTAGCTCTGAAAGAAGCTGAGCAGGCTATTACTATTGCTAAAAAGATTGAAGGAGTGATGGCGAATCGCAAGCGTGGTAATGTTGCGCTTGAAAGCGATTCAGCTTCGTTAACTGGTTTATTTGACCTTATTAAGAAGGGTTTTGTGATCCGTGAGGAAGATGGTTTCTTTTATTTAATGACAAAAGAAGAGGAGTTGCCACTGACCATAGACCATGATAGGATTTCAGTAACGAAGGAAGGAAGCCGTATGTTCCTCTACGGAGCCGCCTTGGTCTTTTTACTCGCTTTCTTTATATGGAAGTAAAGCCGTATAGCTACAAGTTTTACGCCACTACACACGAAGCCTGGGATGCAATGTACCAGGCTTTATTTTCCGCGACCAAATCCATTTATTGGGAGGTTTTTACGTTTGTAGATGATTCGGTGGGTGATAAGTTTGTTAAGGTTTTGTGCGACAAAGCTAGTAATGGCGTGCAGGTAAAGGTTATTTTTGATGCCTTTGGTAGTTTTTCCATGTCCAATAAAGCCGTTGATCGTTTGGAAAAAGCCGGTGTTGATGTGAAGTTTTATAACCGTTTCTTTCCTCAACTACAGTTAGCACGATGGTTTTCTCGTTTATGGTTTCGTAACCATCGTAAAGTTTTAATTGTTGATGAAAATATTGCATTTTTGGGTGGTGTGAATGTGAAGGCTGAATATCGCACCTGGGATGATATTTATTTAAAAATTGCTGGATTTGTTCCTCGACCATTGCTGCGCGGTTTTGCAAAAAGTTATATTTCTTCAGGTGGTAAGCATAAAGCTGTAAAACACCTTTTGAAACCTGAGGATCGGGGAGTCTGGCATGAATTAAAAGACAAACTTAATTTTATTGTCCATTCACCAAAGTACAATCGTTACAAACCTTCACGTAAATTATTTATAACCGCACTTGAAATGGCTAAAGAAAGTGTGAACTTTTTGACGCCGTATTACACGCCAGATAAAAAATTCTTGGAAGCTGTGGCGATTGCCCGTAAGCGTGGTGTGAAGGTTAATATTTTTTTGCCACTTCGAACTGATTTCAAAATCATGGAAATTATCACCCGTGCTTATTTCCGCCTCACACTTAAAGCGGGTGCTAATGTTTATATTTTGCCGAAAATGAATCACGGCAAAGCAATTACGGTAGATGATAAAGTTGGCGTGGTGGGGAGCTTTAACGTTACTAATCGTAGTTTTCATCTAGATGAGGAAAGTGGCGTTGCGTTTAATGATCAAGAGATGGTGGCTGATTTAAATACCTTTTTTGATAATTACCTCAAAATTTCCGAGCCGCTGAAAGCGGAAGATCTGCATAAACCAAGTCTCCGTGAACGGTTGAAAGAATGGTTCTCACACTTGTTTGATCCATATGTCTAGTAATGCTCCACTCGCTGAACGCATGCGCCCGAAAAGTTTTGATGACTTTTTTGGTCAGGCCGACGTAGTTGGGGAGGGGAAACTGCTTCGTAAATTGATTGAGCGTGACGAATTGTCCTCAATCATTTTTTGGGGTCCGCCTGGTGTTGGTAAGACTACGTTGGCACATATTATTGCTGAGCAGACTAAAGCACGCTTTGTAACGCTCTCAGGTGTTTCGAGTGGTAAGGACGAATTACGTAAAACAGTCGCTGAAGCTAAAGAACTTCTTGAATCTGGCAAGCGCACTGTTTTGTTTATTGATGAAATCCATCGTTGGAACAAAGCCCAGCAAGATGCGCTCCTGCCCTTTGTGGAGCAGGGTGTTATTTCGCTTATTGGTGCAACGACTGAAAATCCCTCGTTTGAAATTAATGGCGCTCTCTTGTCTCGCTCAAGAGTTTTTATTTTGCACCATTTGGAGGCGAAAGATATCGTGGCTGTATTGAAGCGGGCTTTAAAGGATAAGGAACGAGGCTTGGGCAATATTAAGGTCGCTGTGACCGATGAGGTGTTAGAGCTGTTGGCAGAATTAGCTGGTGGTGATGCGCGTGTCGCTCTTAACGGTTTGGAGTTGGCAGTTAAAGCTAAGCAAACGGTCAGTGGTAAAACAATTATTATCAAGGAAGATATCAAAGAAGCACTTCAACGCACCCACCTTATTTTTGATAAAACAGGTGAAGAGTTTTACAATCTTATTTCGGCCCTCCATAAATCTATGCGCGGTTCGGATCCAAACGCTGCGCTCTATTGGCTTGCCCGAATGCTTGAAGGGGGAGCCGATCCACTTTATGTCGCCCGTCGAGTTCTTCGTTTTGCCAGTGAAGATATCGGTATGGCTAATAGCGAGGCGCTTATCCAGGCTAACGCCGCCTATGATGCTTGCCACAAAATCGGTATGCCAGAGTGTTCTGTCCACTTGGCACAAGCCGTGGTCTATTGTGCTAAGTCGGCCAAATCTAATCTACTCTATACCGGCTACCAAGCTGCCGCTGAGGACGCGAAAGCCACTTCACACTTGGGAGTTCCTCTCCATTTACGCAATGCTCCCACTAAGTTTATGAAAGAGGTTGGCTATGGAAAAAACTATAAGTATAACCCTGATTTTGATGGTCCGGTTGATCAGGATTATCTTCCTCCTGTACTGCGTGGAAAAAACTACTTGGGTATCAAGAAATCTCCCCATAGTAATGGCTAATCTTAGCCTAAATAGCCCATTTATACCTTGACAAAAAACCTGCTTTGGTGTATACTGTTTACATAGTGTTTTACAGTTTAATCAGTATATAAACCTATGCAAAAAACGTTATCTTTTCTATTAGTCGCTACTTTTGCCCTTTCGAGCTTGGTTCCAAGCTTCGCACCGGCTAAGGCTGCTACTGATCCAACTAATACCACCGCAAAAACTGCGACAGCTGCTAAACCGGCTGTAGCTAAGAAAGCTGTGGTTAAAAAACCAGCTACAACAAAAAAACCGGCTGCAAAGACGGTTACTATAACTAAGAAAGCAGCGGCTCCTAAGGCTGTGGTATCGAGTTCTGCAGTCACTGTACCAGCTGCAACCTGCATGCAGGCCATCAAGAAGGCAAACACCTTTTGTGCCAAGATTGCTAAAGGTTGTTCATCTTCCAGCGTTACCGCAAAATGCGTGAAAGCTAACGAAGAATGTGAAGTACAGCAAAATGCTGCACTTGCCCTCTGTCCAGCTATTTAATCGTAATACTTCGAGACGTTTCGTCTAAGTGGTCAATGGAAACATTGGTCACTTTTTTTTCGCTTAAAAGATCGGCGATTTTTTCTGGCCATTCCACAAGCGTAAGAACACCCGGTTGTCCAAGGTAATCTTCAACCCCAATATCGAGAAGTTCATGCCCGTTTTTAAGGCGATATGTATCGATATGAACCAATGTTTTGATATTTGGATGCTTAGGGACAGGGTGGACATTCATGAGTGTAAATGTTGGCGAAGTCATGGTTTCTTTGACGCCGAGCGCTTCAGCTAGGCCTTTCACAAATGTGGTTTTACCAGCACCAAGTTCGCCGTGTAGGCAGACAATCATACCGCCGGCGAGTGTTTTTTCAAAAGCCGTGGCAATTTTCTTTGTCTCGTTTTCTGAGTGTGAGGTAATTTTTACGACGGGTATATTGATTGTCATAGGTTTAAAGTAGTGTGCATTCGGCTGCCCGAAATGGGTCCTTCCATGCCGTAGTATGTACCATAATTTCGACCTATTGTAAAGTTGCTTCTTTACCAATTCTTTAGTATACTAAGCACATTAGTCTTTGTTATTTGCTATGGCGATTACCCGTGAAGAAATCAAGAAAGTGGCCGATTTAGCTCGGCTATCTTTAACCGAACAGGAAGAAACTCGTTACGCCGAAACC
>JBKJTY010000014.1:0-6346 GCA_046590235.1 Candidatus Magasanikiibacteriota bacterium | reverse complement strand
CGAACGACGTATCCTGGATTCCCGCCTGCCTGCCGGTAGGCATGGCCTGCGCGGGAATGACACCGGCGACGCCGAGTAGTTTTAAATTATGTTTTAATTTTTCAACGCGGATTTCATTATTATCATTAGCAACTAGTTCACCGGAGTTTTTCATCATCGCAGCCATCTGACTGGTTTTGCTGCCTGGCGCAGCGGTGAGGTCGAGCACCTTCTCCCCCGGTTTTGGGTCAAGGACAACGGGCGGCACCATACTTGCCAAACTCTGTACGTAAATTTTACCTTCAACATACAGAGGTAATTTTTGAAGCTCACTTAATTTTCGGTTTTCTAAAATAAACGCATCACTAAACCATGGTACGCGGCGCACTTTAAATCCTTCTTGCTGTAACACCTCAAGCACTTCCTCACGTTTGGCTTTAAGCGTATTAACACGGAATGTAGTCGGACGTTCTATAAATGTTTTTTCGAGAACTGAAATCATGTTAGCCCCGAATATCTCGGCTAACCGGTCTAAAAATGGTTGTGGGAGGCCTTTTTTCATTTAACGAGATTCTACCTTGATTAACCGTTTATCCATCACATCAAGCTTATCTACTATTCTTTTTACTGTTGCATTTACATGCCCAATTTCCTCTTTGACATCTTTAATCTCAACGGCTGTTTCTCCGGCAAAATTAAAAATTGCCTCTATCCGTTCTCGATCAGCCGAGGTAAAACCGTACTGTTCTAATTGCTCCACCCGTTTCTGCGTTTCCATAACGATAGCGATAAACTTTTCTTCGTTCATATACTTTAATTGAGAATAAGTGCCCTGTCAATCAGCGCCCCATAACATTTTAACAAGGTTGTGTTCAAGAAGAAATAAACCATTTAAAAATGAGAACCCCGCCGTTGGTACGGCGGGGCGGGGTCCTCGTAGAACGCACTTCGCAATCGTATTTTGAAGTTTACTCTTTAAAAGTCAGCACTCTTTGGCGTACGAGGGAATGGAATGACGTCGCGGATGTTATCCATACCAGTGATATACATCACAGCACGTTCGAAGCCGAGACCAAAACCGGCATGTTGCACGCCGCCATATTTGCGAAGATCGAGGTACCACCAGTAGTCTTCTGGCTTAAGATTTACATCGCGCATGCGAGATTCCAGGATTTCTTGACGCTCTTCACGTTGACTGCCGCCGATGATTTCACCAATGCCTGGGACGAGCAAGTCCATTGCTGCGACAGTTTTTTTGTCGTCGCTAAGGCGCATGTAAAAGGCTTTGAATTCTTTTGGATAATCGGTAACAAAGACTGGTTTCTTATATACCTTTTCTGCGAGGTAACGCTCGTGTTCTGTTTGGAGTTCTTTGCCCCAAGCGACTTCGTATTCAAATTTTTCACCGGATTTTTGTAGGATGTCGATTGCTTCGGTATAGGTAACGCGGCCGAAATCTGAATTTGCGACATGCTCAAGACGTTCGAGCAAACCTTCATCAATAAATTTGTTGAAAAATTTCATTTCTTCTGGAGCGCGTTCCAGAACGTATTTGATAATGTATTTTAACATGTCTTCAGCAAGCTGCATGTTGCTCTTCAAATCCGCAAATGCAACTTCCGGTTCAATCATCCAGAACTCAGCGGCATGACGTTTGGTGTTGGAATTTTCAGCGCGGAAGGTTGGGCCAAAGGTGTAGATTTTACCAAAAGCCATTGCCATCGCTTCACCTTCAAGCTGACCACTGACAGTCAAACCAGTTTCGCGGCCAAAAAAATCTTGTGAGAAATCTATTGAACCATCTTCTTTTGTTGGAGCCTTCTTTAGATCAAGTGTGGTGACGCGAAACATTTCGCCTGCACCTTCACAATCACTTGAAGAGATGATTGGCGTGTGGACGTTCACAAAACCACGATCCTGGAAAAAAGTATGGATCGCTTGGGACAACAAACTGCGCACACGGAAGACTGCGGTAAACGTATTTGAGCGTGGGCGTAAGTGCGCGATAGTACGTAAGAATTCAAACGTGTGTTGTTTTTTCTGCAACGGGAAATCTGCGTTGGACATTGCCATGATGACAATCTTTTTTGCTTTCACTTCGCAAGGCTGTTCAGCACCAGGTGAAGCAACAAGCTTGCCTGTTACTGCTAGGGCGGTACCGATTGGCAATGATTCAATTGCTTGGTCACATTGCGTTTCAGCATCAAAAACAATCTGGAGTGGTTTGAAAAAACTACCATCATTGATAGCAATAAACCCATAATTTTTTGAATTGCGGACAGTTCTGATCCAGCCGACTACTTCGACATCTTGGTCCAAGAGCGAAGCGTGCTGCTTGTACAGTTCTTTAATTTCAATACGCATAGGACAAACTTAAAAAGTGATTGCTCTATCCTAGCGAAAAAGCGCTAAAATTGCAAGTTTTACCCCCTTTACGATTGACAAAAGCTCTATTTTGTGCTATACTTGCGGCCTTAGTTTGCAAAGGGGAAAACGTGGAACTCGGCTTTGTCTTTAGAGTAGAAGGCAACCACCCATTTACCCGCTCAAAGGAGCGCGCCAGGGCACTGGCAATGACAAGTGTTTCTCTTGGCAAGCAGGTCGGGATGGTGTTGTTCGACGGATTCGTTCGAGCCGCTGAACACATCTTCTGGCATTGCGTTGCCGGGCTTATCTACATGGGCGCCTTTTTGGGATGGCTCGCTGGGATACTCGGCAACTAAGACTGGCGACGGTTGGGATTATACCCTTCCGTCGCCTCGTCATTTATACGCTTTATCGAAGTGTTAGAGTTGGTAAACGACGACTACTATGATACATCTCAAAGGCCATAACGGCTTGATGTAATTCTGGGATAGTTTGGGTAAGCTTCTCGACTACTTTTTCATAACTATCATTAGCCATTACTGTCAGTACTTCTACAACGAGTGGTGATAATAACAAGATCGTATCATTGGCTTGTTTTTTTGTTAGCGCGCAATTGCCACAGATAACACCTCCGCCCATCGGATACAAAGCTTTTCTTTCTTCCTTACCACAGATAACGCACTTATCAAGAGCGATAGAAAATCCTAATCTTCCCCACAAACGAATAATAAACGCATCAACCATTTGTAAAGGTGCTTCGGGACCATTTAAAAAATTAATCCACGTTATTAAAAAATCAAATAATTTTGTATCTGGTTCTTGCCCAGGAATCGTTTCACGGAAAAGCTCAACACTATAACCGAGCAATTGCATCATTACAAAACTCTCACGAATACGGTCAAAACATTTGAGCGGATATACCCGAATTAAATGGTCTTTTTCTTTACCTTCAACGAACTCGGCATCAACTAAAAAAAACGGCTCAAGAAAGGCCGC
Source organism: Candidatus Magasanikiibacteriota bacterium (assembly GCA_046590235.1). Lineage (GTDB taxonomy): Bacteria > Patescibacteriota > Patescibacteriia > Magasanikbacterales > GWA2-37-8 > 2-02-FULL-45-10. The sequence continues at coordinate 3,004 of JBKJTY010000014.1, read as the reverse complement.
ATTTTTTGATACACTCTTTTTCACACCGCGAGCCAGCACTTCAATTTTGCCTTTTTCGCGCGTGTAGAGCGTGACCATCTGGTCATATTCCCGAACGTCCCTCCGATTTAGGACGATCGCTTCCATATTATTTTCGTTTATTTTTTTGTAAGTACCCTTCGAGGATAAACATAGCGGAACGCTCATCGCGCGAAACACCCTCACCCATGGAATCGGCGCCGTAAGAAGAAAAACGTTCATCCTGGTAGTCTATCGGAATGGTGATATGTTTTTGCAGTTCGTACACGAATTTCTGGACACGTTCAGTGTTTTTATTTTCCTTACCATCAATACCAAACGGAAAACCAACAACGATTTTGTCGATACGTTCTTTTTTGAGCAAGTTAACAAAAGCGGTAATCTTACGAGGTAATGTATCCCCTTCTACCACACCATACGGCAACACAACACCAAGCGTGGTGTCAGACCAAGCTAAACCGAGACGTTTGGTGCCGTAATCGATGGCGAGAATGTTCATATAGGTTTAACTGTCATTCCCGCGAAGGCGGGAATCCATCACTAAACTATGCTGGCACATGGATTCCCGCCTTCGCGGGAATGACACTGCCAAGCGACTTATTTCTTTTCCGAAGGACGACGAGTAGCAACGAAATTACCATCTTCAGTAATAATAACCGTGTGTTCAGAATGCGCACACAATGAATTGTCAGACATCTTAATCGTCCAACCATCATCCATTGTTTCCACGCGCCAACCACCGAGTGAAATCATCGGCTCGATAGCAATAACCATGCCAGGTTTAAGAAGAATTGATTCAAGCGTTGCGTCGTAATAGTTTGGAATGCTTGGTTCTTCATGAACGGTATAACCAACACCGTGACCAACCAAATCACGCACAATGCCGTACTTACCCATAGACTTCACATAGCCTTCAACAGCCTTACCAATACTAGCTACACTGTTGCCTGGCTGAGCAGCCTTAATACCGCGCTCTAGGGCTTCGCGAGTAACATCAACAAGCTTTTGTACCTTCTCAGGAATTTTACCAACTACAACCGTAACTGCAGTATCAGTGTAAACGCCTTTTTCCTTTTTGGAATATGGCCATTCCATACCAATATCTAAAGTGATAATATCACCATCTTTGAGGACAACACCTTTTTTTGGAATGCCGTGGACCAATTCTGTATTGAGAGAAATACACACGGTTGCTGGAAACGGACGGTCTGCAACATGTGTTTTGTAACCTTTAAAGGCAGGGCGAGCGCCAACTGCACGGATCATTTTTTCAGCTTTCTTATCAAGCTCAACCAAAGACATGCCAGGCACACACATTTTTTCGAGGTCCTCAAGAATAACGCCCATCATCTCGCCATTCTTTTTAATATTTTCGATGTCTTTTTGTGTTTTGATAAGCATACTTTATTGTAAGGCTGCGGTTATTGATTCTTCTACTAATTCAATTGGTTGTGTACCATCAATACTAGTGAGCAATTTATGGTTGCTGAACCATGCTCTGATTGGGGCCAACGCTTTGTTGCCCTGGATCTCGATACGGTGTTGGACAATAGTCGCATTGTCATCTGATCGCGTAATCAATTCACCAGAACATTTTGGACAGACAGAATAATGACGAGTGGTGCCAGCTGGAATAATCTCAGCGCAATGACTACAAATGCGGCGGGAAGTAAGGCGGTTAAACGCTTCTTCATCCGGCAGAGCAATATCCACTACAACGACTTCATTAGTATACTCTTTTTTTGTAAAAAAATCTTGGTAGGCTTCAGCTTGGGCAACTGAGCGGATAGCACCATCAAGCACTACACCCTGTCCCACTGCAAGACACTTCTCAATTTCACCAAAAGCTAATTTGTAAATAAGATCATCCGACACCAAGTGTCCGGCTTTCATTCTTTCCACAGCAGCTGCTTCGTCTGCAGTTAGCTTTGGACTGTTTATTAAGCGGCGCAACATATCACCAGTAGAAAGGTGGGTAAACCCGTATTTTGCGGCGATTTTCTTTGCCTGGGTTCCCTTTCCAGAGCCTGGTGGACCTATAACAATGATAATTTTTTTCATGGAGGTAAAAACAGTTTTGACTGGCTTAGTATACCAGCTTGGCAGGGTTAAATCAAGACTAGGCGGAAAACAAAAACAACCCAGAATTTCTGAGTTGTTTGTGAAATGCGGGCGTCATTGTGAGCCCGCCGCACATCTCTTTGAACTGCACTTGCAACACGCACGTTACACGAACTTGCTCAGAAGATCAATCTCCTCTCTGACGCTCAAGTCTTTCAGCTCCTTCGATGCCACGGCGGCCACGAAGAAATCGCGGATCTGCCGCAGGTTATCGGTCGTAGCATCGGAAAAACTCAAGTAGTTTTCAATGAGGCTGCAAAACTCACTTCCATCATACCTGCGGATGAGCTCCACCGTCACCTTCTGCCCTTCTTTAGTCAGGAGCAGTCGGCGAACGGTCTCCACACACTCAACCCGATACTGATCACCGTCAGGATCAGGCTGACATTCGTAGTGAGAGTGCGTAAGATAATCGAGCATAGCCCAGGTGATGTGGTACTGCGAATCAAGGAGCCGACGGAAAAAATCGTCACCCAAAATCATGAACGGCTTTGCCTGGATGTAATGCCAGGTAGTGTCAATGTAGTAGTCCACGCCGAAGTTGTTCCCGGTAAGAAAATCCTTTCCGAAAGCCCTTTCGATTGCCGCGTCGGTTCCATCACCAAAGGTGACACCGATAAACTTCGTGAACTCCTTATATTCTTCCGTTTCTTGTTCGTTGCGTGCAATAGATGGTTTAACGACGTAGCTGTGAAGCATGTCCAGTCGTTCCTTCAAGGGCAACTGCATGAACTCTTCAAACCACTTCGGGTCTTCAAGATTGGTCAGCGTCTTCACAGGACACCATTCCTTCTCGCCTTTTCCAGGCGTAATATGATTAACGTGCGTTGTCAAAGAGAACAACTGGTTATACCACGAAACAAGC
>JBKJTY010000007.1:0-14475 GCA_046590235.1 Candidatus Magasanikiibacteriota bacterium | reverse complement strand
GCCATGCCTACCGGCAGGCAGGCGGGAATCCAGGATACGTCGTTCGCTAAAGTATCGTTTGAAGACGGTTGGAAATTAATCGATGAACACAAAAATTATTTTGATAAAGTTTTGCTTGATGCGCCATGCACCGCTGAAGCACGTTTCATCGCCGGTTCACCGCGGACCTATAGTTTTTGGAGCGAAAAAAATATTAAAGAGCACGCCTTCATCCAGCGCAAGCTTATGTTTGCGGCCTGGGACATGTTGAAGCCGGGCGGGACATTTGTATACTCCACGTGTACGTTTGCGCCGGAAGAAAATGAACGACAGGTGAGCCGCTTTATTAAAGAAGCACTCGGAGCTGAAATAGTGCCTATTAGTCTAAACCAACTTCCGCCAGGCCCGATTGTAAAAGAGTGGGAAGGCGAAAAAAACGATCCTCGAACAAAACCAACCCTCCGCCTCGTGCCTACTAAAGACATTGAAGGATTCTATATCGCCAAGTTCATCAAAAAAACCACCTAAGCGGTGGTTTTTGGTTTAAGTTCAATGAGAGAAATTTCCGGCCGTGCTCCAAAGCGAAGGGGGAGAGTAGACTCGCCGAGCCCTACAGAAATATAAATCGGTTTACCTTTATATTCTCGAAGACCGTGATAATATCCACGACCGAGTTTGAGCGAGGCGCTGCCAAGCGGAAAGCGGAATAAGGCAATCTGTCCGCCGTGTGAATGTCCGGCCAGGGTCAAATCAGGCTGTCGACCAGTCGACGGCCAACCCATGATCGCATCAGGATTATGTGTGACAAAGATAAGCGGAACATCAGTCGGAGCATTGGCGGCCGGAGTGTAATTAATCGGTTTACTCCATTCGTCCTCAGACCCAAAGATGGATAGCTTCTGCTCGTTAATAGATACTTCGATAAGCTCGTCCCGCAAAAGGGGAATGCCGATTTCCGCCATACGCTTCATGACTTGTTCTGAATTATCTTCAAAAAAGAAATTACGATAACTACCGGTGCCATAATCGTGATTACCAAGTACGTAATAGGCGGGAAACTGCTTGAGTTTTGCGAGCGGCAATAGAAACGCAGTTTCATCAGAAGTCGGGAACTGGTTGTTGATGAGATCGCCGGCGATAAGGACGAGATCCGGTTTTAGTTCAATAGTTCGGGCGACAACTTTTTCAATCCATTTTACTCCTTTACTGCAACCAACATGGAGATCGGTGAGAAGGGCAATTCGGAGAGGTTTTGTAATATGAGAGTTATGAACAGTCGTTTTTTTAACTATGAGCCAATGCGTCTCAATGAATCGCGCGTAAAGCATGAGCGCGGTAACGACAGCCAAAAAAACTAAGCTAATCTCGCGGGATTCTTTAATGAAGTAATAAAAAAGAGCTACCGCACCAACATTAAAAGCGTACACAAGCGGCAGGGAAAATTTGCGAAGAAAACGATGAGTAAAACGGTTATTAAGCAACATAGGTAAAGCGGGGCTGCACAACACCATCGACAGTTACGGTTTCAAGAAATGAAACAACAGGACGAACCCAAACCGGGTTTGGACCAAAGTCTTTAGTATCATAGAGAGCCCGATACACAACCACTTCTTCGAGGGTTGCTTCCATACGACCGACGGCAACTACTTCGTAAAGGCCGCCACGATAGTGGGTGTATTTTCCAAGTTTTATAGTTTCCATAATAGGCATAGTTTAGCAAGAAAATAGTAAATAAACAACCCTACAGCCATTCACCTAGGGGGTTCGGAGGATGTTAATGTTTGAGGTAGCCGCAGCGACCGAGTTTTAACATCCCCCGAACTTTCTTTTGAAATTGTAGTTCGCACTACAATTTGCATCTCGTAGTGAGCGGGTCGCGAACGAAGAGGATTCCTTAACGGCAGCACAAAGAAAGTGATAAGCGCACTGCGCAGCAGTAATAAATAAGAGAACGATAGTGAAGTAACATTGAATAATAGGAAGATTCTTCGATTCCTCAGAATGACATTATAGTATCCTGGATTCCCGCCTGCCTGCCGGTAGGTATGGCCTTCGCGGGAATGACACCCCTCCGGCAGGATGCTATTTTAGACGATAAAAAAACAACAGCGTTAAGCTGCTATTTTCTAGTATGTGCCCAGAGAGAGAATCGAACTCTCATGACCGAAGTCGCGGGATTTTGAGTCCCGTGCGTCTACCAATTCCGCCATCTGGGCTTTTTGATTACCTACATCCTACCGTAATCTTGGTCATTTGTCAATTGTATGATATAGTAGGTTCATCCAAAAATACTATTGTTGTATGTCCGTTATTATCTCTGTTGTTAATCAAAAAGGTGGGGTAGGCAAGACCACGACGGCCGTTAATTTGGCTGCTGGATTAGCTGAAGCTGGAAAATTTGTGCTCCTCGTTGACCTTGATCCGCAGGGTAATGCTACCTCTGGTTTAGGGGTAAAACATCAAGATTTGGATAAGGGTTTATACCATGCGCTCATGAATCAACAGCGCCTCCACGATGTTACCCACAACACTAATCATGCCGGTTTACGCGTTGTACCATCTACTTCCGACTTAGCAGGTGCTAATATTGAATTGGTAAGTATTGAAGGCCGCGAACGCCGTTTAGCGGATGTGTTAGCTGAAGCAAAGCATGCCTACGATTACATTATTATCGACTCACCACCATCACTCGGTTTGCTAACACTCAATGGTTTGGTAGCAGCTGATAAAATTCTGATCCCTGTCCAGGCTGAATATTACGCACTCGAAGGATTGGGTCAATTATTGAAAACAATCGAATTAGTACGAGAAAATATTAAACCTGAAATTGAAGTTTTAGGGGCGGTGATCACCATGTATGACGCCCGCAACCGCTTATCCGAAGAAGTTGTACAGGAGTTAAAGAAGTTTTTCCCAAGTAAAATTTTCGATTCAGTCATTCCACGCACGGTTCGCCTCGCAGAAGCGCCAAGCTTTGGTAAAAGCATCTTTCATTACGAACCAGGCGGCAGAGGAGCGAAAGCCTATGAAGGTTTAGCGCGCGAGTTGATGGAAATTTTTGAAATAAAACCAGAACAACCACCAGAAAATAATTTTTAAAACTTCTTTGTATGTCGATGGGTCGAGGGTTAGGCGCATTAATTTCGTCTACGGGTCCACAAAAAAAACCAGCAGCAGAAACAGTTCCAAGTACCAACACCGGTGAACGTGTTTTGTATATTCCTGTTTCTCAAATCACTGCCGATCCAAAGCAGCCACGACGCAATTTTAAGCAAGAAGAATTGCAAGAACTCGCTGATTCTATCAAGGAGCACGGAGTTTTACAGCCGTTGTTAGCTAGTGAAATGCCCGATGGACGCTACCAGATTATTGCCGGTGAACGTCGTTGGCGTGCTTCTCAGCTGGCTAATATGCCGACTGTTCCGGTTATAGTCAAAAAAATGGCTGATGATAAACGTCTAGAGGTTGCCTTGATTGAAAATATCCAGCGCGAAGATTTAAATGCGCTTGAAGAAGCCTTTGCTTTCAAACGTTTAATCGATGAGTTCGGTTTAACCCAGGAACAAGTAGCGCAAAAAGTTGGCAAAAGTCGCCCCGCAGTCGCTAACACGATTCGCTTACTCGCTTTACCTGAAGAAATACAAGCAGCGCTCATTTCTGGCAAAATTTCTCCAGGCCAGGCGCGTGCCTTACTTTCCCTAACTGATAAAAAACAACAAATGGACATGTTCCAGTCCATGCTCGGGCAAAAAATAACCGTTCGAGATTTAGAAAAGCAAGTCCAGCAGCAAGTGCCAAAATCGTCACTTCGTCGTGACCCAAACCTGATGTACTTAGAAGAACAACTACGTGCCACTCTCGGCACCAAAGTCTCGGTCAGTGGCAAGCAAGATAAAGGATCGATTACGGTGAGCTACTACTCCAAAGATGAACTCAAGGAAATCATTAAAAAAATCACTGGCGTTTAACCCAGTGATTTTTTTATTGATTAGCCAGTTTTTTTGCGTTTGTAAGGGATCAAGTAAGTCAACCAATCTTTAATAGAATTTGATTTGATACTATCCTTGATATGCGATTTCGCCAAATGTGTTTTGACTGATTTAAGCCAATCTGGACTTGGTGTTTTACGATTTTTATCAACAATAATTTCCACCACGTCGCCACTTTGAAGAGAGGTATTAAGCGCAACTATTTTGTCATTAACTTTAGCAGATGTACATTTGTTACCAATTTCAGAGTGAATATGGTAAGCAAAATCAACTGGAGTTGCTTCTTCGGGCAAGTCGATGACATCACCTTTTGGAGTGAAGGTGAAAATGCGGTTGCGGAAAAAGTCGACTTTCAAATCTTCCAAGTCGGACATGTTCATTAGAATGTCTTTTTGGATTTGCGCCAACTCTTTTGCCCAAACGATTTCCTTAGCCGGCAACTTGATACCACTTTCATCATAATGCCAATGTGCTGCTACACCGAATTCAGCTTCGTAGTGCATTTCTTTGGTGCGGATTTGGAACTCTACCACCTTGCCACCAACGCAAAAAACGGTCGTATGGAGCGATTTATAGCCGTTAGGCTTTGCTTGGGCGGTATAGTCCTTAATACGGCCTTTAAGAGGCTTCCAGAGCTTGTGGATGATGCCTAGAGCAGCATAACAGTCGGCGATATCAGGCACGATGATACGCAAAGCAATAATGTCGTAAATTTTACTGGTTTCCCAGTCTTTTTTAACTAATTTTTGGTAAAAACTGTAGAGCTGTTTGCGACGACCGTGGGTATCGATATAGTGGATGCCAGCTTCTTTAAGTTCTTTGCGGATCACTTGGAGAACACTATCAATATAGGTGTCGCCATCTTGAGCAATTTGATCGCGAACAGTTACAGTGCGTTCGTATTCTTTCGGATAAACAAATGGGAAGGCCAAATCTTCAAGCATGCCTTTGAATTCACCCATACCAAGACGGTGGGCGATAGGGGCGTAGATTTCCAAACTCTCCATAGCGATGCGATGTCGTTTGGATTCTTCTAAATATTGAAGTGTGCTTAAGTTGTGGATACGATCAGCAAATTTAATGATCATAACACGGACATCTTCAGCCATAGCCACAAACATTTTGCGGAGGTTTTCGATATAGCGATCCATGCCACGGTATTTGAGTTTACCTAGTTTGGTCACGCCATTAACCATAGAGGCAATGTCAGCACCAAAGTCTCGCTCAATATCTTCAATGGTAAAATCAGTATCTTCAGGAACATCGTGTAACAATGCAGCAGCAACGATAGCCGCGTCAATTTTCATGGTTGCCAAAATAAAGGCAGTCCCAAGTGGGTGGTTAATGTATGGTTCGCCTGATTTACGAAATTGTCCATTATGCGCCTTCTTTGCAGTCTCAAATGCCAAAAGGACCATCTCTACTTCAGATGGTCTAGTGTAGCGTTTAATACGTTCAATAACGTGGTCAATGCTAAGTTTTGGAGGAAAATCAACTTTATAGGGCATACGGTTTAACAATTCAGAGGTAGTATAATGACTCCCTATAAAATTGACAATACTTAAGCAGCTGGAGTTTCTTCAGAAGTAGGTTGCGGTTTGGTAAAATCGCACTCTTTACTGCTACATTTGACCATTCCTTTAGCTGCAAAGACAAGAGGCTGTGTACAAGTTGGGCAAAACTCACCAGTCGGCTTCTCCCAGAGGGCAAAGTCGCAATCCGGATAGCGGTTGCAGCCGTAAAATGGTTTACCACGCTTACTTTTACGCACAATAAGGTCGCCTTCTTTACATTTAAAGCATTTCATATCGATCTTAACTTCAATGCTCTTTATGTTCTTGCAGGTCGGGTAGTTGGAACAGCCGATAAACGGCCCAAAACGTCCCATGCGGTGAATCATTGGTGAATTACATTTTTCACAGACAAGACCAGTTGGCTCAACTGCTGCAGCATCTTTTTCGCCGCCAATTGGTTTGGTATTTTTACATTCAGGATAACCGGTGCAAGCCATAAACTTACCAAAACGTCCGGTCTTAATTACCATAGGCTTACCACACTTAGAGCAAACTTCGTCAGTTGCTTCTTCAGGCTTAACGAGCTCGGCATCTTTTTTATCCAAATTCGCTTTGAACGGATGATAAAAATCAGCAATGATTGGTTGCCATTCTTTTTCACCGCGCGCGATTTCATCGAAGTGCTCTTCCATTTCAGCGGTGAATTGGAAATCAACGATGTGTGGGAAATGTTCAACCAAAAGATCGTTAACCGTATAAGCAATATCGGTGGGCATCAATTTCTTTTTGTCATCACGAGCGACGTAGTTGCGATCTTCAATTGTCGCGATGGTTGGAGCGTAGGTAGATGGACGGCCAATACCAAATTCTTCAAGAGACTTAACCAGAGTCGCGTCAGAGAAGCGAGCTGGCGGTTCAGTAAAGTGCTGTTCTGGTTTTAACACCTCGCACGTTGCAGCTTCGCCAACTTTAAGTTTTGGTAAAGCATTTTCTTTAGTTTTTTCAGGGAAAAGTTTTAAGAAACCTTCAAACACAACAGTCTGGCCAGTAGCGTGGAAGCTATAGCCGTTGTTGCTCTCGATATCAATCGTTGCAGCATTAAGTTCGGCGGCTGCCATCTGGGTAGCGACTGCACGGTTCCAAATGAGAGTATACAAGCGGTGCTGGTTTCGTTCGAGGTGTGTTGCTAATGAATCAGGAGTGCGAGTAACTTCACTTGGGCGGATCGCTTCGTGAGCTTCTTGAGCACCCTTACTTTTATTTTTAAACTTACGTGGTTCATCAACAAGATACTTTTTGCCGTATTCTTTGCCGATTAATTCTGTTGCACCTTGAATAAAAGTATCAGACAAGTTCACGGCATCAGTACGCATGTAGGTAATCAAACCTACAGAACCTTCGTCGCCGAGTTCAACACCTTCATACAATTGTTGTGCTAAGCGCATGGTTTGCTTTGCAGAAAAGCCAAGCTGATGGTTGGCATCCTGTTGTAAGCTTGAAGTAGTGTATGGAGCGAGTGGGTTACGTTTAACTTGCTTTTCATCAACATCAGTAATTTTGTAGGTAGCATTTTTAAGTTCAGCGACAATGCCGTCAACCTGTTCTTTGTTATTCAAATCAAGCTTTTCAATTTTTTTACCCTTAATACTTTGGAGCTTGGCATTGAAAGCTTCGGTAGCTTCTTTAGTTTTAAAATCACCTTCAATAGACCAGTATTCATCTGCTTTAAAAGCTTGGATCTCTCGTTCACGTTCCACAACTAAGCGCACGGCAACAGATTGCACGCGGCCAGCGGACAAACCCTTGGCAACTTTACGCCATAAGAAAGGGGAGAGATTGTAGCCAACGAGACGGTCGAGTACGCGGCGAGCTTGCTGCGCATCAACTAAATGCAAATACAATGAACGCGGGTTTTCAATCGCATGCATTAAAGCGGTTTTAGTAATTTCGTGGAAAGTAATACGTTTTGCCTTCGCTGGCTCAATACCCAAAATAGTCGCCAAATGGAAGGAAATAGCTTCCCCTTCACGATCTTCATCAGTTGCGAACAAGATTTCATCTACTTTCTTAGCAGCATCTTTGAGTTCTTTAACTACCTTGGTTTTATCGCGGCTAACTATATAGTGCGGTTCAAAGTTCTTCTCAACATCCACACCAATCTTACTTTTGGGTAAATCGCGGACATGGCCAAAAGAAGACTTAACAATATAGTCTTTTCCAAGGAATTTGGTAATAGTTTTGGCTTTTGTCGGGGACTCAACAATGACTAATTTCTTCATAAACGAATTGAGTGAGCGAAGATAAAAGTGAACTTTTATCTTCCTAACGAAAGAGGTTTATCTGGCGAAATCGACAGATAAAAGGCTCCTAATTAACCGAGCTACTATAGCGTTTTTTGGCTGAAATGTCAATTATATGCTATTATTTTACTATTAACTAACTTCATTTATTTTTATGGCAGAAAAAATAGAGGGATACCGTCCGGCTCAGGAAACAACTACAGAGATCAGAATGGATTTAGGTGAACTAATTGACAAGGAAAAAGCTAAAATGAAAGCTGATGCTGAGATTCAAGCAGACGTGCGTTTAGATAATAAACCAGTCGAGGCGCCCTTTGATGCGCGGCAAAACACCGAAGTCAGAGCGGTAGAACAAGGTGAGTTTGAGCCGTCAGGAGAAAAAGCGGCTCAAATGGAAAAACGCCAGGCCGACCAAGTGAGATCGCTCGAAAATGTGCAGCTAACCAATCGATTGAATGAAAACATCAATCGACCAGAACAGGTGTTTAACCAAATAAAAAATGGAGATAGTAGGGGGATAACCAAACAAGATGTTAAAGACCTAGAAATGGTTGTTGACATTGTTTCTGGAAATCGTAAGGCCGATGCAGAAATGGTCCGGTTAGCAAAAACAGCACTTGAAAACATGAATTTCAAAACAGCGAAAATGGAGCGTGACGCGCGCCAAGCTTCAGTGGAAACGAATCTGCGACCTGTTTCAAAAGAAGATGTCACGAACCGTCACGCACAAGAATGGAACCCTTCAAAAATATTTCCTAAAAAAGCAGCCTAAAACCAGCGGATTGTCTAGTTTATTAATTTACCGCTTAGTAGTGTTAACCGGTGGCCATATAAGGTCGCCGGTTTTTTATAATCTAATATATTGCATTCCTCCAGCATTTTTCACCAAGCCGCGCATTTCAAGAATACTGAGCGTACTCATGACGATGGTAGATGGAAGTTTAGTAAGTATGGCTAATTGGTCGATATGAACACCAATGCGGGACAGCGTGCTAATAATCTTTTCTTCAATTTCGTTTAGGACGGGTGCGCCTGTTGTCGGTTCAGGTAGCCAGGTAATATGCATGCTTTCTAGGATCTGTGTCGCTTCCTGCACTAAGATTGCGCCCATCCTAATCAAAGAGTTGCCACCCTGCCCAGTTTGAGAGGTGATAGGGTGGGGAACAGCAAAGACATCACGGTTATAATCTAGTGCATGCTTGGCGGTAATAAGGGCTCCGGATTGGGTCGGCGCCTCAGTAACCAGTGTGCCACGACTCAGGCCGGCGATAATGCGGTTACGAGCAGGGAAGGAATATTGGGTGGGTTTAAAGCCTGGCGGATACTCGGAAACAATCGCACCACCGGAAGCAATAATTCGTTCTGCTAATCGTCGGTGCGAGGTTGGATAAATCGTGTGTTCATCTACACCTGACCCAAGCACTGCCACAGTGACACCGCATACATCCAGAGCTGCCTCATGTGCAACACCATCAATACCAAGTGCCAAACCGCTTACAATCACAATCTTTTGTCTCGCCACATCTGATGTAATCATGCGAGTCACCTCTTTCCCGTATGGTGTGGCGCGTCTCGTTCCTACAACAGCCAAAGAAGCATCAATGGTCGGTAGTTTTCCGCGGATAAACAGAGTAATAGGTGGATCAGGTAATTCGGAAAGAAGTAATGGATATTCTGGCTCACCAAGTGAAATAGTATTAACCCCATCTTCAATTAATTCTCGTTCAATTTTTTCAACATCACACAGTTCGCGCCATTGCATAAACTCAAAGGCAATCGCTTCTTCAAAACCAGCTTTCACGAGTTGGTTCCAATCGGCGTTCCAAATAGATTCGATGTTGGGAAACGCTTGGCGCAGCTGCGCAAACCGGCGATATGTAATTTTTGGAAAATAGGCTAATGCTGCGAAGTAATGCATATCCAATAGGTTGGGGTTCGGGGGGTGTTAATGTCTGAGCCGGGGCGAGTTTTAACATCCCCCGAAACTTTCTTTGGTTACTTTCCTTTAGTTATAAAGAAAGTAACACTAGGAAAAAAGAATTAAAGAAAAAATGATTGAACGATAGTGAAGTAAAATTAATTTTATTAATACTTTTATAAAGAAATGGATTCCCGCCTACGCGGGAATGACACATTGTGTAAAATGAAATAATAGGAAGATTCCACGCTTCGCTCTGAATGACATTCTAAAATAAAAAACGCAGTACTAATGTACTGCGTTAATGTTCAAGGAAATATAAAGTTAACGGACGAGTTGAAGTGTGTTGTTTATAATATTTTCGAAGACGCGTTTCAGTTCGCGTTGTTCTTCTTTGGTGAATTTGCCGAGAACGAAATCCGCTGTATCAACGATCTGTCCTGTGGTTGGGGCTACACCTACACGAATACGTGTAAAATCTTGTGTCCCAAGCTGTTCTACGAGTGAGCGAACACCATTGTGTCCTGCTGGACCGCGGTTGATGTGCACTTTAGTATCACCGAGGGGAATGTCTTTGTCATCATGGATAACAATGAGATCTTTTGGTTTTACTTTGTAGAAATCCATTAAGACACGAACAGATAAGCCTGAGTTATTCATGAAGGTCTGTGGTTTGACTAAAATAACCCGTTTATCTTCCAAGTTCATTTTACAGATATCCGATTTACTCTTCTTATCTGGCATAAAATGCGCGTCCTCATCCAGTGTTGCAAGTTGATCGATAGCCAAAAAACCAACGTTATGACGAGTTAAGCGGTAGTCTTTGCCAGGGTTACCAAGACCGACAATGAGTTTCATGGGGTTCTATTTAACGGTTTATTTTTCTGCTGGAGGAACGTAGGTATGGTGCTTCAGCTTGCTGAGTTTCATCACAATCGGAGCAGCAAAGAAGCCAAATTCAGCGCGCAAGCGGTTGGCTACAAAGTTCACATAGGAGATGTGTACAGATGTATTTGATTTTACCAACATTTCAAACATCGGTGGGCTATAACCTAATTGGGTCAACGCGATAACACGCGGGTGACGGACGCCTTTACCACGAGTTGGAAGTTTTTTCTTAATAGTACGCTTAAGGAAATCTTTGAGAACTTCTTCATCAACCACAATTTGGCGGCCTTCCCAAGCTTGTTTAATGAGGGGGTAGATCTGGTGAACGCGATATTCAGTTTTTGCACTAACAAACACTACCGGTGCAAAATCCAAGTGTGGGAAAGAAACTAAAATATCTTTTTTAACATTGTTGCGGAACTCATCGCTGTTATCTTCTGCCTGGTCCCATTTGTTAACCACGATAATAACACTGCGAGTATGTTCGCGAAGTAAGCCGGCCAACTGCTGATCTTGGTCGGAGATAGGTTCGGTTGCATCAAGAACAAGTAGAACGATATCAGATTTGTTAACGGTAGCAATACTTTTGCCGATACCCATTCGTTCAAGTTCGCCAGAAACTTTAGTTTTACGGCGGATACCAGCGGTATCAACGAATAAAATGTGTTGGCCTTCAATTTCAACAAGCGTATCGTGTGGTTCACGAGTAGTATGTGGCATATCGCTCACAATAACACGATCTTCACCGATAAGTTTGTTAAACAAAGAAGATTTACCAACGTTTGGTTTGCCCATGATGGAAACTTTGATAACTGGAATATCTTCAACAACCTTAGGACGGCGTTTTGCTTTGTTGAGACTTTTAAAAATAGCATCAAGTAAGTCACCAATATTGTTGCCGTTAGCAGCAGAAATTGGTAATGGAGCACCAAAACCAAGTTGGAGCCATTCTTTGTTGTGTACTTCTTGGTGCATGGCAAGCGTATCTGCTTTGTTAGCAACAAGGATGATTGGTCGGTCTTTAGCAGTGCGTTGTAAACGACGAGCGAGCTCGCGTTCCTGAGGGAGTAAGCCTGTTGCAATATCAAGTACAAAAACGATCGCATCAGCTTCTTTGAGAGCTAATTCGGTTTGGCGGATGATATCGTCTTCCAATAAGACGTCTTCTGAAAAGGTTAAACCACCGGTATCAACCAAACGGAATTGTTTACCGCGCCAAATAGCATTTGCGACGTTACGGGTACGAGTTGTACCAGGAATATCAGAAACCAAAGCCAAGTTTTGCTCGATAATTTTATTAAAAATTGAGGATTTGCCTACGTTAACACGGCCCACCAGCGCGACGACAGGTAAGTTTTGATCAACGATTGTAGCTGGGGTAGCCATAATGTTTGTTGTTTATTCTTGAGTATCTGTGCCTAAAATGATGAGAATATCGGCATCTTTATTATACTTCATGCCGGTCTCTTGCTCGGTGGTATACGGATTGTCGTATGATTCTTGCAACCAATCAGGTAAAACAGTCAAAACCGGTGCCTTGAAATAGGCGCTGAGGGCTTTGGTCGTAGTGGCCGAGACGCTCAAATTTAGCACATAAATGGCTGTTTTGTCAATCGGTCGCTTCAAACTGTTGCCAACGCCGATAACCCGGAGACCTTGTTCAGTTAAGCGATCTTTTAGACGTGAGGCCAAACCTGCTCTCCAGGTACCGTTCTGGATCTCAACTTTAGAGGTCGTAACCAGGGACGGAAGTGTGGCTGGAGCCTTGGATGGGGTGGTAGTGATCGGTGTAGCAGAAGCTACTGTTGCAATAGTCGAAGTTGTTTGGAAAATCTGGTCGATCGCTGTATTAATAGTAGTATAATCACCGGTTTTCGGGAAGAGCAAAAATGCCCCAGACTCACCAGTGGTACTAATGAGATAGCCATTTGGAGAATTATCAAGTACCAGGTTGCGAATCGATCCGGTAATATCTTTTGCAAATGTGCCAAGATACAATAACTGCCCAACATCAAGATTAGTAGAGATGTGCGATCTAAGTGTAGTAAGAATTTGTGTAATAGTTGCAGGATTAAAATACGTTCCTGCTGACAGAAGCTTATGTTTGAGTGATTCAAGAACAAGCTGTTGGCGGCGGGCGCGAGCAAAATCAGAGCCTTCACCATTGTTGCCGTGACGCGAGCGGGCAAAGGTTAATGCTGATTCTCCATCAAGATGATTGTTGCCAGCATCATAATGTACTGTGCGATAACTAAAATTTTCACCTGGAAATTGTGTATCAGTAAAAGTTCGTGGAACGTTTACATCAATACCCCCAACCGCATCGATAATTTCAGAAAACGCTTTAAAATCTACTCTAATGTAATACGGGATCGGCTGCTTAAATGTTTCAGCAAAAATTTGTCGTGCAAAATCACCACCATTTCCTGGGTTTAACATTTCACCGTATGCATCAGCATAGTTAATTTTGCGGACTCCTTGGTCAGCGATCTTAACCCCTAAATCACGGGGGATTGAGATCATTGCAACCTCTTTAGTTGTGGGTTTAATACTGACAATAATATTAGTATCAGAAAGATATGGACCATCATGTCCGGCACCACCAATGCCAAGCAAGAGAATGTTGATACGATCATCAGTTTGTCCATCAAGTACGTTTTCAGTGTCAAAGAAAAAGTTGGTAACAGTAGCTATTATGCCGCCCGCTTTTGGTCTGAGAGTGATACTCGGGTTAATCCCTGATGCTTGTGATGCTTTCCAAATTACCAAGCCAAATAAAAAAAGACCAACAACGAGGCTGATGATCACAACTTTTTTACGAGAAGTTGGCTGGTCAGGTAATAAATTTACAGGTTGCTGTTCCATATAGTAGAAGTAAGTATAGCATATAAACGAGATAAATCAATTCTTGCTGGAGATGACCGGTATATGCTATACTGTAATTAATATTATCAAAATATATGCCAAAAGATCTCTTAAAAGAAAATGTTCCTACCGGCACGATTGTGTATGAATGGTGGGTTAAAGAATATGATAAGCGCGAGCATAATAAGCGCTGGTATTCTATCGCAACAATTCTTGTTATCGCTCTTTTGGCGTATGCGATTATTTCACAAAATTATCTTTTTGCATTAACGGTTGTTCTTTTTGGTATCATTATCTATCTGCACGATATGCAGGCGCCGATGGATGTTTATTTTGCGGTAACCGATACAGGTATCATCTTGGGAAAAAAGTTTTACCGCTATAGTGAGTTATCGGGGTTTTGGATAATCTACAATCCGCCTGAGGTAAAAAATATCTATTTCGGTCTTGATAATATGATTAAGCATCGTTTGCAGGTCCCGCTTCTCGATTACGATCCACGACCAATCCGTGACCATTTAAAACGTTATTTGCAAGAAGAACTCGATCAGGAAGAAGAGCCGTTTAGCGACAAAATGGCCCGAGTCTTTAAGCTCTAATAATCAAGATTACGCCATTTTAAGCCAAGTAAGTGAATTGTCAGCTTGACATAATCGCTTATTTCGTTTAAAATGGCGTTTGTTATCTAGTCCATGCACTCATCGTTCAATGGATAGGACATTGGCCTGCGAAGCCGAAAATTTAGGTTCGACTCCTAATGAGTGCACACATGAAAATAGCGGCTTAACGCCGTTGTTTTTTTATCGTCAAAAAGTATCGCCCCCCCGGAAGGGGTGTCATTCCCGCGCAGGCGGGAATCCAGCTCCTTATAAAAGTATTAATAAATCAATTTTACTTCACTATCGTTCTTTTATTTATTACTAGTGCGTAGTCGGGCTTGTCACTTTTCTTTGTAACTGCTTAGGAATCCTCTCCACTCGCGACCCGCTCGTTACGAGATGCAAATATTCTTGCGAAAGAAT
>JBKJTY010000008.1:0-13987 GCA_046590235.1 Candidatus Magasanikiibacteriota bacterium | reverse complement strand
ACAATCGGACCCATCTGCTGGCATGGACCACACCATGGTGCCCAGAAATCTACAAATGTTAATTGGTTTGATTGCTAACTTCGAAGTAGAAGTAAAGCAATCAAACCAATTAACATTTGTAGATTTCTGGGCACCATGGTGTGGTCCATGCCAGCAGATGGGTCCGATTGTGGAAGATCTCGCGCACGAGCTCGAGGGTAAAGTAAAAATTGGTAAACTCAATGTTGATGAAAGCCCAAACGCGGCTGGTGAATTCAACGTCATGAGTATCCCAACCTTCCTTCTCTTCAAGAATGGCCAAAAAGTTGATGAAATGATCGGTGGCGTACAAAAAGAGAAACTGCAGGAAATGATCAATAAACACCTCTAAAAAATTACAACAGTATAATGTCATCCAGCCTCACAATGTCATTCCCGTGAAGACGGGAATCCAGGACACCGCAACGTCGTATCCTGGATCCCCGCCACGCGGGGATGACAACTGTCTCTGGATGACATTTTTATTTTATGCCTGAGCTACCCGAAGTCGAAACTATCCGCCAAGATTTACGCAAAAAAATATTGAACAAAAAAATTGTTCAAGTGGTTGTTGTGCGCGAAAAATCGATTCGTGAAACCAAGTTTGCGCTTCCTGAAAAATTAATTGGCAATAAGTTTGAGGAAATTGAACGAGTAGGAAAATTGATCATGTTTAAATTGCATAAACCAGCTTTGTATTTATTGGTGCACTTGAAAATGACTGGCCAGCTTATTTATAAAAACAAAAACAAAATAACTGCTGGTGGGCACAGTCTGACTCCTATAGATTCGGGAACGAAATCGCACGGAGAAGTAAGCTGGGAATTACCAGATAAGCACACGCAAATAATTATTGAACTTGAAAAAGATGGTACGTTGTACTTTAACGACATGCGCCGTTTTGGTTATGCACGCCTTGTCACTCCTGAACAGAAAGAATTGATTGTCGCGACGTATGGCATTGAGCCGTTGACCAATAATTTTACTTTAAAAAATCTTACTGAACTTTTCAAAAAAAAGAAAACCAATCTTAAGGCCCTGCTTTTGAACCAAGCGTTTATTGCCGGAATTGGTAATATTTATGCTGATGAAATCTGCCACCTTGCTGGTGTGCTGCCAAACCGCAATACATCATCATTGAAAGATGAAGAAATAAAAAAGATTTTTCAAGCCACGCAAGAAGTAATTAAGCAGGCAGTAAAAGAGCGGGGAACTACATTTAATAATTATGTCGACAGTGACGGCAAGAAAGGAAATTTTGTACGGTTCCTTAAGGTCTATGAACGAGATAAGAAAAATTGTCTCACTTGTAAAAAAGCTATTATCCAAAAGAAAAAAATTGCTGGGCGTGGGACACATTACTGCTCGGTCTGTCAGCGTTAGAATGCCGCCTCCTAGTTGGGAGGCGGCGATGTTAGTGTAAGGTTATGGCAAATGAGAGTTTGTCCTTCTGCGGGTCGTAACCAAGCTTTTGAAGCCAGTGATACATTTCCCTAAAAACTGTTTGGGCTTCTGGGTTAAATTCAGCCTCTTGTCCGAGTGAGTCGATATCAAGCTCCTCGGCATGGATTTGGGGATACTTTGCTTCAAGAGCGAAAAGAACGTTTTGGAAGTATGTTGAGTGTTGGTGGGCGATAGGGATTCTCCACTCCTTACCCCGCTCACGTTCCTGTTCGGTAATCCAAGCGGATGAGCGGTGGAAAAAGATAAGAAGCTCGCCAAAGGTGTTCGTTTGTGCTGGTTCGCTCATTTTTACCTCCTAGAGTACTAACATCGGTATTTGACGGAAGCAGGGTGCCTGGCTTTCTCACAAGCTTGATTTTTTGGCCTACTTTAGCTACACTAAGAACACTTTTGACTTATTGCTATGAACAAATATAACCCGAAAGAAATTGAGAAAAAATGGCAGAAGACCTGGGAAAAAGAAGGCACCTTTGAGGTTGAGGAAGATCCGACCAAAAAGAAATTTTATGGTCTGATTGAGTTTCCGTATCCATCAGGTGCTGGTCTTCATGTGGGTCACCCTCGACCATTCACGGCGATGGATGTCATCACTCGCAAGAAGCGCATGGAAGGGTTTAACGTTTTGTATCCGATTGGCTTTGACGCCTTTGGTTTGCCGACTGAAAATTATGCTATCAAAACCGGCCGTCCTCCAGCCGAAGTGACTGCAGAGAACATTGCCAACTTCACCCGTCAGCTTAAATCGCTCGGCTATGGTTTTGATTGGTCCCGCGCCGTTGATACGACCGATCCGAAATATTTCAAATGGACGCAGTGGATTTTTTTACAATTATATAAACACGGTTTAGCGTATAAAAAGAATCAGCCGATTAATTGGTGTCCAAAAGATAAGATCGGTCTTGCTAACGAAGAAGTCGTGCAAGGTTGTTGTGAGCGTTGTGGTACTGCTGTGGAACAACGCAATAAAGAACAATGGATGTTAGCCATTACTAAATACGCCGATAAGCTCCTTGAGGGTTTGAAAGAAGTAGATTACATCACTCCGGCTCGTATCCAGCAAGAAAATTGGATCGGTAAGAGTGAGGGTGCTGAGGTGCAATTTGTCATTCCCGCGAAGGCGGGAATCCAGGATACGCTCACCGTATTCACCACACGTCCCGACACCATTTTTGGTGTTACGTTTGTGGCAGTTTCAGCCGAGCTAGCAAATAGCTGGTTGAAAGTTGGTTGGCAAGTAGGCAGCGAAGTGAAAAAATACGTTGAAGCTACACTCAAAGAACGTGTTGCAACAGAAGATCGTGATGAAGTTGAGAAGACGGGTATTGATGCTGGTATTAAAGCAATAAACCCTGTTACCGGTGAAGAAATTCCGGTTTGGATTACTAATTATGTCATGGGTGGAGTTGGCACTGGAGCGATTATGGGTGTGCCGGGGCATGATGAACGCGACCATGAGTTTGCGAAGAAGTTCAGTTTATCAATTAAAGAAGTTGTTGCTGGTGGTAACGTGGATGAAAAAGCTTTCACAGAAAAAGGCAAAGCAGTAAATTCTGATTTTTTAAATGACCTTGAAACAGCAGAGGCGAAAAAGAAAATGACTGCCTGGCTCGAAGAAAAGAATCTTGGTAAACATAAAATAAATTTTAAACTCCGCGATTGGGTCTTTTCTCGTCAGCGTTATTGGGGTGAGCCGATTCCGCTCGTATTTTGTGCTGCTTGTGCAGAGAAAAAAGATTTCCAAAGTAAAGGTGAAGAAATGAATCCAGGCTGGATCCCGCTTGATGAAAAAGAATTACCGCTTGAACTTCCAAAGGTTACAAAATACGAACCAACCGACACGGGTGAGTCACCGCTTGCCGCAATGGATAAATGGGTGAACACAAAATGTCCTCGCTGCGGCGGTAAAGCTCGCCGTGAAACCGACACCATGCCAAACTGGGCAGGTTCAAGCTGGTATTTCTTGCGCTACACTGATCCGACTAACACTAAAGCTTTCGCATCTAAAGAAAATCTTGATTACTGGATGGCAGTCGATTGGTACAATGGTGGCATGGAACACACCGTGCTTCACTTGTTGTACTCTCGTTTCTGGAATGAATTCATGTATGACATTGGTGTGGTTCCAACAAAAGAACCATACAAAAAACGCACTAGTCACGGCATGATCCTCGGTCCTGATGGCGAAAAGATGAGTAAATCTCGTGGTAATGTTATCAACCCTGATGAAATGACTGAGCAGTTTGGCTCTGATGCGTTCCGCACGTATATCATGTTCATGGGTCCTTTCGATCAGTTTGTACAGTGGGATACCAACGGCCTTGTTGGTGTGCGCCGCTTCATGGAACGTGTTTGGAACTTGCAGGAATATTTAACTGGTGAAGGCAGCAACCAGGTTGTCATGCACCAGACGATCAAAAAAGTTTCTGAAGATATCGACAAGATGTCCTTCAACACTGCTATCGCTAAGTTAATGGAACTTGCCAACCACTTCACCAAAGAACAGAAAATCACCCGTGAAGAATACGAAGTCTTTGCTAAATTAATGTCACCATTTGCTCCACACATGGCTGACGAAATTTGGACAGAAGTTCTTGGTCACAAGAAATCACTTGCACATGAAGCGTGGCCAACCTTTAAACCAGAATTAACAGTGGAAAATACCCTCACGCTTGCTGTGCAGGTTAATGGTAAAGTTCGTGATAACCTCGAAGTGGCAGCTGATATCACCGAAGCAAATGTCAAAGAGCTTGTCATGCAAAGTGAAAAAGTCAAAAAATGGCTCGAAGGCAAAACTCCTAAAAAGATCATCTACGTGAAAGGGAAGCTAGTTAGTGTCGTTGTATAAATGTATGGATACTATTCTGCAGTCCAATGAATTTATTATTACTGATCTGACCAAAGGGTATGGTAAAGCATTGTTTACAAGTGTGAGTTTAGGCCTGCTCATGTTCATTGTTGTCCAATATATTCCTTCAGAAGGTGTTTGGCAGATTCTTCGATTTGCGCTATTTTTAGGAATTTTGCCGATATTTTTTGCGCCATATTTTTATCTGCACATGAAGAACCGGATTATCGTGCAAATTAATCGAGATAGTGTAGTCATAATGTCTATGAAGCGTATAGTACTTACTACTATTCGTAGAGAATCGATTACTGCTCTTGAGGTGCGAGATATTGTGGGAGGACGCATAGAAGCTTATCGATTTCGGATTGAAGCTCCTGGGCAAAAATTTTACTATGAAATGAGCAATAAACAGGATGCTGTGCGAATGCGTGAAGTGGCACAGGGTAATGGCTTTACTTTAGTATAATTTGGCGACGATTATTCTAGCGGTTCTAACAAGAATATTATGAAAATTACCAAATTCGGACACTCTTGTCTTCTCATCGAAGAAGGCGACGCTCGCATTCTTATCGACCCGGGTAGTTGGTCAACCGTCCCTGATCTCGAAAAGCTCGATGCGATTTTGATAACGCACAGTCACCAAGATCATGTTGCCATTCCTACCATTAAACGATTGGTAGAGTTCAATCCTCGCGCTCGCATTTTCGGAAATACAGAGGTGGTTGAAGCGCTTGCCGAAGAAGATATTCAAGTTGATCGTCTTGAAGATGGTGAGCAGGCAGCAGTGCAAAACATAATTATTGAAGGCGTTGGCAAAGACCATGCACTTATCCACAAAAGCGTACCGATCGTCCGAAATACCGGCTATTTCATCGCAAATACGTTCTTCTACCCCGGTGACGCTTTAACAATTCCTGATCGCCCGGTTGCTATACTGGCTTTTCCGGCCATGGCACCTTGGATGACCATTGGGAATTCCATAGATTACGCGCTCGCCATGAAGCCGAAAGTTGCTTTCCCGGTCCATGATTCACTTCTGAAAACTGGCGGGCTATACCACATGTTCCATGAAAAGTTTTTTAAAGATGTTGGAACAGAATGGGTAGTTCTCGAAGACGGCAAGTCGCGC
The DNA here is from genome assembly GCA_046590235.1 of Candidatus Magasanikiibacteriota bacterium. Taxonomy (GTDB): domain Bacteria; phylum Patescibacteriota; class Patescibacteriia; order Magasanikbacterales; family GWA2-37-8; genus 2-02-FULL-45-10. Next base: position 8,531 of record JBKJTY010000008.1, on the reverse strand, counting down.
GATTTCTAAAAAAGTATGGGGGAGGGGATACAACGAATCATTATTTCCAAAAACAAAAGGTTACTCACGTTTTGTTTTTTATTTATCACGGGGGCAAGTTTATTTTCTTGGATAGAATCGTTTCAGGTAATAAAAATAATTCTATTCACCTTGCTAATCGTGAGCATTGGGATAGTTGTTGTGTATAGAAAAAACCAGCAAGTAAGGTTTGTCGCATTATGCGGTGTATTCATGCTATTTGGTTCGTGGCGTGCTGCAATTATGGCGGGGAATTGTCATATCGAAAGCAATCTTTGTTTTTATAACGACAAAATGGTGAAAATAACCGGTGTTATTTTAGACGAACCTGATCGGCGTATTGATAAAACAAACTACACCATAACTGCTAAAACACTTGGCGGACAACCTGTCAGAGGAAGGGCTTTGGTAACGGCACAAAATTATCCTGAGTTTCAATATGGCGATGAGCTTGAGTTCACCTGTCGTTTGCAGGCTCCGGAAAATAAAGAGGACAGCACTTTTCGGTATGATAAGTATTTGGGTAAAGAAAATGTTTGGTCATTATGCAGGCCGGCTGTTATTAAAAAAGTAGGCCACCCATTTTCTATAAGCAGCCATTTTTTTGAGCAGATCTTTCGTTTTAAAAATGTACTCGATAGCCAAGTGTCAAAACTTTGGCCTCAACCGGAAAGTGGGCTTATGGCCGGCATTCTCTATGGTAGTAGAAGCGGCCTGCCGCCAGAGCTTGTAGAAAATTTTAGTAACACCGGTGTGACACATATAATAGCTGTTTCGGGTTTTAATATCACTATTATAGCCACCATTCTCATGAGCACACTCATCGCTGCAGGCTTGTGGCGTCGACAAGCCTTCTGGGTGGCGCTTGTTAGCGTGTGGTTGTTTACCACTCTGAGTGGGCTATCTGCTTCGGTGGTTCGTGCGGCAGTCATGGGAACATTGTCCTTGGTGGCAGTCCGAATCGGTCGTAAAAATGAAATTGGGACGGTCCTTGTTTTTACGGCGGCGGTGATGTTGGTTGTTAATCCTTTTCTGTTGGTATGGGATGCAGGTTTTCAATTATCTTTCTTGGCAACGATAGGGTTGGTGTATATCTCACCGTTATTAGAAGAAAAAATTAATGTACCGGCCGTGTTCAAAATTATCTCTGAACCGCTACTCACAACACTCTCAGCGATTATTATTACGTTACCGCTCATAATGTACCAATTCGGACGTCTATCGCTCGTTGCTCCCTTAGTAAATATCTTAATTCTTTGGATTGTGCCCTGGCTCATGCTCGGCGGTTTTGTTGCAGTCGTCGCAAGCGTCATATTTTTTCCGATCGGCCAGCTCGTTGCTTATATTTCCAACTTTGGCTTAGACTATGTCATTAAAGTTGCCCAAATCTTTGGTGAGCGCTCCTGGAGTTCGGTTAACCTGGCGCTACCCTGGTGGGCTATGGTATGCTCTTACATATTCCTATTCTACTATGGCAAAAATCAAAGTTTACAACTCAATCAAAGGCTACAACCTGGCCGCGAAACGATACGACGACAAACAGGCGTATCTCAATAGCTTTGAGCAAAATCGGCTCATACCGCTCCTCGGCGATATAAAGGGTAAGAAAATACTCGATGTTGGTGCTGGTACCGGTCGTTTAGCGGTGCAAATGGCAAATATGGGTGCTTTGGTCACGGCAACGGATGTGTCAGAAAACATGCTCGAAGTCTTAAAACGCAAAAGTAATAAAGTGGCAACTGTGGTCAGAGATGCTGAGGCTTTAGATTTCTCTGATAACGAATTTGATATAGTTGTGGCTGCGTTTTTAATTGTGCATTTGAGAAGTCCAAAAAGATTTTTTGATGAAGCCTATCGCGTTCTCAAAGATGGGGGTAAGTTAATTGTCACCAATGTTAACCAAAAAGACCCTCCGATCATCCCAACTGAAGAAGGTGGAATCGTGATTGATTCATTCTATCATCGTCCAGAACAAGTTCGAGAAGATTTGGAAGCGCTCGCTTTCTCAATTAAAGAAGATCTGCTTATCAAAGAAAAAGGTGTTTGGATTAACCAGATCATAGTCGCTCAAAAATAAATATGCCAAGGAGGGGATACATCATCAGCATAGTCGCTGTGCTATTTTTGATTGTTGGCGCAGTGTACTATTGGCACCAAGAAAAACAACGCCACACGTTCCATGTGTGGTTTTTAGATATTGGACAAGGTGATAGTTCACTTATTCAATTTGAAAACGGACAAACGATGCTTGTTGATTGTGGTGCAAACAAAAAAGTATTAAGCGAGCTCGGAAAAGTGTTGCCGTTTTATATTCGGAGCATTGATTATCTTTTAATCACGCATCCAGACCTCGATCATTACGGCGGGTGCGTTGATGTGCTTAAAAACTACGAGGTAAAACAGGTTATTGACAACGGTAGAACTAAGCCGCACGATACATATTGGGAGGCCTGGGAAGCTGTTTTGCAGGCAGAAAAGGCAAATATGGTAACGATCACTAGTCCAACTATGTGGACGATTGCTAGTGATACACTGCAATTTATCTCGCCAGACCCAAAGTTCATTTTAGATGTAAAGACAGGTGATAACAACAATTATTCTATTGTGTTTAAATTAACTCACAATAACAAACAGTATATGTTTACTGGTGATATGGAAAAACCACTTGAGGAGGCGGTTATTAAAGAATACTGTAGGAACAAGGAGGCGTGTCCGACCTTAAAAGCGGACGTGCTCAAAGTTGGACATCATGGTTCGCCAGGCTCGAGCAGTGACGTTTTTGTAAGGTTGGTGAACCCTCAAACGGCCATTATCTCAGCCGGTAGAAATAACCGCTATCACCATCCTTCGCTCAGAGTTGTTAGGCGGTTAGAAAGATTAGGAACCAAGGTCTTACGCACCGACCAATTGGGTGCTATACTGATGCAATAATATGACTAAATACTTTGGAATTATCGTTGGTGTATTGGTGCTCGCAAGTGCTCCGGTTGTTCACGCTGCGGAAATCGATACGGATAGTGATGGTTTATATGATGTTGATGAAGTAAGTCTCTATCATACTGATCCGAATTATCATGATACTGATGCGGATGGCTTTCCTGATGGAAGTGAAATCGTACACGGCTACTCACCACTTGTTAAGGATCGTGTAAAATTATCTGATATTGATACCGATAAAGATGGCCTAAGTGATTTTCTTGAAATACAACTTCGCACTGATTTAACAAGCAAAGATACTGATGGTGATGAGTATACGGATGGTGCTGAAGTGGAAAATGGTTTTAATCCGCTTAAAGGCGGGCGTGACCGAAGTATGCCGCGCCGTGCTGAAGTTGATCTTACAACTCAGCAAGCAACCTATTATCTGAATGATGTAAAAGTTGGCAGTATGGCAATATCCAGCGGTAAATTATCAACGCCAACTCCAGTGGGGGAATTCTCCATTTTACGCAAAGTACCGGTTGTGCATTATCGAGGTGCGGACTACGACCTGCCAAACACAAAATGGAATTTAGAATTTAAGAAAAGTTACTATTTACACGGTGCCTATTGGCATAACCAATTTGGTATCCGTCCGATGAGCCATGGTTGTGTTAATATTGCCTACAAGGATGTTGAAAAACTGTATAAGTTTATGGATGTCGGTGACAAGGTTAAGATTAGTGGTAAAACACCTACAAAACCACTGAAAAAGACCTAAGATTGACACGTTAAGGGCTGTTTGCTATACTATTGACAATAAGAGCGCTTTTAAAGAAAGTCGCTCTTTTTTTTATCAAAATTATCATTTTTTACTAAAAAGTATGTCCGAAATTACAAAAGCAATTCAAGCGCTTTGCGACGAAAAGAACTTGTCGTATGAAGCAGTTATGGAAACGATCGAAGCCGCTCTCGCTGCTGCATATCGTAAGGATTTTGGTAACAAACAGCAAAACATCAAGGTTAAATTCAACCCAGATACCGGCGACATGAAAGCTTGGGATATCAAGACTGTCGTTGAAGATATTGATGCGGAAGTGTTAGAAAAGGCACAGGAAGAATTGGCAGCTCGCCGCGAAAAAGCTCGCGAAGCAGGCCGTGAATTGACTGACGAAGAAACAACCGACTTACCACGTTTCAACCCAAAAACTGAAATGATGCTTACTGAAGCTAAGGCAGCACAAAAAGGTGCTAAGCTTGGTGATGTCCTTGAACTTCCTTTAGAAATTACGCATGATTTCGGTCGTATGGCTGCAATGACTGCAAAACAAGTTATCATTCAAAAAATCCGTGAAGCAGAACGAACAATGGTGTTCGGTGACTTCAAAAGCCAGGAAGGCCAAACAATCGTTGGTACTGTACAGCGTGTTGAAAGCCGCAAAGTGTTAGTGGACCTCGGTAAAATTACTGGTGTTATGCCAGCTGACCAAATGGTGCACAATGAACACTACCGCCCAGGTAGTCGCTTGAAATTTTATGTTGCTCGCGTTGAAATGACTGTCCGTGGTCCAGAAATTATTTTGTCCCGTTCCGCAACTGGCATGGTGAAAGAAGTGTTCAAGCAAGAAATTCCAGAAGTAGCAGACGGTGTTATTGAAATTAAAGGTATCGCTCGCGATGCTGGTTTCCGCTCTAAAGTTGCTGTTTCAACTGCAGACCAAGCTATCGACCCAATCGGTTCTTGTATCGGTCAGCGTGGTAGTCGCATCAACACCATTATCGAAGAATTAAATGGTGAAAAGATCGATGTTATCCAGTACAGTGAAAATGCTGAACAATACATCACTCACGCTTTATCTCCAGCAAAAATCAGCAGTGTTGAACTCAGTGAAACTGATAAAACAGCTAACGTTAAAGTTCCTGCAGAACAATTTTCAATTGCAATTGGCCGCAGTGGACAAAATGTACGCTTGGCTTCTGATCTAACTGGTTGGAAGATCAATGTTATCCAGCTTGAAGCAGAAGTAAAACCAGAAGAAAATGTTTCTGATCTTTCCGAAGAAGCTCCGGCTGCTGAGGCAAGTGCTGAAAGTGAAGAATAATAATTATTAATGCTTGTCTTACTATGTCTTCAATTTTCAACGCCATTCTCTATCAACCAATCCTCAATGTTTTTGTTGGTATCTACAATTTCGTTCCAGGACATGATTTCGGTTTAGTCATTTTGCTTTTGACCGTTATCCTTCGTTTGGTTTTATACCCACTTACTGCAGCATCTATCAAAGCACAGCGCTCAATGCAGGAAATGCAACCAAAGTTGGAAGAAATCAAGAAAAAATACGCTACTGACAAACAAATGCAGGCGCAAGCAACCATGGAATTGTACAAAACACACAAGGTTAACCCGCTGGCTTCTTGTTTGCCGATTTTGGTCCAGTTGCCGATCTTGATTGCCTTGTTCTACGTCTTGCGTGACGCTGTATCCGGCGCTAATTTGACTGGATATCTCTATTCCTTTGTCCATGATCCAGGAAAACTCAACACTATTACCCTTGGCTTCTTTGATCTAGCAAAACCAAATGTTATCCTCGCCCTCTTGGCCGGTGGATCGCAGTATTTGCAAGCAAAGAGCCTAACTCGTAAAATGCCACCAAAAGAAGCGGGTCCAGGCGCAAAAGATGAGTCTATGACTGCTATCATGAACAAGCAAATGCTTTATTTCATGCCCGCGCTTACCGCAATTATCGGTTTCAGCTTCCCAGCTGGCTTAACACTTTATTGGTTCTTGAGCACTATGGCTATGGTAGCTCAGCAACATTGGATGAATCGCAATGAAAAACCAGTAGAACTAAGAAAGGTTATTGAAGGCACCATCGTCAAATAGTTTACGCCCGCTAATGGGCTTGAACTATATGTTTATCCCATGGACACAACTAAGCCGTTTACCTGTTTACACTGAATCAGGCCACAAGCTCGGCACTATTCATGATTTGGAAATCGATTACGAGCTGCATTCCATTCATAAATATATCGTTACGCACGGTATCACTGGTCTTACCAAGGAAACATTCCTAGTAACGCCTATGCAGATCATAAGTGTTAGTGCTGAAAAGATAGTTGTCGCAGATTCGATAATTAAGGATACTGGCGAAACACGGGTAAAAGAAGTTCTTCCTGATCCTGACCCGGCAATTTAAAAGGTAGTATCAAAAAGCCCCTTTGCGGGGCTTTTTTTTTCGTGTATGCTATGGGCATGTTATACGATGCATTGCTCAAAACGTTCACCTATTTCGATTGCTCAGATTTCCCTCTAACCGAAGAGGAAGCTTTTCGGTATCTCTGGAATAAAAAGGGGAGTTTTGACGAAGTTCGCCAAACCTTACAAGCTTTACTGCAAGAGAAGAAATTAGAAAACAAATGGGGGTTATACTATTTACCGGGACGCGAAGAGATTGTTGAAAAGCGTCGGATGGCCGTGGCGTATAGTGACCAAAAATATATACGGGCTAAAAAAGCCGGTAAATACATTAAAGCCGTACCATTCCTCAAAGCGGTTATAGTTTGTAATTCGGTTGGCCGGGAAGTGGCAAAACCTGAAAGCGACATCGATCTTTTTATTATCGCAGAAAAGAATCGTATTTGGATTGTACGCTTATTTTGTACTATTATTTTAAAAATATTTCGCCTGCGCACGTCCGGTAACCATGAAGCCAATCGTATGTGCTTATCTTTTTTTGTTGATACCGATCACATAAATTTGGCGCCTTTGCGTGCCATACAAGAAGATATCCATTTCGCTTACTGGCTGCATCAGATGGTGCCAGTGTATGATCCCGAAAATTGGTATGAAAAAGTATTGCAAGCTAATACATGGACAGATGGATTATTGCCAAACAGAAAAAAGACAAGTTTACCTTCAGAAATGAAACTAGGGAAATTCGGCAGACTATTTAAACGTTTCTTTGAAAAATCATGGCGTGGATTATATGGGAACATGGTAGAAGGACAAGCTAAAGAAATCCAGAAAATTAAATTACCATTTTCTGTGAAAGAAAAAATGCGTGTGAAAGACAATGGCGTGGTGATCGATGAAGGTGTTATTAAATTGCATGAGCACGACGCTCGTTTGGCTTACTATGAGACTTGGAAAAGTAAGGTAAGTGCCATTTAGCATGTGTCATTCCCGCGAAGGCGGGAATCCATGTGCCAGCATAGTTTAGTAATGGATTCCCGCCTTCGCGGGAATGACAATGTGTATGCTCTCATTAAAACAACATAGTTCAATAATACACTGGTTAGTTCTCGGATTTTTATTTTTGTTACCTTGGCAAACGAGATATATCTGGGAGATGGGAACCCTCGCTGGTCAGTACTGGGAATATGTAAGTTATAGTTTATACGCCACAGAACTTTTGCTCTGGGTGATTATTCTGTTATTTTTCGTCCTGCTCATTCGTGACCGACAGAACTGGTATGCGCTAGTAGTAGCGCTTTCAACGCCGGGCAGCAAGAAACGAGTGTTCATTATTCTGGCTATCACAGTGTTATTCGGATTAGTTCTGGCGCGTAGTCCGCATCAATTCTTATCATACTATTATTTTTTTCATGCGCTAGAAGCAGCTTGTTTCTATTATTGCATTACGCAACTCAAAATAGATGGTAAGCAACTGTTCACTGCCTTTTGGCTTGGTGGTGCAGGGCAAGGGGTGTTAGCGATAGTGCAGTTTGCGACGCAGCAAGTGATTGCGAATAAGTGGTTGGGCATGGCAGCACATTCTGCAGGACGTATTGGTGATTTCGTGGTGGAGACTGGCGGAGAACGATGGCTTCGAGCATACGGAAGTTTTGGTTCGCCAAATATGCTTGGTGCGTACTTGGCGCTAGTATTGGTTACAGGGTTGCTACTCTATAGTGTCATCCCCGTGAAGACGGGGATCCAGGACATCCAACGTCGTATCCTGGATTCCCGCCTGCCTGCCGGTAGGCATGGCCTACGCGGGAATGACAGCGTTTGGAGAATGGTGCTTACGCTTGGTCAATTAATCGTTCTCGCCGGACTTGTCTTATCGTTTTCACGCGGCGCATGGTTGGCGGCGCTGGTCGGTGGTATCATTTTATTAATCACTGCTTTCCGCGAACATCTAGCTTTAAAGCCGATCGTTACGCAAGCCGTACTTTATATTTTCCTGATCACTGTTTTGGTATTTTTATGCAAGCCACTTTTTGTTCCTCGCCTCGAAGCAACAGGTCGGCTAGAAAATCGCTCTCTTAGTGAGAGGGCAAAACAGTATATCGAGGCGAAGCGTATTTTCTTCTCACATCCTATGTTGGGTGTTGGTCCTGGGGAGTATACATTAGCGTTGTATCAGTCTCTCGGCAGTCCAACCTCTCTAAGTGCAATCCAACCAGTCCATAATGTTTACCTGCTCATGCTTGTAGAAGTGGGGATACCGCTTTTCGCCGTACTTGTCGTGATCGGCAGTTTTATTGTACGTTCGATTTGGTTACGAAATCCAATCGGTCTTTCTTTGGTGAGTGTTATGGTAGTGTCAGGGGTATTTGAACATTTTTGGTGGTCCCTTTATACGGGGGTA
>JBKJTY010000021.1:0-49773 GCA_046590235.1 Candidatus Magasanikiibacteriota bacterium | reverse complement strand
GTGGTTTTGTCGGTTTAGCCTTGGCGTGGCCGGGCATCACCTATGTTAATTACTGGGGAACAACAATAATCTTAGCAGGCCTACTCTTAGTATCAGTAATTTTTATATTTAATACTTCACTAGCGCAGATTGTTGCCATGCACAAAGCATTTTTCATGGCCCTTGGTTGGGTAGGCAGAAAAATTATCGCTTTCTTTGGCTCGTTTAAGAAGGGTGAAGAAAAAGTTGAATTCAAAATTAAAGGTGAATACGCTGCTGGCAATGAAGCCGAAGGTGGCGAGGAAGAAAATGAAACTGTGGAAGCTGATGAGGATGAAGACGCACCTGTATTTCAACACCGTACTATCGTGAAGAAAAAAGAGGTTCAAAAGGACGAAGAAGAGACACCGGTTATTGAGCCAAAAGAAAAAACCATGCCAATCATCCCTAAAGTGATGAATTATAAAATGCCGTCGGTTGAATTATTACAACAAAATAAGAGCAAGCCAACCTCGGGTGATATTAAAGGCAACGCTGAAACCATTCGCGATACATTGCATAACTTTGGTATCGAAGTTGATATGGGCGAAGTTCGCGTTGGCCCAACAGTTACTCAATATTCTTTCAAACCACAGAAGGGTGTTAAATTAACCCGCATCACCGCCCTATCTAACGATATCGCACTTGCGCTTGCAGCACATCCCCTTCGCATTGAAGCTCCTATCCCTGGCCAATCACTGGTTGGTATTGAAGTACCAAACCAGAAAGTTGCTATGGTGTCGCTTCGTGAATTATTGGAATCACCACAATTTAAGACTCGTGAGCACAACATGCAGATTGGTGTTGGTAAAGATGTGGCGGGCAATGTGTACATGGCTGATTTACCAAAGATGCCGCACTTATTGGTGGCAGGTACGACTGGTTCTGGTAAGACCGTCTGTATGAACACGATCATTTTAAGCTTGCTTTACCAGAATACTCCTGAAACATTACGCTTTATCATGGTCGACCCTAAACGCGTTGAGCTGACTATGTTTAACGGCATCCCGCACTTGCTTACACCGGTTATTACCGATGCTATAAAAACAGTTAATGCACTCAAATGGACAATCGGCGAAATGGAACGCCGCTTTGATGTCTTGGCTGCGGTCGGCAAACGGGATATTGGTTCATATAATAAAACCGCGACTGAAAAATTGCCATACATTGTCTTTATCGTGGATGAACTTGCCGACTTAATGGCAACCGCCGCTTCTGAAGTAGAAGCTGGCATCATTCGTTTAGCACAGATGGCGCGCGCTGTTGGCATTCACCTAATTGTCGCCACACAGCGTCCTAGTGTAGATGTTATTACCGGCTTGATGAAAGCCAACATCCCTGGCCGCATCGCCTTCTCAGTAGCTTCCCTAACGGACTCACGCACTATTCTTGATTGTGGTGGCGCGGAAAAATTGCTTGGCCGTGGTGATATGTTGTATTTAACCTCCGATCTTTCTAAACCAAAACGTTTACAAGGTGCTTACGTCTCCGAAGAAGAAATGAAAGAGGTTATAAACTTCCTAAAGGGTGACGAACCTCCAGTGTATGATGACTCAATTGTTTCTAAAAATGCTGGCGCTACGGGCGGCACACAAATGAATATGTTCAACGGCGGGGACGACCAGGACCCATTATTTGATGAAGCAAAACGCGTTGTTTTGGAATCTGGAAAAGCTTCAGCATCATTGTTGCAGCGCCGCATGAAAGTTGGTTACGCTCGTGCAGCACGTCTCCTTGACGAGATGGAGGAAGCTGGTATAGTAGGTCCAGCCGATGGAGCTAAACCTCGTGATGTTTTCACTGAACATTTACGCGCTGAAGAAGAAATGGATGAGGATGAGCAAACCATGGATGCGGGCGGAACTGTGCTTGACGCTCCACAAAAAGAAACAGCCGAGGAAGAGGTAGAAACGTAACACAGTGTCATTCCCGCGAAGGCGGGAATCCAGGACACGGTACGTTGGTATCCTAGATTCCCGCCTTCGCGGGAATGACAAATACATATGTCCATCTTTTGCTATAAGAAAATTGATGCTGCAATTCGTCTCGGAGACCAACTAAAGCAGAAACGAGAATCACTCGGCTTGCGCTTAGAGCAGGTTGCCGACAAAACTCGTATTCCGCTCAAGTACTTGGAAGCTATCGAACGAAACGACTATCACGTGTTGCCTAAAGCAAAAGCACATCGTTTAGCGTATATAAAAGAATACGCTTCACAGGTAGGCCTCTCACCTGCTGTCTGCGCTTCACAACTCCACTGCGAAGATGGTTTAGATGATTCTCCAACTATCCATCCCTACCAAGCGATCAGACTTTTTCCGTTTGCTTCTATCTCCATCTTTGTCCGCAACACTTTGATGGCCGGTTCAGCAGCCTTATTTGCCTTTTATTTAATCTGGCAGGTCAAGGGGGTGCTTGAACCGCCGAAGTTAGTCCTCTACTCCCCGCAAGAAGGTGTGGTGTATGACAAACCTGAAGCAACTATTACCGGCGAAACGCAAAAAGAAACTAAACTAACCGTAAACGGTAAGGAAATTGTTGTTAACGAACAAGGTAAATTTGAAGCTAAAGTGGGGTTATCAACCGGCCTTAATACTATTACCATTGAAGCTATCAAAAAACATGGGAAAACAACGACAATTGTCCGCCATTTAGTGGTTAAGCAAAACGTTACCGAAGATCTGATTAGTTTGAAATAGTTTTATTATTTCTTGAAGTCTGGTCTGATAGCGTACTGTTTATTCACTAAAACTGTAGCAACAGAAATTGTATGGCCAAGCAGGTCTCTGAGGAGGTTAAACATCGATTGAAAGCCGCTGAAAGCGCTATCGATCAAATAAAAAGTCGTTTCGGTGATGGTGCAATCATGAAGTTTGGTGAAGCTAAAGCTATGGAAGTAGACGCAGTAACCACCGGTTGTTTGTCTTTGGACATCGCTCTCGGCGTTGGCGGCGTACCGCGCGGACGTGTGATTGAAGTCTACGGTCCAGAAGCCAGTGGTAAAACTACCCTCGCTCAACATATCGTAGCTGAAATCCAAAAACTTGGCGGTATCGCTGCCTATGTTGACGCTGAACACGCGCTTGACCCGGATTATGCTAAGAAAATTGGTGTGCATGTTGATGAATTGCTCATCTCCCAGCCAGATACTGGTGAACAAGCACTTGAAATCGTAGAAACATTAGTTCGTTCCAATGCTGTCGACATCGTGGTTATCGACTCTGTCGCTGCTCTCGTTCCTAAAGCTGAAATTGAAGGCGAAATGGGTGATTCACACATGGGCTTACAAGCTCGTCTCATGAGCCAAGCATTACGTAAACTCACCGCTATTGTTAGCAAGTCAAAAACCATTGTTCTCTTCATTAACCAGACACGCATGAAGATCGGTATCGTTTTTGGTAACCCAGAAACAACTACCGGTGGTGTAGCGCTCAAGTTTTACTCTTCCGTTCGCATCGAAATCCGCCGCGCCGCTCAAATCAAGCAGGGCGATAAAATTATTGGTAACCGCGTGAAGGTTAAAATCGTGAAGAACAAGGTCGCTGCCCCATTCCGTACAACTGAATTCGATATTATGTATAACGAAGGTATCTCTATCTCTGGTGATACACTCGACACCGCAACAGTTTATCGTGTCGTTGATAAGAAAGGTAACTCCTATCTCTACGGCGAAGAAAAACTTGGTGTTGGCCGCGAAGCAGCCAAAAAATACTTGCGCGATAACCCAAAAACACTTGATAAGATTCGTAAACAGGTTATGGAAATCTCTAAACGAGCCGATCTTCCACCTGAAGAAGAGCCTCCAGCTGGTGATGTACCGGTCGGCGGAGATGATGAAACTCCTCCACAAGAATAAATAAAAAAAGCACTCAGTAATGAGTGCTTTTTTGTTTAAAAGACACTAGCCAAAATAAATATACTATGGCATACTGTAAAGACTATAATTAATCACTCTATATGCAGCAATTAACAACAAAACAGATTTTCTTAGGTGCACTTTTAGCTCCCGTAGCAGTTGGCTTACTTATTGGCGGTATCGTATTGGCTGTTACTAATGTTTCATTTGGCGGCCCTGAAGATCATCACATCGCAGGTAATAAAAATGCTAAAGTAAAATTAGTAGAGTACTCTGATTTTGAATGTCCATATTGTGAACGCGCTTACCCGACTATCAAACAATTAATTCAGGAATATGGCGATCGTATTAGTGTTGAATTTAAACACTTCCCACTTAGCTTTCACCCAAACGCAGCAAAAGCTGCTGAAGCTTCCGAATGCGCTGCAGAACAAGGTAAATTTTGGCAGTTCCATGATTATGCTTTTGAACACCAAACTAGTCTTAGCCTTGGCGCATTGAAGCAGTGGGCTGGCGCTATTGGTCTTAACACAAGTAAATTCAACACCTGTCTTGATTCTGGTAAATACGCAGCAAAAGTTGCCGCACAACAACAAGAAGGCGAGCAACTTGGTGTAAGCGGTACACCAACTGTCTTTGTTAACGGCCAGGCTATCGTTGGTGCACAGCCATACAGCGTCTTCAAGCAAGCTGTTGACGAAGCGTTAAGTAAATAGCGTAAAAACCGTTTACTCTTTGTCTGATTTATATGAAACGACTGCTCATCTGGTTAGCCGTCATACTCGGTCTTGGCGCTATGATTTGGGGCTTAGCTTTGCTTGGTGCAGCTCAACCAACTGTTTCTGAGGGCACACTCGACGCTGATCCTGTCACATCTAGTGATTGGCAACGTGGGGGGCTTATGGCGCAAACAACCTTAGTGGAGTATAGTGATTTCGAATGTCCAGCTTGCGCTTCATATTTCCCGGTTCTTGAATCACTCAAACAAACTTATGGTAGCCAGGTACGATTTGTTTATCGCGCGTACCCATTACCAATGCATCGCCATGCTGATTTAGCAGCACGTGTAGCTGAAGCAGCTGGTAACCAAAATAAATTCTGGGAAATGCACGACCTGCTTTTCACTAACCAGAGTAAATGGAGTGGCTCTTCAAATCCACTACCGTTATTTAATGGCTACGCAGCATCACTTGGTTTAAATGCCGAACAATTCGCAAAAGATATTAACAGCAGTGAAACCAAGAAAAAAGTTGCTGACGATATTGCTTCCGGCAATCGTGCTAATGTTGACGGTACACCAACGTTTTTCTTGAACGGTAAAAAATTAACTAACCTCCAATCTTATGGAGATCTCGAACAAGCCATCAAAGACGCTCTCCAGGGTAAATAAACTACAAGCAGCCGGCTTTATACTTCTCAGCTTGCTCGGCTTTCTTGACGCTACCTATTTAACTATCAAACACTTCCAAGGAACGATCCCGCCGTGCTCTGTGGCACATGGTTGTGAAACTGTTTTGACGAGCCAGTACTCGACTATTGGCCCTGTCCCCGTTGCTCTGTATGGCGCAGCTTATTATCTCGCTATTTTACTCGGTACCTTCGTGTACTTAGATATAAAGAGCGATGTTTTATTGAAACGACTAGCCCAAGCGACTATACTTGGCTTACTTGCTTCAATGTATTTCTTTGGCCTACAATGGCTCGTACTTAAGGCTTGGTGCCAATATTGTCTTGCCTCTGTTGCTACATCTACCCTCTTATTTATCCATGGACGTGTTACGCTCCACAAAAATAAACCGATCGTCTAACGTATGTTCACCGGTATTATCACTGCGCAGGGAAAAATTGCGTCCATTGAAAAACATAACGGCGGCATGACCATCGCTCTCATCAGACCTAAAAAATGGAAGACCTACAAAGGTGAAAGCATATCCATTAATGGCGTCTGCTCTACAGTTGTTTCTGGAACTACGAAACTTATTTTTGAATACATGCCGGAAAGTTTGAAACGCAGCGCAATCGGTTCTCTCAAAGTCGGTGACGGGGTCAACCTAGAACAGTCCCTACGCCTCGGTGATCGCTTGAGTGGCCACATGGTGCAAGGACATGTCGATACGACTGGAACCGTTACTGCTATTACTCCTGAAGGCGATTCCACGGTCTTCACCATCGCCCTACCTAAACCCGTTATGGCTCGCTACATCAGCGAGAAAGGTTCCATCGCCCTTGATGGTATTAGCCTCACGATTACAAGCGTTAAAGGTAAAAACTTTCAAGTAAAAATTCTTCCGTATACTATCAAAGAAACAAACCTCGCTCGTAAAAAGGTTGGCGATTTGATCAGTGTTGAGTTCGATATGTTAGCCAAATACATCGATCAACTCCTCGCTAAACGCTAAACAAAAAAGAACCGTTATGCGGTTCTTTTTTAATGTATGCTTTTCAATTTCTTTCGACGTTCCTTATAGTCTGGAATAGTTTGCGCTACCAGCGCCCAGAATTTTGCAGAATGGTTCATCTCTTGCACATGACAAAGCTCGTGTACCACCACATAGTCAGCCAATGCTGAATCAATAATTGCCAGTTTAATATTAAAACTGATTGTCCCACTTTTAGAACAGCTGCCCCACCGTGTTTTTTGTTGTCGTATACTAATTTTTTTGAATGATAAGCCGTAATGCTGATTGAAAAAGGCCAACCGATCACGCACCAGCTGCAGCGCAAGGCGTTTAAGTCTTGGTTTATCTGCTTTTGGTATGGCCAGCTTATTAACCGGATGTTTTGCAAGCCAAGCCATTTTACTCTCAATCCATTCGGCTTTGCTTTTTAGAAAATCTTGGCCTGCTGCCTCTGGTATATACCATGGCAAGGACAAAATAACTCCGTGTTCAGGATGGAGTGAAATAGAAACGCGCCTTGTACCACGTCGACGTCGAAGTGTGTACTCGATTGTTTTACCTTTAATATTTACCGCTCGTTGCATAGTGTGCGCATTGTAACATATACGTGATAAATTGCTACCACCGTAGTTTTCTGATACACTATGGTTATTCTATCTCGTATGATTATTATCTCATTTTACGTCATCCTCTTTCTTTACGCCTTCTTCTTGTTGGCGTTTTTGATTTTTACCATGATCAATATCGGTCATTTGGTTTCGACCGGCACTTTTACAACTACCAGCTTTGCCGCGACCTTTTTATTTATTACCTATTCAGTCATTATTCTTGGCCTTACGTGGTTTCAAGTTGCTGAGATTGATTGGCAGCAACAAGTAACTATCTGGAATCCAACTTGGCTAAGCGGTGCAGCATCTTTCAACCAACCTTACTAGCATGACACTAGGGACATTTATCCATCAAAAATCATACGAACGGATTGAATATGAAATTCGTAAACATCCGTTTACACTAGTACCAATTTTTATTGGCTTTTTAGCGCTAGCGGCCGCACCGTTTGGATTGTATTTTTTACTCAGCTCAATAGCTCCAGCTATCTTAGACGGACAGCTAACAATGCCGGTACTTATCTTGTTGGCAAGCTTCTACTATCTATCCATTGGCTTGTTTCTTTACACCTACTTTGTCACTTTTTATCTTGATTTGCTGATTATTACGAACGACCGCTTGCTTCACATTCAACAACAGAATTTATTTGCTCGCACTATTTCAGAAGTTGATTTGAATAAAGTGCAAGATGTTACTTCTGAAGTACACGGTTTCTTTCCATCACTTTTTAACTACGGCACACTTGAAATACAGACTGCGAGTGCAACAGAAAAATTTATTGTCATGAAAATTCCTCATCCAGAAACATTACGCCAAGTCATTCTCGACCTCGCTGTTGAAGACGCCAAGCATCATCACACAGAAAAACCGTAACTTCCTGGCGCTTCCGACCTATGTCACTCCATCGCACACTTGCACATAGCGCCGCCCTTCAAATTGCCGGCAAAGCACTGAGTACCCTACTCGGTTTTGTTGCTATAGCTTTCATGACACGCAGTCTTGGTACCGAACAGTTTGGTTGGTACATTACTGCAAGCGGATTTTTGCAATTTATTGGCATCATGAGTGATTTTGGCTTTACTGTCACAACCTCAAACATGCTTTCTGAGCCAGAATACGATAAACAGAAATTGCTTAATACAGCTTTTACTTGGCGCCTCATTACCGCATTATTTTTCCAAGGTTTGGCACCACTTGTCTTCCTGCTCTTTCCGTATCCATCGGAAATTAAAATGGCCGTAGCAGTTGTTAGCCTATCCTTTTTTGCTCTTACCCTTCAACAAGTATTTGTTGGTTATTATAGGCAAAAACTAGAAATGTTAATCCCAACAATTGCAGATATCGTAGCACGTGTATTATTGGTTGCTGGTGTTGCATTTGCTTGGTATACCAAAGCTGGGTTTATCACTATGATGGGAGCGATTAGTTTTGCTTCACTAGTTGGCACTATTTACTTGTGGTCACGTATGCCGAGCATCAAGCTTTCGATCGACCGTGCCATTTCAAAGATTTTGTTTATAAAAATGTGGCCAACGGCGTTATCAATTATTTTTAACGCTATTTACCTGCAAGGTGATCGCGTAATTTTACCGCTCTACGTTTCACAAAGTGAGGTGGGCTTATATGGTGCTGCTTACCGCGTGGTAGATATTATAATCCAAACATCAGCGATCATCATGGGCATTGTTATGCCCCTTATCACCTATTCTTGGTCACGTGGCGATAAGACAGAGTTTACTAAGCGTGCGCAACTCGGCTTAAACATGCTTGCACTTGTCATAATTCCAATGCTTGCTGGTATTTTTGTTCTGGCGGAACAAATCATGCTTTTCACTGCCGGTCCTTCCTTTGCTGAAGCCGGTATTATGCTCCGCTGGTTGAGTATATGTATTTTTGGTATTTGTTTTGGCATGGCTTTTGGCCATATCATCTTGGCTATCGACCGCCAACGCGAAGCTCTATGGATTTACCTAACTAATGCTATCCTTTCAGTAGTTGGTTACTTAGTTTTCATCCCGCGCTACGGCTGGATGGGCGCAGTCGGGGTAACCATTTTTTCTGAGATTTACGCTGGACTGGGGCATACGATTCTTACACTCTATTATTCTAAAACTAAATTTTCTTTCTCAATCTTTTTCAGAATTTGTTTAGCTAGCACAGTTATGGGTACTGTGGTTTACACACTACAACCACTTCCCCTTTGGTCATCTATGATTCTTGGCGCTCTCAGCTACACCGTTTTAATCATCGTACTCCGCGTTACTACTCTTGACCAAATTAAAAGCCTCCTGTCTCGAACTAAAGTTGTAGATGCGGTCTAAATCTGTTACTATAGAAGAGTATTTAACCTATATTTATGGATTTTTCCAAACTTCGTAATTATCTTTTTTTAGGCTTGTTGATCGGCGCAACAGTCATGTTTATCTATTTATTACGTCCGTTTGCCTTCCCAATATTTTGGGCAGCTGTGGCAGCGGCTGTTTTTTACCCATTCTTCTTAGGACTTAACAAACGCCTCAAAAGTCCTAATTTAAGCTCATTTATTACATTGTGCCTAGTTACAATCATTATTATTTTCCCCCTTACCGTTACATCAGCCTTGTTGATTAATGAGTCAGTAAGTTTGTATAATTCTGTTAATGACAAGCAAGGCGAAATCATGACTGGTGTTAAACAGGCAATTGAATACTTAAACCACCAACCGGTTTTAACTCGCTTCTTAAGCCAAGATGAGTTGTTTAACCAAGAAACCATTACTCAAAGAATTTCTGAGGGTGGCACATATTTACTTAACGTTACCCTAACCTTTGCAAAAGACTTCACACAAAATTCTTTTACCTTTGTGGTGATGTTCGTCATCATGCTGTACACTTTGTTCTACTTCCTGAAAGATGGTGAAAAGATGCTTAAAAAGGCAATGTTTTTATTACCGCTTGGTGATAAATACGAAAAGATTTTATATAAAAAGTTTACCTCTACTTCCAGAGCTGCTTTGAAAGGCACGTTGGTTATCGGTCTTATCCAAGGTGTTGTCGGCGGACTGCTTATGGCCGCCACTGGCGTACCTGGCGCGTTTATCTGGGGCATCATTATGGTGATCTTATCTGTTATCCCCGCAACGAGTTCTACAATCATTCTTGTGCCAGCTGGCATAATCATGCTTATCCTCGGGCGCTATGGTGCTGGTGCGACACTTATTATTGGTGGTGGGCTCATTAGCATCCTCGATAACTTCCTTCGACCAATGCTTATTGGTAAAGATTTACAAATGCATCCACTTCTCATTCTGTTTTCAACACTTGGAGGTATCGCCTTCTTTGGAATTTCCGGTTTCATTATCGGCCCGATCGTCGCAGCATTCTTCCTGTCACTTTGGGAGATGTATGAGAATTATTACTTTGATGAACTAGCGACTGATAAATAAAAATCTATTAGACATAAACAAAAAACACCAATTATAATTGGTGTTTTTTGATCCGAGTTGCGGGGATGGAGTTGAGTCGTCGCTCCGCTCCTCCCACGGAAACCGTTCGGGTTTCCGTGAACCTTCCTCCGCAATATGGGGGAATACTTCCTACCCCTCCGGGCACAGGCCCACCACCCCCCTTGTTCAAATCCATCATAGCTAATGCAAAAACAAAACATACCAATTTATTGGTATGTTTTGTATTCTAGTTGCGGGGATTGGATTTGAACCAATGACCTCTTGGTTATGAGCCAAGCGAGCTGCCGGGCTGCTCTACCCCGCTATATTTCACCGAGAATGATAAGCTGTTTTTTTGGTAACACGCTCTCACAATAAATGAGAGCGGCAGACCGGATTTGAACCGGCGACCTTCTCCTTGGCAAGGAGACGCTCTAGCCAACTGAGCTACTACCGCGTTTGGGCCAACTTAAGCTTTATGCGTAAGTGACTTTAGTGCTGACATTATACAAAATGTTCATTATTTTGTCAATAAACAGCTGGGCACCTTCCTACAAAAACCCTATTTCTTAGCCTTTAGGAGGTCGCGGATCTCAATTAGCACCTCTTCTTGCTTCGTCAAAGTCTGCTTTGCCGGCACTGGCTCTTCCTGCTTTTTACGTTTCAAACGGTTAATCCCCTTAATCATTAAGAATACTACCAGGGCAATTATGAGAAATTCAATCGTGTTCTGAATAAAGCTTCCGAAATTGAGTGTGATATCCGGCTTACCTGCAACACCCTTACTCAACATGATTTTTAAACTCTTAAAATCTACACCATTACTTAAGACACTAATTGGTGGCATAATAATATCGTTAACCAACGATGACACTATTTTTCCAAACGCCCCACCAATGATAACACCAACTGCTAAATCAACAACATTTCCCTTTACGGCGAACTCTTTAAATTCTTTGATAAATTGTAATGGCATATGTAAATTCATTATGATCGCTAGTATGACATAGGCCCTAGTTCCTGACAATATAGTGACGGATGAGTACCGTTACTATGACAAAAATAAAAACGACCATTATATGGTCGTTTTTATTTATTATTGTTTTTTTGGAGCAACGGCTGGTGTAGGGGCAATAAGATCAATGGCTGGACCACTCACACCTTCAGATCCTTTCATATACATGATCGGACTTGGTGGGATACTTGTTCCGTCTTGAATCAAATCTTTTGCCAATGGAACAATAACATTTTTCTGATAGAGTGTTTCTGGTGCGTTGGTAATTGGAAAGCGAAGTGCAGGAACGTACAATTCATTGGAGATACCATCCTTATAGTTCCACATCATTATGTAAACACCTTCAGGAGTGCCGAGTTCGAGTTCAACTTTTTTAGTATCACCACCATAGTAATATCGTCCACCGTTTCCGCCGCTTCCAGCCAATTTAATAATTCGAGCAGCGTCTGTTTCAGCTTCGTAAGCAGAGGCCTGGTAGTCTTGGTTTTGAATCTGCCAAGCACCCATTACTTTGTTTTCACGAATATTTACTGTGATAGTAATTCCTGTTTTATTTCCACCCTGATCGTACACCATTGTTTCATTTAAGCGAAGCGGGTAACGAACACTAACAGAATCAGGGACATACATTTGTTCGCCTTGCGAAGCATATGCACGCCATGTGTTATCAACTTCAGGTGTACCATAAGAACTAATATCTATTCCGTGGTCTTTTACAAATTGATCAGCGACAGCAATTAACTTACTGTCAGCTGGCACTTCAGCGAGTGTAAGTGGTTTATATTGTTCAGTACAACCATTCGCATCACAGTTCGCTGGCATCGTTCGATAATAATTATTACCACCATTAATACCAATCGTGCCTTCACGTAAATTGACACTAATAGAATAACCATCCGGTGTGCTTTGCGCTAATTCAAAACTGGTTAAACCAGCGTTAGCAAATGAACGTAAGTTAATACCATTGAGGGAGGCGCCCATGAGTGCTTGGGCCAAGCCCATATCACCATTTTCAGATTTTGTACGCTTGAAGACATCAAGTGTTTTGTCTTTCAAATCAAAGGCTTCGCCTTTATATGAAAAAGTATAACTATAGTAAGGAGCAACGATGCCTGGAGCTATCATTTTTGAACTGATCGCGTCCGGCTGTCCTAACATTGTTGCCGCTCCGGCTCCATCGCCACCACGACCACCACCCATACCATACGCCATTGGGGCACTGGTAGCCTCAGTAGCACTATTAGCTGTTGCACTACCTCCACCCAAAGAGCCGAAGGCTTGTGACTTTACTCGGCTTACTTCAGCGGTGCCAAATTGGACTTGCAACGAGCTTGGATCGGGTTGGCTAACCAAAACTGCCACAGCGAGAACGAGCGCGAATGCGCCGCCGGTGAATGCCAAACGAGGCATGGCTAAAAATGACCAGAATGAAGCTTTTTCAGCAACTGCTGCAGGCTGTAAAAGTAATTTTTTCTTAAGTTCACGTGCGAATGATTCATCAAAATGTGTGTCTGGTTTTGATTTCATTAATTCATCAATGAGGGTGATAAGTTTTTGTTCATGTGCCTTGAGGCTTGGATCAATCAGATAAAGATCCTCAAGAATTTTTTGTTTAGATTGCATATAAAAATTAATTATAGAATATTTTTTCCGGTACTGAAGAGAAAGAGTAATAATGCTGGCAGTGGCATGGTCTCACGAAGCGTTGCTATGGTGCGCGAAAACATCATTTTGCAGCTCGCTTCACTTTTACCAAGTGCTTCAGCGATTTCCGCATAACTCATTTCTTGCCAGACACGCATGATGACAATATCACGCTGCTCGGCTGGTAATTCTTTTAAGTAGACTTCAACTTTAGCTAATTCGATTCTTGTATGAGCGTCACGTTCGACATCTTCATTGCCGGCCAAGTCCCAAGCATCTTCAATATCCGTCATTGGTTTAGCACTGCGGTAATGATCAATAACCGCATTACGCGCGATACGATAGACCCAGGCGGAAAAGGTTCCCTTCTCTTGGTCAAAATTTTTCAAGCTATTATACGCTCGCATGAAGACTTGGCTGGTGATGTCTTCCGCAGTTTCTTTATGATGCGTTTTATAATAGACAAATGTATAGATAGGTTTAATGAACTTATCGTACAGTTCGCTAAAAGCGGTCTTGTCACCTGCTTTCGCACGTGCGACCAATTGAATGTCCTCTGGTGTATGCATACAAGGGTTATTGAGCTAAAGGCTCTTACTGTAGATTACGTGTTAGTGCTTTTAAAGGTAACATATTTTGCCTTATCTGGCCATTTCTAGCCTTTACAATCCCTTGAAGCGTGGTACTGTATCTTTATACTCTTAACTATCATATATGATACTCCAAGTTTCCGTGAATATCTGGGCGGTACTCGTGTGCGCACTGCTTAACATGCCGCTCGGCATGATTTGGTTTTCCAGACCACTCTTTGGAACGGCTTGGCTGGCGTTCCTACAATCAAGAATTGGCAACCAATCGGTAAGAGCTAACCAGTTCATGGGATTATATTATTTCTTAGCCTTTCTTGGTTCATTCCTTTTGTCCTATGTGATGGCGCACGTTATGGCAGCCTTCAATGCACAAACCTTTACAGAGGGTTTGCAGGGCGGCTTCTGGATGTGGCTTGGTTTTGCCGCTCCACTCCTTCTTAACAGCGTGCTGTGGGAAAATAAACCTTGGAAAATTTATTACATCAGCCTCGGACACCTCCTCGTTTACTTCCTTCTCATCAGCGGCATCTTGGCGGTCTGGAGGTAATCATACATTTTGCAATAAAAATAATCCGCTTGTGGCGGATTGTTTTTTCTTCTGGTGGACGCAAGATAAGTTGTGTACACGAGTGACGGGACGGAGCGGGATTGCCTAAACAACAACATTCTCATATCCGTTCCGTCGCATTATTTCTTGTTTCACTGCTAAGCAGTGGCAATCACCTCCGACGGCTCACGACTTGAGATCTTGTCGAACCATCGGTTCAGCGCTCGCTTGATGCGGTAGATCGGCAGCTCACCCTTGTAGTGCATGCCACCCTTGGCCACTGCTTCAACGTAAATCGTACCACTGTAGATCGCTTCGCACTGCTCGGCGAAGGCTGCAAGGTGGAGCGCATCCACCTTGTCCTTCTCGAACACAATGCGCTTGCGCTTCGTGCCACCGCGTACTTCCTCTTCGAGGATTTCCATCTTCATTTGGCCTCCAGTGCCTTTTCAGGGGCATGTGAAATAAATGCTGCGGCAAGTATATAAAAAATATTACTTCCTTACAATACTTTTTTTACTTAGTTATGCACAGCGTTCACGCCCACGGCTTCAGATTGACATAATGGCATAATTTAGTATAATGACGGAACAATTATTCCGCCTTCGCTTTAGAGCTATGGCGGACAAAGTGCGGGCGTCATATAACGGCTATTATCCCAGTTTTCCAAACTGGTGACACGGGTTCGACTCCCGTCGCCCGCTCCAAGTAAATTAAAAATCCGCTTATTGAGCGGATTTTTTTCTTTATCTGTAAACACCACCAACCCACCAAGGTTGGTTTTACTACGCCTATCGTGATTGGTTCTTAGAACGTCCGCGGCTACCACCACGTGAACGCCCGCCTTTAGCAATTTCTCGGACTTTACTTCTGTCCATTGCCGCAGAACCTCGTTTTCTGTTTGGCATATGAGTATAAGTTAAATATAAATGGGTGTACACCCTTTTATCTATTAGACGATCGGTTATGCTTTTTTGGACAATAGTTACTCCTATTGCTCGGTTGTTTTTCCATCAAAGTGTTCCTCGTATTCATCAGCTTTAGTTTTTTCCACCACCCCATCTTTATGTTCTGGCGGTGCGTACACTGTGTAAATTTTAAGTTCATTTTGACCAGTATTAATAATGTTATGCTCAACACCTTGTGGAATAATAACAGCGTCCCCCTCTCTAATCTTACTCTCAACGCCACCAAGTACTGCAACTCCACTACCAGCCTCAATGTAAATAAATTGATCGAGATGATGCACTTCTATCCCGATTTCTTCTTTCGGCTTAAGGCTCATTACTACTAATTGGCTATTCTTAGTCGTAAACAACACACGACGGTAGTCTGTATTTTCTTTAGTAGCTTCGTCAATGTTAATGATGTGTCCTTTCATATATATAGTGTCAATCACTATAATAGACGTATAAGCTTGCAGTTTAATACTGTCCACAGCGCTCCTTGACAAGTGCAACTCAGTTGCATATACTACAAGCGTAACGTAATTGGAAAGGCGTTACTACTAAAGGCCACGCACCATCTACTACTTTGTAGATGGTGTGCTTTTTATCGTATGTACTAAAAACTCTTGTTAAATGCTATACTATGACTAGCTTTAGCTTTTATTTTTTATATGTTTTTTTCTCATTGGTCTAAAAAATCAGCGTTTTTTTTATTTACACTCTTTTTTCTGTCACTTTCTAAGCCGGCTCAAGCGGATGTGGTGATTTATAGTGTCTCCACCGCAAATCTGAACGCAAGTTTTAGCCAGGTTGTTAATGCTGAAGTTTCTAGTGATACCGTTTCTTGCAACTTTAAATATAAAAATAATGGAGGTTCTTACAGCGGCAATGTTCCAATGAAGAAAAGCGTGACAATTCCTCAACCTGGGCGATTACTATTTTCACTCACCACTTTTATACCGGCAGGTAGTAATTCTGCGACTGTGCAATGCTATGATCAGCTTGGTAATGGCGCAGTAAAATACTATGACTGGAAAGCGGTTGAAACGCCTGAAATGGAATTTGGTGTTACCATCTATACTGTAAAAATTGATAGCGAACTTCCTGGTGCTCGAACTTTTTCTGTTGCTGGAGCCTTAAATACAAATAACTGTAATTTGCGAATCGACAGTACCGATCATGGGGCTATGATAAAAAAATCAACCCCTACTGATGGTAAGTTTATATTTACTAAAGCAGTCACTATTGCTGCAGGAAATCACTCAGCAACAGTGCAGTGTTATGACTATTACAGTAATGGGGCAGTAAGACATTATGACTGGATTGCTACAGCGCCCGCATCTACCCCGCCACCAGTAATTGATGATAGCGGTGTTACTATTTATAAAGTATATCCTGCGAATCAAAAATCTAGCTTTAACCAAATAATGTATGCTGAAGTTTCTGCTAATACCGTTTCATGTAAATTCCGCTATAGCAACAACGACGGTCCAGATATCACTGACCGGGCGATGGAGAAAAGCTCGACCGTTCCTTCAACCGGTAAAGCACTATTTTCGTTAACTACTTTTATTGCCGCTGGCAGCAATGAGGCGACAGTCCAATGCTATGATCAATTGAGTAACGGTGCTGTCAAACATTATAATTGGACTGCCACAAGTGTTCCGGAAACAGAATTTGGGAATCAGACTTATGGCTTAACAATTGATAGTAAAAATATAGGTAGCCGAACGCTAACCGTTATCACATCTTTAAACACCGATAACTGTTCTTTGCGGATTGACCGTGCTGAGGCTGTCGCCATGATAAAAAGTACAAGTGCACCTTTAAATCGCAAAGCATTTACTTTCACAACAAATATAACCACCGGTGAACACGAAGCAATTGTTAATTGCTACGATTATTATAGTAATAGCGCTTCGGATTCAGTTTATTGGACGGCGGCACCAACCCCTTCCGTTATTGTTAACGCCGCAAGTAACTCAGCTGGTCAATGGACCATCTCAGCTTCTGCGCCTTTTTGTAATGAAAGCGCTTCCGTACTCGAAAAAAAATGCGCTGTCTATGTTAATGGAACAAATAAAGGTGTAATGAATGAAACAGGTACTGATACTGGCGTCTTCTCTACATCATTACCCCTCACTACAGGCACTCATGCTGTAGTAGTAAAATGTACTAATGCAGCAGGTGTTTCGGCTTCAGGCAGTAAGCAAGTCACTGTTGCTTCCCCTACTACGCAAAACCTTGTTTTAAGCCCAACTATTAACTCAGTTAGCCGCAGCGGTTCCGACACCAATCCTTTTACGATTACTATCAATGCAACCGGCGGTAACACTGATAGCTTAACCTGCGGCGCCTTAATTGATAACCAAGATGCAGGTGAATTTGAGTCAGCTGGTCTACACATTTATGAAATGACCGATGTAGTCGTACCTAGCGGTTCTCACAATTTTACCTTTATTTGTTACGATAGTAACTATCGTTACACTACTAAACAACAAACATGGAGCTTTGCTCAGCTAAACGAAAATATTGACGAAGCAGACGACGCTGATGACAGTGGATACAGTGCAAATAATGATGTCCCATCAAATACCATCGACCAGGATGATGATGAAGCCGAAGATACTTCTTCTGATGATCCTATTAGTGATAACTCGAGTTACGCTGATGACATTGATGTTTCTGAGGAAGTGCCGAAAGACACAGACGACTATACTGACACAAGCAGCAGTGATACTTCGAATGAATACGCTGATGATGACGTTTCTGATGATGCTAGTCTAGGCGATAGCCAGTCCGATGATTCTAGTTCTGACAGCGAATCTTCAGATTCCCCACTCGCACCAGCTCCCCGAGTATCAAGTGGTGGTAGCACTGGATCAACCCGAACCGCCGCGCGCCCACGCACAACAGCCACCATTGCTCGGTCTACTCCAGCAAGCATAGCGAATACCGCTGTTTCTCCCGAACAAGGAGCTGTCGTTAGCTGGATTGCTGAGCGCATATCACCTGTTACCCGCATTAGTACCTCCACCCCAACCACCGCCTCTCCATTTCGAGCTAGCCCTGCCGTCTTACCTCTCAAAAAAGCATTTTCAATCTTCACGTTTATCTCTGAGCATAAATTAGCCATTGGTGCTACGCTTGCAGCTCTCTGTACTTTCACCCTAGCCGGAGTTATTATACTTATCATTGTTAATAAGAAAAAATAATTGGTTATGCAACTAAATCCTCTGACCCCCGAAGAAGCGCGTGTTATCGAACAAAAAGGCACTGAATCGCCCTTTACTGGCGAGTATGACGACTTCTTTGTTGAAGGTACTTACGTTTGCCGTCGCTGTTCAACCCCGCTTTATACATCCACCAGCAAATTCCATTCGGGTTGCGGCTGGCCTAGTTTTGATCAAGAGATTCCTGGCGCGGTAAAACGTACAACCGATGCTGATGGTAGTCGCACCGAAATCACCTGCGCTACCTGCGAAGCACATTTGGGTCACGTCTTTGTTGGTGAACGATTTACCGAGAAAAATACCCGCCACTGCGTCAATTCAGTCTCGTTAAAATTTATCCCTAAAAATCCAAAAGTCTAATCTATGCCTACTCAATCCATTATTTTTGGTGGCGGCTGTTTTTGGTGTATGGAAGCGGTCTTCCAAATGCTCAAAGGCGTTGTCTCTGTTACCTCTGGCTATGCCGGTGGACGTCGGCCAAATCCAACATATGAAGAAGTCAGCGCCGAATTAACTGGCCATGCGGAAGTGGTTAAAGTTGACTTTAACCCTACAATAATAACTCTGAACGATCTATTAACCGTCTTTTTCACCTCTCACGATCCAACCACACTCAACCAACAAGGCGCTGATGTCGGTACACAATACCGCTCAGCGATTTACTTTGATTCAGTTAAACAAAAGTCCGCGATTGAGTCTTTTATACAACAATTAACTGATGACCGGGTATTTTCTAAGCCAATTGTTACAGAGATGAAAGAAGCTGGGGCTTTTTACCAAGCTGAAGAGTACCACCAAAATTATTATCAACAAAATAAAGACAAACCATATTGTCAGGCAGTTATTAACCCAAAGATTGCTAAGCTCAGACAGAAATACACTCACCTTCTCAAATAGCTGGAAATAAAAAAGACGCTGCTTTAGGCAACGTCTTTTTTATTTATTTTTTTCGACTGATAAGGATAGCAACAAAGATTGCCAAGGTGATTAAGACAATTGTGCCACCCGGAGATATGTTGAAATAGAATGAAAGTATAATGCCCGACAGAACAGAAAAGATAGAAAATATTTCTGCCCAGATTATCGTTTTTACAAAACTCTTTTTAAGCTGGAGTGCGCTTACCACCGGAATGACTGCTAGCGCAGAAACTAACAAAACACCGATGATTGGAATAGCTAGTGCTACCGTAGTCGCCGCTAACATGATGAAAACTGTATTAATGAAAGTAGTTGGAATACCGCTAACGCGAGCTGCCTCTTCATCAAACGAAATGTATACTAATTCTTTGTAAAAGAGAAATAATAATCCGATCACAACGGCGCTAAGGCCAAGTATAAGGTTAATATCAGCTTTTTTAACTGTTACGATACTTCCGAATAAGTAACTAAATAAATCGACATTGAAACCATTTGCCAAACTAATCAAAACAACTGCTGTCGCGAGCCCCCCCGATAGGAACAGAGATAAAGCTGTCTCACCGTATAGGCGTTTGCTGAGACGAAGTCGTTCGATAGCAACTGACGAACTAACCGTTGCTACCATTGCTGTAATAAGTGGATTTACGTTGATTAACAAACCCACTGCTACACCAGCCAATGATACATGGGCCAGTGTGTCAGCAATAAGCGAGTAGCGGCGTAACACTAAAAATATACCAATGAGCGGGGCAATAATAGCGATCAGAAGCCCTGCTTCGAGCCCTCGCACCATAAAACCATACTGAAGAAAGCTAAGCATATTTTAGTGGTCGTGTAAGATAAACTTACTGTCTTTACCGTATAATTTTTTAATGTAATCACCTTTTACGAATTCTTTTGGACTACCGTGATAAACGATAGTTTGGTTCACGCAAGCTAACTCAGTTACTTCGTTAGCCACGACATCGATGTCATGGGAAACCAAGACCAAAGTTAAGCTCATTTCGTGGTTAAGTTTTTCAAGCAAGCGATAAAATTCTTCTTGTGCATGCACATCGACACCAACCGTTGGCTCGTCAAGAAATATAACTTCCGGATCGGAAATAAGTGCGCGAGCAATAAATACGCGCTGCTGTTGTCCGCCCGATAAATCACCAATGAGTCTTTCTTTAAATTCGGTCATACTGACCGAATCTAAGGCAGACTGAATCTTTAGTTTATCTTCTTTTCCAAGACGACGGAATAACCCAACTTTACCGTAGAGTCCCATAGCAACCACTTCTTCTACTGTGGCTGGAAATTGAGCATCGAAATGAACCGCCTTTTGCGGTACATACCCAATTTTAGTCCAATCTTTGAAGGTTCGAATATCTTTACCAAATAATTTTACAGTGCCTGTTTTTGGCTTTATAAGCCCAAGCATTACCTTAAGCAAGGTTGTCTTTCCCCCACCATTTGGTCCTATGACGCCAACATAGTCTCCCTTATGAATATTTAGTTGGACATCCTTAAGCACAAGCTCGTCGGTGTAACCGAAAGAGACATCGTTAACTTCAATTATATTGTGCGTATGATCTACTTGCATGCGAGTGCAGTTCGTAAATTAGCAAGATTATCTTGCATAACGGTTAGATAATTTTTTCCAACATTAATTTCTTCACCACTCAAACCTTCAAGTGGGTTAAGCACTATTGTTTTAGCACCAACTTCTTCTGCGATTGTTTCAGCTAATTTCGGACTTACGAGGCTTTCAAAAAAAATGTAACCTACGTTATTCTTTCGGGCATACTCAGCAATTTCTGCCAATCTTTTTGCTGACGGTTCTTCATCGGGCGATAAGCCTGAAATTGAAATCTGGTTAAGCTTATATTTACCTGTTAAGTAGCCAAAAGCGGCATGCGAAGTGACTAAATCTCTTGTTTTGCAGTGTTCTAACCCAGCGTTATAGCTGGAATCTAGAGCATCAAGCTCATTTAATAACTTTGTTGCGTTATTTTTATAATATTCTTGGTTGGCCGGATCAACACGTAAAAATCCTTCTAAAATTGTGGCGACTTCTTGCTTAGCGAGTGCTGGATCAAGCCAGATGTGCGGATCTGTAACCACTTCTCCATCTTCTTCAATTTTTCTCGTAGCCAAGGCGTCTCCCACAGTAACGATCTCCGTTTTAGTACCTACACGCTCATGTATATCTGCGGCCCATGATTCCAACTTGGCACCATTTAAGATTAACAATTGGCTATCTTCAATAGCCGCGACATCTTGACCGGTCGGTTCATAATCATGCGGCTCAGCTCCAGCAGGGGTAATATTTCTTACCACACCTTTATCTCCAGCTATTTCTGAAGCAAAGTAATAGAGCGGGTAAAATGATGTGACCACCCGTAATTTTCCATCAGAAGCAGCGTTGTTATGGGCACAGCCAGATAACAATAAGACTCCGATTATGATTAAACTAATATGTTTGTTATTTTTTTGCATATTTCTTTTGACATTCGGCGCAAAGTCCGAAGAATTCTAATGAATGCTGTGTAATAGTGAAACCTGTTTTTTTCTTGATAATTTTTTCTTGGCGTCCAAAGTCTTCATCAAAACTTACATCTTCTATCTTGTGGCATTTTAGACAAACGAGGTGATGGTGGTGTTTGTTTTCTGCCAGCTCGTAGCGAACACTTCGGTCAGTTAAACGAACTTCTTCGATAACGTTAGAACGCATCATAGCCGCTAATTGTCGATAAACAGTGGTTTTATTAGCGGAAAGCCTCTTTTTATCAAGAGCTTTAAGCAACTCCTGAACAGCCAATGGTTTGTGGCTATGCGATAAAATTTCAATAAGAGCATGCCTGACAGCGGTTAAACGCTCACCACTGTTTGTAAGTTGTTTGATGTGCTGATTGAGATCCATAGTAATAACATAGTGCAACTGTGTTGCATTTATACTATACTACTGCCTTACAACCCTTATGTCAAGCGGCAAGCTGACACTTGGTGGCAAAACATAAGTAGACATAACTATGATAATCCTCTACAATTACACTACTTTTTATATCACTTATGTTTAAAAAAATTTTCATCATCTTAAGCTTGGCACTCTCACTCGCTACGCCTTCGTTAGCTTTTGCCCAAACAGCTGAATCTAGCGATGAAACACCTGCCTATACGGAAACACTAGACACGTTTTATAAAGCAAAAGTGATTTCTATTTTGGAAGAAGGGCAAAAAAATGTTGATGGCGTCATGCAGGACCATCAAAAGCTAGAATTAGAAATTAAGAATGGAAATGAAGTTGGTAAGCGTATCATAATTGATCATGGTGGTTCTTTTGCTATTCAATCTTTTCAAAAAGTATCAGTGGGCGAAACAGTGGTTGTTGTGAAACCTACCGACACTGGTATGGGAGCTAAACAGGATTACTATTATATTGTTGATAAATACCGCATTAATAATATTCTCATATTAGTTGCGATATTTTTTGTGCTAGCCTTGTATTTTGGCCGAAAACGCGGACTTACTTCCATTATAGGTTTGCTGTTTAGTATTCTTATTATTTTTTACTTTGTTATTCCAAATATCGTCAGAGGTGGAGATCCGTTCCTGTACGCGATCATCGGTTCTTTTGCGATTCTTTTTGTATCACTCTATCTTTCACACGGTTTTAATCGTCGAACCACCATCGCTTTGGTCAGCACAATAGGCGCTTTATGCTTAGCGGTTGGTATCGATTGGGCTTTTGTACATTTTGCAAAATTAGCCGGCAACGGCACGGAAGAAGCCTTCTTTCTCCAGTTCGGAAGCACCTCTATTAATCTCCAGGGTCTTTTACTGGCCGGTATTATTATAGGTGTGCTCGGTGTTCTTGATGATGTTACTACGAGCCAATCAGCCGCAATCGAGGAAATTCACCATGCCAATCCATCACTCAACTACAAAGAGCTTTATCGTCGTGGTATCTCCATTGGGCGCGAACATATCGCTTCGCTAATTAACACGCTTGTTTTAGCCTACGCTGGCGCTTCTTTCCCTTTACTTCTGCTTTACACTACACAAAAATCACTGCCTCTCTGGGTAACACTTAACGGTAATTTTATCGGTGAAGAAATTGTCCGCACATTAGTTGGTAGTTCGGTTTTAGTAATTGCTGTTCCGCTCACCACTTTCTTAGCAGCCTTTTACTGCA
Source organism: Candidatus Magasanikiibacteriota bacterium (assembly GCA_046590235.1). Taxonomy (GTDB): domain Bacteria; phylum Patescibacteriota; class Patescibacteriia; order Magasanikbacterales; family GWA2-37-8; genus 2-02-FULL-45-10. Next base: position 26,396 of record JBKJTY010000021.1, on the reverse strand, counting down.
GTTTACAAACAGATACTTCAAAAGATATTCATACTTAAATGTTTTACTTAGCCTAGAAACAACCATTGCAATACCTTGGTAACTCATACGTCTGATACTGTGAGCGTAGTTGCATACGCCATAAGTACTAATCCTATGTTTGCAGATGAAAAAAAGCAAAACCAGAATCAGGAACAGGAAGAACAGAAACGTAGAGAGAAGACAGACTCAAACCAGGAAGAACAGCTAGAACCATAACATACTAATGCAGCCGCGAGGCTGCATTTATTTTTCAAAGCATATGCGAGCAATCTGGTCCGGAACGCTGAGTTTTGGGTTGGTGACTATACCTATACGACTATACAGCGCCCTACAACCAAAAGAATTATCTTTCCACTTATTGCATAAGAAGGATCTTTCGCCTATCCGTTTTGCCAAAGTTTGTCGCGCCGAAGGTAGTGAAGTGGCTTATGAAGATATTGTGAAGGGTTATGAATATCACGATGGAGATTATGTAGTGATGACTGATGAAGATTTTAAGAAGGCTAATGTAACAGAAAATAGCACGATTGAAATTATTCAGTTTACTGATGAAAAAGAAATTGATCCTATTTTTTTTGAAAAGCCCTACTACCTCGAGCCGGATAGAAAAACACAAAAGCCCTACACCTTACTGCTCGATGCTTTAAAAAAATCTAAAAAAGTTGGTGTAGCAAAGTACGTTTTACGTAGCAAAGAACACTTAGGCATTATTCGACCACATGGTGATTTGATCGTTCTGGAACAAATGCATTTTGCAGAAGAGATACGTAAGCCGGAAGGATTGCAGACAGCCGCTAAATCAGCATCTCAAAAAAAAGAAATTGATCTGGCTCTTCAGCTTATCGATCAACTTTCCACTTCCTTTAAACCTGACAATTACAGCGATACGTACACGGACCAGCTGAAAAAAATAATTGAAGCCAAAGCCAAAGGTCGCACACCAAAAGCACATGGCACTGCACCAGAACCGATTCACGTTAGAGATCTTATGGCCACCTTGCGCCGCAGCTTGGAAGCTGAACAAGGCAAGAAGACAAAATCATCAAAGAAACATCATAAAACTCGTTAAGTATGCCTCTCAAGGATTATCGTACTAAACGAAATTTTAGACGTACCCCTGAACCAGTCGGTACAACTAAAAAAACCTCTCCGGTTTTGCATTTTGTAGTACAAAAGCACCGCGCCTCCCATCTTCACTTTGATTTTCGTCTTGAACTGGATGGTGTTTTGAAAAGCTGGGCAACCCCCAAAGGACCGTCCATGAACCCCGAAGATAAACGTCTCGCGATGATGGTTGAGGACCATCCTTTGGAATACCGCAATTTTGAAGGGATTATTCCCAAGGGGAATTACGGAGCTGGTGAAGTTATTATCTGGGATGAAGGGGCGTACTCTTCACCCGAAACAAGTGATCCAGCCCTGAGCGCTAAACATATGCGAAAAGGTTTAGCAAAGGGCCATCTTTCTTTTGTTTTATCTGGGACACGCCTTAAAGGGCTCTTTTCTTTAGTTAAGATTGATGAGAAAAATAGCTGGCTACTCATTAAACAATCTGATGATTATGCATCTGCTAAACCAGTTTCCCGCTTTGATACTTCTGTTCGTAGCGGTCGCCATTTAAACGATCTTACTTCAGATGATCCTATACGGGAATCAAAGCCGAAGACTTTCAAAGGGGAAGGTATGTCCCCGATGCTCGCCACAGCGATTAATAAACCATTTGATCATCCTGAGTGGTTATTTGAACTAAAGTTGGATGGGTACCGAGCTATAGCTGAAGTCACTTCGGACGGAATCGCGCTCTACTCTCGTAAGCAGACATCCTTTGTCGATTCGTATCCGAACATTGTGGTGGATTTGAGTAAAATAAAACAATCTATCATTATTGATGGGGAGATTGTTGTCCTCGATGCAGCAGGACGATCGCGCTTTCAGTTGCTACAACATTATAATGAAAAACCTATAGGGTCATTACGCTATTTTATTTTTGATTTGCTGGCTTTGGATGGCCGAGATCTTACTAAACTGCCCCTGCTTGAACGAAGGAAGCTTTTATCGGCCACACTTCCAAAATTAGAACACGTTCAAATCAGTGACTATATACGGGAACAAGGAATTGCCTTTTTTGATGCCGCCATTCTCGAAGGGGCTGAAGGTGTTATTGCTAAAAAACAGAATAGTCCCTACCAACCCGGCGTGCGTTCTAAAGATTGGCTGAAGATAAAACATCTTCGTCGGCAAGAAGCTGTTATTGGTGGTTTTACCGAACCGCGCGGAAGTCGAAAAGCACTAGGAGCACTTCTTTTAGGAGTATACGAAGGGAATGACTTTATCTATATCGGGCATACGGGTGGCGGCATTGATGACGCCGAACTTAAGTCACTGCGGAAGATGCTCGAACCATTTGAGCAAACATCCTCCCCCTTTAAAAGCAAACCTATCCCGAATGCGCCTGTTCACTGGGTAGAACCGCACTACGTTTGCGATGTACAATTTTCTGAGTGGACCAATGATGGAAGTATGCGTCAACCAATCTTTTTAGGACTACGCGATGATCGCCCGCCCAAAACCGTTCGCCATGAAAAAGCGGAACAGCCGGAAACAGTTTTTAAAACTACTCTAGATGAGAAAAAAAATATTAACGTAAATAAACGACGCTTAACCATTACTAATATGAGTAAGGTGCTCTGGCCGGAGCACAGTTATACCAAACAAGACTTGCTTGATTATTATCGGTTGATCGCACCATATATACTTCCCTATTTAAAAGATCGCCCACAATCTCTTCATCGTCACCCCCACGGAATTCACGAAGAAAGTTTTTTTCAAAAAAATACTACTGACGATATGCCGAGCTGGATCCCTCGCGTACCAGTTGAATCAGACAGCGAAGAACGAGTTATTAATTATAGTATCTGCAACGACTTACCAAGCCTTCTTTATCTGGTTAACCTTGGCTGTATAGAAATTAATGTTTGGAATGCGCGCGTTCCATTACTTGATTACCCGGATTATTTAGTTATCGATCTTGATCCTGGTGACATTTCTTTTGATGAAGTAGTTAAGGCCGCATTAGTAAGTAAGCAACTCCTCGACGCTATTAAAGTTCCGTCTTTCTGTAAAACCTCAGGCAAAACAGGCTTACATATTTATATACCTATTGAGCAGCGTTATACGCACGAACAAGTAAAAAGTTTTGCAGAGCTTTTGATGCGTTTTGTACACAAAGAGCTTCCCGATACTACCAGTCTTGAACGAAGCCCCGCGAAACGCCTGGATAAAGTGTACTTAGATTTCCTACAAAACCGTCGTGGGCAAACCATGGCTGCCCCCTACTGCTTACGTCCGGTGCCCGATGCGACTGTATCCACACCTCTTCTGTGGAAAGAAGTAAAATTAGGACTTAGTCCAAGCAAATTTACCATACAAACCATATTTAAACGTCTTGAAAAGATGGGTGACCTATGGCAAGACTTATTTAAATTTAAGGCAGACTTGAAAATCGCTCTTGATAAGATGGCTCGTTTATGAAAAAAATGCACGTACGTTAGTAAGGATTCTTAAAACTATGAAGCTTTCGGTAAATCCTCAAGGGATGTGGTAAAAGACGGCGAAAGGAACTGCCTTTTGGATAACCATTTTTTCTTGATTCCAGAACCCGCTAACATGATTGTGTCTTGGCCGTGTCGCTGATTGAGCTTGTCGAGCATGATCATTAATTCTTTTTCTTTCGTTGTTTGCCGTGCCGGACTAAATAAAGTTGGCTGCACCGTTCCTTCCGGAGACAAGTGTGATAAACCAACACCAGCTTTAGTATAACGGACACCTGGCTGGTAAGCTTGTTTTAATAATTCGACTGCTTGTTTTACTAATGTTGGTGTAAATGATGTTGCCTCTGCTAATTCTATGCCGTGGCTTTTTGCAAATTTCCCCTCTTCCTTAAACCGACTACTTCTAATGAAGATGTAGATATACGAAGCCCGTTCTTTCTCATTTCGTAATTTTTCTGCCGCTCGAGATGCGTACGTTACAATTGCTTCCCGTAATTCTTCGAACGTTGTTACCGCTTGGCCAAATGATTTGGAGCAAACCAATCCTTTTTTAGGAGTTGGTGCATCATCAAAACTAAAGCATGGCCGCCCACGTAATTCGGTAGCCAACGCCAACCCTCGAACAGTGAAGTTCTTTTTTATCCAGTGGTCAGGTGCATTTTTAAATTGTAGGGCGGTTTTAATACCTTCTTTCTGTAGCGCAAACGCAGATGCACGTCCAATTCCCCAAACCTCGCCTACCGATACATTTTCTAAATGTTCATCAATCCGGTCGGGTGTTATTTCATACACACCATTATGCTGCTTCTGTTTTTTAGCAATATGATTAGCGAGTTTTGCTAATACTTTAGTTGGGCCGATCCCGATTGAAATTGGTATTCTCGTCCATTGTCGTACGGTTTTTCTCATGCGCTGCAACTCTTCAAGCGTAATCGCGTTTTTTTCGAATTGTAAAAAGGCTTCATCAATGGAATACACTTCAACTTCATCACTAAAGTGATGAAGTATTTGCATAACACGATCTGAGATATCCCCGTACAGTTCAAAGTTTGATGAAAAAACTTTTACCTTATCTTTTTCCAATAGATCTTTCCATTTAAAATATGGGATGCCCATAGGCACACCTAAATCTTTTGCTTCCTGTGAACGAGAAATAACACACCCGTCATTGCTCGATAACACAACCACCGGAACTTTTTCAAGTGCCGGCTGGAATACTCGTTCGCACGAGACAAAAAAATTGTTGCAATCCATGAGAGCGTAGATTTTGCTCATATATCACCTTACTTGACGGACAACTCCCGTTACCAAACCAAAAATACTAAAGTCATCTTCTGGATTGATGCGAAGCGGCGCATACACCGGGTTTTCAGATTTTAGGAATGTGCCATTTTTTTCTTTACACCAACGTTTCACCAAAAATTCTCCATCAACGCAGGCGACTACGATTTGATTATGTCGTGGGCGAAGCGATGCGTCTACAATTAGAATATCACCATCACAAATCGCTGCCCCGATCATAGAATCCCCACTCACCCGGACGAGATAGGTGGCGGGTTTATTTTTTACGAGCAATTTATTGAGATCAATCTTTTCTTCAATATAATCATCAGCTGGGGACGGAAAACCAGCTGATAATCTCGATAACAGCATTGGCAATTCCATAGCACTCCCGCTTGGCCTCATGATTGTAATAGCAAATTTTTTCTTCATAGAAATCGTACTATAGCATGAGAGTAGGAGGTGTACAACGTATGCACTTATTATCCACATAATCACATTTTTGTTTAATGTTTTAATCTGCTATAGTAACTATAGAGCTATTTATTTTGTTCTTTTTTAACCATAACTTACCAAGGAGATGGCGAACGAACACATCCAACCACATAACCGAAGGATTACAACATGTGCACGGATCACCAACCACTAGTCCTAATTATCGAGGACGACGAATCGATCTGCGACGTCTATCAAGAAGTACTTACCGATTCTGGTATTCGTGTTCTAACGGCACGTAAACTGGCCCCAGCGCTCAACTTGATCAATGTTCACCAGAGCGCTATCGACGCACTTGTTGTCGATGCCGACCTGAAAGAGCCTAACCTAGCCCTTCCGCATACTATAACAGCGGTTGAGCTGGCAGTTGCTCTTGGTGTAAAGCTCATTATTGCCAACTCAGCCAACTCAAACCACCAGCAGCTGCTCAAAGCCGCTGGAGCGCACTACGCAAACCCCGATAAAGGAAATCTACCTGATTTCTTAGGAGAACGCCTTGGCAAATAGCTCGACCGGTGTCTTGGAGCGCCTCAACCCGCCCAGGACACCACCTTTATTTTTTAACAAAGACCTTTGGTCTTTTTTTGTTACCCTAAAATTTGAGTGTTTATTGCTAGAAATGAAGATAAAATTATACACATTTTTATGAGCTAGGAATTCGAGAGACACTGTGGTATGATGGGGTTCGTATTCGAGGAGATATTGTAATTATTTTTCTTATGGAACTCATTCTTATTCTCGGCCCGATGAAAAGTGGCAAGTCATTCGAACTCATCAATTACTTTGCTCCACTCCGCTACACTAACACCTCGTTTGGCCTCTACCAGTCAAGCCGAAACGTACGAGATAATCATATTCAATCACGTAATGGGGTGAACCTTGAAGCGCAGAAGATCCAAACACTCCGTGATTTGCTCTACAAAGACCATACAATCATTGGCATTGATGAAATTCATATGTTTTCTGATGAAGATATGGATGTTATCGCTGAACTACTAAAACGAGGCACCAAAGTAATTATTTCCGGCCTTGATACAGACTACCGTGGGAAACTTTTCTCATCTATTACTCGACTTTTAGAGCTCGGACCACGTGAAGTGCGCTATAAGCGCGCAGCTTGTGAAAGTTGTAAAAAATTTGATGCTACCTATACGCAGGTTTATAAAGATGCTGCCCCGCTTACTGATGGTATGCCTCCGGTAATCCCAGACGACGGCACCTATAGCTACCGCCCAATGTGTCGCGACTGCTTTGTTTGGCCTAACGCCCAACTACTTTTGAATTTGTCCGAAGCAGCTCGCTAATTAGCATGCTCACCACCTTCCAAATTGGTCTGCTTATATACTTTGGGGTTATCAACCTGGTTACCTTAATAATTTTTGGCGTAGATAAGATTTCTTCCACCAGTGGGGCTTGGCGCGTCCGTGAACGGACCTTGTATTTGTTTTCCCTACTTGGTGGCACAATTGGCGCACTATTAGCCATTCATTTTTTCAGACATAAAAGCCGTAAAGCTTCTTTTCTTCTTATTATTATAGTAATTCTTCTATTACAAATTGCCGCCCTACTTTATAGCGGACTTATTGCTATTCCAGCATCTACTATTGACAGCCTCAGAACATCTCTGTAGCGTACCTATACGAGGGTCGGTGCCACCACTGATTCCTTACAATCTTTGTACGTATGCCATACAAAACCCCTAAGCGTGAAGAGGTAGAGGCTGAAAAAGAAGAAACCTTTGAACTTGAAGGTTTCGACGTTGAAGCCAATTCTGGCGCGCTATAAAAAAACTCCCCGAGTGGGGAGTTTTTTAATTGCCTCAATTTTATTCTTTACCAGCGCGAGCGGAATATTCGCCTGTCTCTGTGTTAACGAGGACTTCTTCGCCTTCTTTAATGAAAATAGGAGCATGTACGTGGAGGCCGTTATCAAGGACGATTTCCTTAGTAACATTACCACCAGCACTGTCGCCGCGAACTGCAGGAGGTGCTTCGACAACTTTATATTGAATTTTCTTTGGTAGCTGGATACAAACTGGCTGCTCTTCAAAGAGGCCGAGAATAACTTCCAAACCTTCTTTTAAATATTTAGCTTCATCAGTAACGAGTTCACCATTCATTTCTACCTGCTCAAAAGTAGAGGTATTCATGAAGGCATAGTTATCGCCTGTCTTGTAGAGATACTGCATAGTGCGGAAATCAACACTAACAATATCAATTGCTTCACCGGATTTGTAGGTAATTTCAATCACCTTGCCGGTACTGAGTTCCTTCATGCGAGTACGGGTAAAAGCAGCGCCTTTGCCTGGGTTAACATGCTGAAAATCTACCACAACGTACAAGTTGCCGTTGTGGCGAATGACTGCTCCTTTTCGAATATCACTGGTTGTAACTGCCATATAAAAAGTGTTTTAAGCTAATTGATCACTAACTGATTGATAAATAACTTCATTGATATCATGCGCTCCGGTAAACAATCCTACCATACGATCCACCCCCAAAGCAATACCCGACACCCCGGGGAGGTTTTCAGCGTTTAGGGCTGCCAAAGCTTTGATAAATTCAGGATCTACATCCCAAACCTCTTTGCCCAGCTTGTTTCGAAGCTCTTTATCCGCTTCAAGCCGCTCTCTTTGTTCGACTGGATCGGTTAGCTCACCAAAGGCGTTCGCGATTTCTAAACCACCGATATAAAGCTCAAACCGTTCGGCATACCGTGGGTCATGCGCACACGTTTTGGAGAGCGATGACATTCGTTTTGGATAGTCGTAGACGAAGATCGGCTTTTCTATTCCCAATCGTGGTTCAATGAAATTGAGAAAGAGCTTAAAGAACAAATCTTCATACTCGTCATCTATGCCAACCTGTAATCCCTTATTAGTAACTAAATCTTTTAATGGTTCGCTTTCTAAATAATTGTTCAGGTTTACCCCAAGATGTTCTTGCCAAAGTTGCTTCATGGTTTTTCGTTCCCAGGCTTCAGTAATAACAACTTCCCTTTCCTCATGTTTGACGGATATTTTACCAAGTTGTTTCGCCACCGCTTTAAACAAAGCTTCAGTATCATCCATTATTTCAGTAAGCATGCCCGGCGCTCGATACCACTCAATCATCGTAAACTCGGTGTTATGCGTACCACCAAAGCTTTCGTAATCGCGGAAACATTTGGTAATGGAAAATATTTTTTCAAAACCGGCCGCCAATAATTTTTTAAGACTGAACTCTGGCGAAGTAATAAGGTGCATTCCAACTTCATCCCCGTTTGGATCATGAATGGTCATTGGTACGGGGTGTAAATACGGCTCTTGTCCTGGAAAGCGAACAGCAATCGGTGTGTCAGTTTCCAAAAAATCGTTACTCCAAAAAAATTCACGAATAGCGCGAATAATCGCACCACGTGTGCGATATATATCGTTAAGCCGTGGATTTTCTTTGAGGTCGAGCCAGGTAGACATAGTTTAATGTAATAGCGGCGTTGCACACTGTCATTGCGAGAAGCGAAGCGACGAAGCAATCCCGTAGTTTGTCTGCAAAACAGTTGGATTGCTTCGCTTCGCTCGCAATGACAAGTAACTAAAATGAAAACACGGTACACGAAATACGTATACCGTGTTTAAAAAATCTAGGAGATTAGCGCGCGATGAAAGGCATGAGACATGCCTGGCGTGCTTTCTTGATTTCAGTCGCAACTTGGCGCTGGTGCTTTGCACAGAGGCCAGAGCGACGTCGTGGAGCGATCTTCATGTAAGAAGAAACGAAACGACGCAATGTGCCGATATCCTTATAGTCTACGACCATCTTTGGGTTGGTGCAGTAGATACAAGCTTTCTTCTTGTTATCTTTTGGAGGAGGGTTATTAAGCATATATTTTAAAAAGGAATGTCTTCCACTTTAATTTCCTCTTCCATTACTTCTTGTGGAGCGGAGGCTGGAGCTTGGTATGAAGCATTACTGCTACCACCCGTTGCCGGGGTGTAACCGCCTGTTTCACCAGGTTTGCCATCAAGCATGATGAAATTATCAGAGATAATTTCAGTACGTGTTTTCTTGACGCCATCTTGACCAGCCCATTCACGGGTCTGGAGTCGGCCCTCAACATAGAGACGAGAACCTTTTTTCAAGTATTGGCTCGCGGTTTCCGCAAGTTTGGACCACACAACGATATTATGATATTCAACCTGTTTTTGTTTTTGACCGTTAGCATCAGTCCACATGCGGTTTGTTGCTACCGAAAAGGAGGCAACAGAACGGCCACTTGGAAGGCTGCGTAATTCAGGGTCACGGGTTAAACGTCCGATAATTGTCGCACGATTGAGGTCCATAGGACGAGGTATTAAAATGGTTTATTAAACACCAGAGATAACATCGCCGGCCATCAGATCATCTAATTTCTTGTTGATCTGATCCATGTCGAGCTGTTTGTCAGCTTTCTTAGCAACTTTGCTTTCTGGAGCCTTTGCTGCTTTTTCTTCCATAGTAACGACAGCTTTTGGAGCTGGTACTACTTCTTCACTAACTTCTTTAGCTTCAACAGCTTGTGGCTGAGTGTAAGCTAATTTCTGTTGTGCAGAGATCTGGATATTGAAGTGGCTGATGATCGCACGTAAAACGTCGCGCAACAGATTCAATTTGTTTTCCAAAGCTTTAACTTCTTTTGAAGTAGCTTTGAAAGTGATAGCGAAGTAATAACCGTAGCGAATCTGTTTGATTGGATACGCCAAACGATTTTTACCCATGCTTTCGATTCCTACATCTTCAGCATGTTCTTTGACCATACTGACGATTTCCTGGGAACGCGCTTCGACTTCTTTGTCGTCGAGGGTACCTGGCAAGATCAGCAATAACTCGTATTTTTGCATAATTCTACATTGTTTCAAACCTTTCGAAGTGGTCGTAAAGCACCGCGAACTGGATAAACTGCTTAGCCGTTAGATACCCGGAAGCAAGTTTAAGGTATGAAGGATGAATAAAAGATAAAGTGCGTCGACCAAAGGGAGATCAATGGCCACTTTTTACATCCTGGCCAAAAATTGGCACGGACATGGAAAGTGCGCTTATTGTAGCACAAAAGTGGTTTTTGTCAAGACTTATTATCAATGGTCTAAAGGGGTTCGGGGGGAAGCAACTGTTTGAGCCCGCAGGCGAGTTTTGCGCACCCCCGAAACTTTCTTTTGGTTACTTTGCTTTGGTTACAAAGAAAAGTGACAGGCGGACTGTGCAACAGTAAGAAAATAGAAGAATGATAATGAAAGGAAGATCCTTCGATTCCTCAGGATGACATTCTAATGCGGAAATGGCAGGAATGTGCTATACTATCCACAATTGCGTACTTGTCTCGCAATCATTTGCATCCCGTATGCCAAACACAGCCGATCTTAAGAAAATACTCAAAAAAGAGTTCAGTATTTCGATTGGCGAAATCCGTAAAATTGAAGAGAAATCAGTTAAACTTCACAAATCCTTTGAGGAAGTTTTAACCGGCGATAATATTGTCGACGAAAAAGAGCTGTATACTAAAATCGGCGCTGAATTAGATATCCCCTTCATGGCCTTAAAAGGTCGTGAAATTAAAAAAGATATTCTAGCGCTTGTTCCGGGCCCACTTGCCGGAGCCCACCAAGTGGTTGCTTTCGATAAAAGCCAAACTGAAATCCGTTTGGCCATGACTGATCCGTCTGACATCCAAACTATTGAATTTTTACGTAGAAAAACCGGTTTAGAGCCAAAAGTCTACATTACTGCCCCATCTGATTTAAAAGAAGCGCTACGACGTTATCATGCTGAACTGGAAACCGAACAGCTGAAGGTTATCCAAGATGGTGAAAGCGGTGGCGAAGTAGGCAGCGACCTCAAAAAAGCTGCTGAAGCAGTCAATGTTATCAACGTGGTAAACAGTATTTTGGAAAATGCTGTTTTTGAAGGTGCTTCAGATATCCACATAGAACCAACTGAAAAAGAACTGACTGTCCGTTACCGTATTGATGGTATTTTAAAACCAATCATGACTTTGCCGAAGAGTTTACAGAACGGCGTTATTGCTCGTATTAAAATTCTTTGTAATGCCAAACTTGATGAACATATGGTTCCTCAGGATGGTCGCTTCAAAATCCAGGTAGCCGATGAACGTGTTGCGTTCCGTGTTTCCATGTTGCCCGTGTATGATGGTGAAAAGATCGTTATGCGTATCTTGCACGAAGGTACGAGCGCGCTTACCCTCGATCAGCTAGGCTTTTTGGAAAGCGCTCGTGCCAAGGTGGAACAAGCTATCAAAAAACCGCACGGTATGATCCTGGTTACCGGTCCTACCGGTTCTGGTAAAACAACTACATTGTATTCAGTACTTGGTATTTTAAACCAACCAGGCGTAAATATTTCCACTGTTGAAGATCCGATTGAATATCGCATGCAGGGAGTAAACCAAAGCCAAATCAACCCAAAGGTTGGCTTCACTTTTGCGTCTGGTTTACGCGCCCTACTTCGCCAAGATCCAAACATTATCATGGTCGGTGAAATCCGCGATCAAGAAACTGCTGAAATCGCTATCAATGCCGCTATGACCGGCCACTTAGTGCTTTCCACACTACACACTAATGATGCGGCCACTTCCCTACCTCGCCTTTTAGATATGGGTGTACCACCATTCTTGGTTGCCTATACTGCGAACATCATTGTCGCTCAACGTTTAGTTCGTAGAATTTGTGAATTTTGTAAAAAAGAATACAAACTTGATAAAGCGGCAGTGGACAATCTTGCTCGCATTTTTGATACTTCTAAATTATTAAACTTGTTTAAACAAAACATCCCCGCAGGAAAAGGTGCAGCATTAGATGCGGTAACTTTTTATCAGGGTGAGGGCTGTCGTCGCTGTGGTGACACTGGCTATAAAGGACGCCAAGGTATTTACGAAGTGCTCGAAATTACACCGGATATCGTTACTATGGTTAACAAACGCGCACCAGCCGACGAGATTGCCGCGCAAGCTCGTAAAAATGGCATGTTAACTATGCTCGAGGATGCCTTGGTTAAGGCAAAAATGGGTATCACTACCATCAGTGAAATTGTTCGCGTTACTAAGGAGTAAATATGCCAAAAGCAAAAGTCGCCAAAGAACTAAGTCCAATAGAGGTCTGGCTGAACGACCATTTGGTTCGTATTCCGTTTGTCCAGAAAATGCTATTCGTGCACAACCTTTCTATCATGGTCAAAGCTGGTTTATCCATCGTTGACGGTCTTAGAATTTTATCTGAACAGGTTGAAAATAGACGACTTAAGAAAATTATTGGTGAAATTAAATTACAAGTAGAAAAAGGGCGACAATTAAGTGAGGTTTTGGCCGATTATCCAAAAGTGTTTCCGCCAATTTACGTCAGCATGATTGCCGCGGGTGAAACAGCTGGTCGCATGCAGCAAGCGCTGGAGCAGGTTCATAGTCAAATGAAAAAAAGCCACGAATTAACAGCGCGAATCCAAGGTGCCTTAATTTACCCAGCTGTTGTTATGACAGCTATGCTCGGTATCGGTGCTGAAATGGTCTTTTTCGTTTTGCCAAAAATTCTTATCATGTTTAATGATTTTAATGCTGAACTTCCTCTTCCGACTCAAATTCTTATTGCCATTGTTAACTTTACCCAGAGTTACGGGGTGTTCATGTTGATCGGCATAGCGCTACTTACCAGCTTACTTATCTGGTTGGAACGTAAACCGCCTATTAAGCGACAAGTTCATTTCATGATGTTAAAAATCCCAGTTTTTGGTGCGGTTATCAAGAAAATTAACACGGCTCGCTTTACCATGACACTCTCTTCTCTCTTGCAGAGCTCCATTCCAATTATTGATGCGGTTAAAATCACTGCGCAAGTACAGGGCAATGTTCGTTATCGAGAAAACATTATGGCGGTTTCCGAAGTACTTAAAAAAGGTGTGCCGCTTTCTGAGGCGCTCTCAGTTTATCCAACCTATTTCACTCCAATGGTAGTGCAGATGATCATGGTTGGTGAACAGTCTGGCCAGATGGAACACATGTTGGGTGAACTTGCGGATTATTACGGTGAAGAAGTTGACGCAACGATGAAAAATTTCTCAACAATCATTGAGCCGGTCATGATTATTATCATGGGTTTGGCGGTTGCCGGTATGGCCGTAGCCGTTATCATGCCGATGTACTCACTTTCACAAGCTGTTTAAATTGTCATTCCCGTGAAGGCGGGAATGACACACTACTATGTTTTTAAGCAATCCATTTCCTGGGGCTTTCGGTCTCAACATCAACGATTTATCGATAACACTTGTTCAGCTTAAAAAACAAGTTGCTTTTTTGAAACCTCCGACATTTTCTATCTCTGCATCTCGCACAACCACACTTCCGCCAGGCTGTATTGTTAATGGTGAGATTGAGCAACCTGAAGTGGTTCGTCGTAAAATCCTTCATCTGCTAGGTAGTGATGGCACACACAAACCAATCAAGTCACCTTGGGTAGTTGCGAATCTTCCTGAACCAAAAACATTTGTTAAACTTATCCAAATTGACGGCTCGACAAAAGATTTGTTGCCAGACGATATTTTATACCACGCTGCTAAACACCTCCCTTTTGTTGTTGAAGAAGCATACCTCGATTGGCAAATTATTACGCCAGGGGAAAACTCAACCGAACTTCTTCTTTCCGCCGTCTCAAAAACTACAGCTGATTCCTATACCTATTTACTCGAAGCTGCCGGTCTAAACCCTCTCGCTCTTGAACTTGAAGCCCAAGCGATTGCCCGGGTTATGATTACCGAAGACAAAGAATACATTAATGAAGCCCGTGCTTTATTTGATATTGGCGAAACTCGTTCAAGCCTTATTATTTACGATAAAAATACTATTCAATTTACAGCTAGTATCCAATTTTCAACTGAAATTGTAACCACCGCCCTTTCTGTAGGGCTAAAAATCCCTCATGATGAAGCGGCTAAGCTGCTTAATGTGCAAGGCTTGCAGTACAACAAACAACAACCAAAATACATTAGCATTGTTAATGGTCAATTAGAGAAATTAGCAACTGAGCTTAAACAAGCGTTTTGTTTTTATCGTGACCATTTTACAAAAAGCAATCCAATTACCCATATTACCATGAGCGGTTCTCTGGCTGATCTTCCAAACTTAGCAACTGTCTTATCCCAAAAAATAAAAATTTCCGCACGACCAGGTAATGCTTGGAAAAACTTTTCTAAAGCCACCGTTACAGCATCTCAGACTGCTCAAGGGCTTACCCTAACAACCGCACTTGGCTTAGCATTGCGCGCAGCTAAAAATCCATTGCAACAAGAATCATAATATGACTGACTTGCAACTCAACCTATTGGCGCCTGAAAAGAAAAAACGATTTTTAAAACTCGTGCGTTATATTTTTATTAAAGAACTGCTCGAGTTTACTGTTTTTACTATCGCCATTTTGGCGATATTTAACTTGCTCGGATTACTTGTCCTTAGCCAAACGTTAACTGATTTAGCCCAAAGCACCCTACTCGTAAATCACCAGCAAAGCCGTGTAGAGCAAGAGGTAGTTCGTATTAATTCTTTATCAAAACATATAGTTACGTCCGGTCAAGAATATACTACTTTTTTACCTAAACTAACCGAGCTAACCACAGCAATTCCGGCAACTATCACACTCCGCGCAATTGATATTAATCGTACTACCAACAGCTTTACCCTGGCCGGTGTTGCGGACTCGCGCCAAGCATTACTTGATTTCAAAAATATTTTATCTACTGTTTCTTGGGTTGATACGACTTCCGCTCCGATATCGCAATTATTTCAAAAAGAAAATATTAGTTTCGAAATTCATGGCACACTTAAAGGTTTTTCAGGGTTAAAGCCGGCTGCAAAACCAGCACGCCCACCAATTTCAAACGACTAAGCCTATGCGACTTAAACAGGATCAAAAGCTACTCATCTTTATCGGCGTCTTCGGAGCGTTCGCTATTTTAATTTTTGCCGGCGTTATCATCCCTACTGTTTCATATATTAAACAAGCGGACGAAGACACCAATAATCTTAGAATTTATCTTGAAAAAAAGTACGACCGCAGCGTTAATGCTCACGAATCAGTTAAGCAAATTGAAAAAATTAAAAATGACGTGGCAACTTTTGATGAGTATATCTACCGTAATGGAAACGAGCTAAAGCTGATCACCCTCTTGGAAGATTTGGCATTACGTGCTAGTGTTACCCAAAAAATTGTCTCCTCCAACCTCGACCAGGTCACAAACCAGCGCGTTACTATCACCCTCAGTCTAATCGGGACATACCAAAATGCCCTTACCTACCTGGCACATCTCGAACAAGCTCCTTATTTTATCGCTATTAACCGCCTTTCGCTTACCCCAGTTACCGATCGCACCGATCCATCAAAGAGCTTGGTTAACCTAAATCTTGATCTGAGCCTGTATGCAGCTAACTAAATCATTTACACCCAACTCAAAGACCCCTTATTTAGGCTGGCGCCTGTTTAGCGTGGCTTTAATGGGTGTAATGGCAGGAAGCATTCTTGTTAGTGCGTTCTTTATTTATGACAGCGTTTACCAAACGCTTGATGATGCAAATTCTATTGTAGCACTTAATTCCAGCGCAAGCTTGGCCGTTATCAACCAGTCAGTTTATGCTAAAGCTACCGAGTTAGTTGCACTGAAAAACACTACAAGTACTATTTCCAAAAATTCCCGTAACATTTTTATTCCTGTTATCACGCCGTCATCGACGAAACGTTAAGTTGCTATGTCTGAAACTACTTCCACCTACTGGTTTGTTCTTGGTCACGAACCTCTTCTATCTCTTGCCGAACTACACCAGGTTTTTCCAACCGCAGAGTTTTCATTAATATCTCCATCTATCGCAAAAGCAAAAATTACGACTGATCCATCACTCGTCATTAAACAACTCGGAGGCATCGTTAAAATTGCCGAAGAAATCGGTTCACCACAATCTGAAGAAAAGCTTGTTTCAGCTATTACAACCGAACTTGCTACTGTCGAAGGTAAAATTCATTTTGGTTTAAGTGTGTTGCAGGGTAAAGGCGCTCTTCCTACTACTCGCGACTTAGCAATCATGGGCTTACGAATTAAAAAAGCTATGAAGGCAGAAAATCGCTCCGTTCGCTACGTTGATAATCGCGGCACACTCACGCTTTCATCAGCTTCTGTTATTAATAACGGCCTCATTAATCGTGGTCGTGAATTTTTGATCATTCCCCAAGGCGGTAATTACTCGCTCGCAAAAACTATTTCTGTCCAACCGTTTGAAGCTTTTAGTGATCGTGATTTTGGTCGTCCGGGACGCGATGATGTGAGCGGTATGCTTCCCCCAAAACTTGCTATCATGATGATTAATTGTGCTAGTGCCAAGAAAAACGAACCTATCTATGATCCTTCCTGTGGTTCAGGTACGATTGTTTCCGAGGCATTATTACTGGGTTATACTGCAGTTCTTGGTAGCGACATTAGTGAAAAGGCGGTTGATGATAGCAAGAAAAATATTGCATGGCTAGAACAAAACTTTAACACAAAGTTACCTGAATCAACATTGTTTGTTCATGATATACGCACCGCTCCAAAAGTAATTCCCGCGCATTCTGTTGGCTCAATTGTCTCTGAACCATACATGGGTCCACCACTTAAAGGCCGCGAAACTCCAGACCAACTACAAAAAAGCGCGGCGGAACTGTCAGAACTTTATACTGCAACTTTTACATCATTTACTACTATCCTTAAACCAGGCGGAACAGTCGTCTACAGCTTTCCACGCTTTGGTACTGTCCGAACTTCGCAATTAGTTTTAGAAAATGTATCTAAACTTGGTTTTACCGCTTCGCCACTTTTACCAAAAAGTAGTTCTGCAGAACCATACGTCCTCTATCAACGTGCCGGACAGCATGTCGGACGCGAGATTTGGAAGTTTGTCTACAAAGCATAATACCATAAATAAAAACCACCCGTTTGGGTGGTTTTTTAATTATGTTGTAAGTTCAGGCCCGGCGATATCTTTTGATATCGCCGGGGCCCGGTTGTTGGGATGGCTCACTTGCAAGCGAACCCGTCTTCTTCGAGATCGTGCACGATCCCGTCATGGATCTCGTAGCATACCATGAGTTCGTCGGCATTTTGCGCGATCTTTTGGGGCAATTTGTCTCCGTAGACCCGGTACACCTTGCACCCTTCGTTGTCGCTCACTACCCGGATGCTTTGAAAAACACCGGATAATGTTCGGCAATCCGTAATCGTACCACTGTCAATTTCTTCGGCCAGCACCAAGGATGGCACCAGACAAATGACAAGCAGAAAACGCATGACTCCTCCAGTCGAAACTCACACCATGTGAGCCTCATGAAACCCTGACGCTGATCAGGTTACTACTCTTACTCCACCATATTTTCGTTGTTTCGTCAATGGTTGGGATTAAAAAACCGACCACTGTGGCCGGTTTTTGTATTAAGATTAGTTCAAGCCACTCACACCCCATTTAGCTTCAAACGTCCCAATTGATTGAACATATTTTTGTACCGCCGCGTAAGCTTTATCTGACAAAGTGCCTGCGTTTGTTTTTTTATTTTCAAACGCTTCGTGCGCCACCATCATTGCCGCCGCCGCATCTTCACCCGCTTTTACCATTGCAGAACCTTCTGCATCGAGCGGAATCCAAGCACTTTTTTCATAGAATTTTGTTCCAGCTGGCGAAGCGCGGATAATGGCGAGTGACATTCGTGTGCTGTTTGGAGCAAACAATTGATGCGCTTCGTAATTGCGCGGGTGAGTTGGGTTATAACCAAAAAACTGAATTCTTTCTTGATTGCTTTCTTCAACAATCACGCTTGTTTCTTCTTCCTCGTCTACAGGAGTTGATGCCGCACTAGAAGGTCTATTTTGTGTATTAGTATTTTGAGCAGGCACATTCCCCTGTTGTCCTTGCGGAGTTGTTTGTGTTTCTTCGGTTGCTGTTGTATCTGATGTTTGGTTTGCGGCCGGTTGTTCTGGAAGAGTTTCACAACCTGCTCCGGTAAGAAGCATTAAACCAACAATCTGTAAGATGACTAGTTTTTTCATAATTTTTTAGATAAATATCCAGCTAAATTTTATTTAATAAAGTACTCAGCTAACTGCCCTGCTACATACCCAAATCCAGCCGCCACACTTGCGAGGGCTAGCATTTCAGCACCCGATTTCCACCACTTTCGTTTTGAAAACTTGGCAGTATATGCGCCGAGAACAAACAGGCCGACAAGCGTGATGCACACCGAATACGGAATCGCGACATGCACTTGTTTGATAAATAAATACGGAATAAGCGCGATACTGCCGCCGAGTACATAGGAAATACCCATGGCAATACCGTTATGCAAAGGCTCTTCCATCTTATCTGGGAAAACTTTTAATTCCCGGTAGGCCATTTCTTGTAAAAAGAGTTTTTTATTTTTAGATGCAACGAGCGCCATGTCTTCCGCCAACTTTTTTGGCCAGCCGTCTTTTACATACATACCAACCAGCTCAACCCGTTCTTCTTCTGGAAATTTTCGAAGCTCAATTTTTTCTTCATGCAACTTGCGTTCGTCAATTTCCTTTTCAGATTTTGTAGACAAGTACGAACCCACACCCATTGATACCGATTCAACCGCAATAATAACCAAGCCTGATAACACAACCACAAAATAATTCTGACTCGCGGCCGCGATACCGGTCACCGCGCCCATAGTCGAGACCATTCCATCTTCCATACCAAAAACAATCTCACGTAATAGTGAGGTTCCCAGCTTTTCTGGCTGGTGATGGATGAAGTTGGGGTTATGATGCATCCCCATGCAAAATAATTTACTTATTAATGTGGAAGTAGACAGTATCGCCATCTTTAACGATATAGTCTTTACCTTCTAGACGTAGTTTACCAGTTTCCTTGATTTTACTCCAGCCGCCAAAGTCAACGAAGTCTTTCCAGTTAATTACATCGGCTTTTACAAAGCCTTTGATGAAATCGGTATGAATAACACCAGCCGCATTTGGGGCGGTAGTATTGGTTTGCACAGTCCAGGCACGTGTTTCTTCCGGGCCAGACGTGAAATAGGTTACAAGATTTAGAAGTTTATAACCGGCAACAATCAATTTATCCAAACCGGTTTGTGTAATACCGAGTTCTTTTAAGAACGCTGTCGCTTCTTCAGGAGATAAATCAGCAACTTCTGCTTCAATCTTTGCAGAGATTTCAATTTGCGCTGCCGCTTCACTAATGCGCGGTGTGTTTCCAACACCTTCGTCAACATTCACGACGTACAACATCGGCTTCATAGTCAGCAAATGTAAGTCACGCATGATTACCATTTCTTCGTCAGTAAAGGTAAGCTCGCGAGCTGGTTCACCTTTTTGCAACTGATCATTAACACGCTGGAAAAGCTCCACCTGCGGACCAAATTCTTTTACACCAACACCCTTCATCATGCGTTTCGCATTTTCAAGACGCTTCTCAACCGTTTGCATGTCAGCTAGGGCAAGTTCGGTATTAATAATCGCCGCATCGTCTTTTGGATCAACGCGATTATGCACGTGAATAATATTATCATCACTAAACGCGCGAACCACCTGAGCGATGGCGTCTACTTCTCGAATATGAGACAAAAATTTGTTACCAAGACCTTCACCTTCGGACGCACCCTTCACGATACCAGCGATATCGATAAATTCAATCGTAGTAGGAATAGTTTTAACCGAACTGGATGTTTTAGTGAGTGCAGCCAAACGTTCGTCCGGCACCTCAACCACACCGACATTAGGGTCAATAGTCGCAAACGGATAATTCGCAGCCAAAGCTTGCTTACTGCGAGTAAGTGCGTTAAACAAGGTTGATTTACCAACATTCGGAAGACCGACGATACCAATAGAAAATGACATAGGATTATAAAAGCCGGCTTAGAGCCGGTTTGTGGACCAGGTGGGACTTGAACCCACGACCTTCTGACTGCCAGCCAGACGCTCTAGCCAGCTGAGCTAATGGCCCATTAAAGTGCCTTCATTATATCCGAAAGAGCCAGAAAGTCAATCTTTTCCGCTTAAGTATTGACATTTCTCTTTAAAACTGATAGTGTAATCTGTCTTGTCCGGGAACGGAAACAAGGCCTCGTCCAATGTTGGACGCAGTACATTTTTTGGAGATACCAATGAAGCTCAGTGTGACGCAGCAGGCTTCTGTCTCAACCAACAACGGCTTTACCATCGACATCGGCGATTCCAGCAGCCGCTCGATGACAATCAGCTGGGAGGGCAACCTGTCCTTCGAGAAGCAGTGTGATCTCGGCAAGTACATCGCCGAAGTAATCGAGAAGTCCGGCGTCAAGAACAAAGAGACGGGGAAGCTCGCGTCTGAGCTGCTCCAGGCCAACCTCTGGGAAAGGCTCAACCAGAGGATCACCAGCATCGACTTCGGCGACACGAACAACCGTGTCCACGCTGTCTGCAAGAGCCTCGGCATCACCTTCATCGGCGAACTGATCCAGAAGACCATCCTCGACCTCCAGAAGACGGATGGTGAGAAGAAGCGAGGCCGCCGTTTTGGTCCGGCAACTGAAGAGGCACTCCGGAAGACCCTCAAGAAGTTTGATCTTCGCCTCGGCACGTCGCTGGACGAGCTCCAGGGCTGGAAGCCGCCCACCACGAACTAACAATCGCGAACGTCCGCGATCCCGGGCGATGGTAGAGATAAGACTCCTCCCATCGCCCCGTACTAAAAAATCACCATTTTGTGGTGATTTTTTATTCTCTTTTATTGCTGACTTGGCGGCTTTTCATAGGTCGGGACATAGAAGCTTGCTTGTTTGTATCCCATTTGTTCGATTTCTTCGATGGCTGCCTGGATACTGTCGAGTCGGTTCTGATCACCACTTTTATTCATGACCACCGAAATATTGCCGGCATCATCCACCGCCGCCACAATATCATTGTTGATAGCGTAAGTACGGCATTCTGGAACTGATAAACCGCGCGCAGCGTATTGATCACGATTTGTTGGCTCGTTAAGTCGGTATCCTTTATTTAATTGTTCTGTTTTGGTAAAAACACTCGGTAACCAACGTGATTCACGAGCTCCTTCGCTAGTATGCATATGATAGGAATTAAAAACTGGGCGGACAGCCCAGCTTATGATGATTTAAGAGATCGCCGCAAAGACAGTCATTGGGAACATACCGCCCCAGAGTACAAGGACAAAGAGACCAAGAGTAACGGCAGCTACTTCTTCACTAACTTCTTTAAGTAATGGATGTGTTTTGAATTCAGTATTCATATGTTTAAAATAAATTTGGCAAAAAAAATAATAAGATTGATTAATTACCCGACGAAAGAACTATCGTGAAGACATTGGCTCACTCAAGAGTCGCTTCACACTTCCTTTGAATATTGTTGGTTGTTAACCGCGGTAACTAAGATCTTATGTATATAGTATAGCATACTTTTCGTGTTTTGTCAAGGTCTTTTTTGGCTTATCTTAGCCAAAATAAAAAATCCGAGTAGTATTGCCCGGATTTTTTATTATTTTCTTCTTACTTAATACCTTCGTCCGCAATAAATCGTTTAATGTCTGAAATGGTTCCCATAAACTGCGCTGGGAAAATGATGGTTGAGTTCTTCTCCACGGCGATTTCTGCCATAGTCTGTAAATTACGTAACTGAAGCGCGATTGGATGGGCAGCCATGATGTCAGCAGTGTCTGCCAACTTTTGTGAGGCCAGGAATTCACCTTCTGCGGCGATAATCTTGGCACGCTTCTCACGTTCCGCCTCAGCCTGTTTCGCCATGGCGCGCTGCATACCTTCTGGGAGCTCAATATCTTTGATTTCAACAATTGGTACTACCACTCCCCAATTTTCAGTTTGTGTGTCGAGTACGTGGGCAAGTTCTTTGTTGATCGCTTCTCGTTCACTGAGGATTTCGTCCAGTTGGAACTTACCAACAATGTTACGAATGGAAGTTTGAGCGATTTGGTTGATAGCGGACATGACATTTTCAATAGCAACGATACTCTTGATCGGGTCTACCACCTTATAATACGCAACAGCAGATACATCGACCGAGACATTGTCTTTAGTGATAGTCTTCTGGTTTGGCACAGGCATGGTAACCGTGCGCATGTCGACTTTGGTCATCTGATCGATGAATGGGATAATCCAATTGAGACCGGCTTCTTTGGTGGTAACGATCTTACCAAAACGGAATACGACACCTCGCTGATACTGGTTAACGATGCGGAGGCCTAAAGCAATAACGAGAAAGACCAAGAACGCTAGATAGAGGAACATAATAGACATAAAAAATGGTTAATAAGCTAGAGGTACCGTAGCACCTCTATAGCTTAATGTCTAGGCTCCACTTGATGGTTCAGGCGGGTTGTTTAGATCAATATGTGTTGTCGGAAGAGCGCCACTCGATGCAGACGAAGTAGTAACCACTTGGGCTGGCACTGCAGCTGGGGTGACTGGTGCTGGAGTTGCAGGTAAGGCTGTCTTTCCACCCTTGGTAAGCCCGATATCGACAGCAATGTTTTCCGCTTCTTTACCGCCCAAATCAAGGACGTTAGTCTTTTCTGGGGCGTATTCTGGATGGTCGTAGGTAACATAATATTTGTCATCACTAGCTAAGAAGTAGTAACGTCCGCTGCTATCAGTAATTTGAGTGGCAACCATTTTATTAAATTCGGAGTTGAATAAACGAGCCACAACGCGACCAATTGGTTTTTTGGAAGTGGAGTCGTAGGCAATACCCCAGCTTTTGATTTTGTTCGGAATAGCCAAGCGATGGAAGACGACAAAGAATAAGATGTGCACACCAAACAAAACCCAAACGTACCAAAGTGGTGAGATATATAATGATACGACAGTGATAACCAAACCAAACCAGGACAAAGCAACCTGCAAAGTGCGACCAAGTCGCTGCCAGAAAATGCGGGCTGGTCTTTTATATTCACCAGCTGGATCGAGTGGAATATTAGCGGTAATGACTGCGTCATTAGCGGTTACTTCAATTATTTCGCCATGATAAATATCGGTGCGGCGGCCATCGTTTTTAGCGTTACCAAGCAAGAGAGAAGGAAAAGCGAAACCATTTTTCACAACTTGGATGGTGTACTTGCCAGGATTAACCACAAAGGCGTAGCGACCTTCTTTATCAGTAACTTTAGATTGGATAACTTTTCCTGTGTCCGCGTTGAGCAAACGAAGCGTTGCTAAATCAACCGGCATTTTACTGAGAGTGTTATACACCTGACCCCAACCCTTGCGACGGCGGAGGCCGAGCAACATGAGTGGCTGTAAGAAGAACAAACGTAGGAACGGTATGAGGTTGCCCCACGAAGCAATCGCGATGGTACCTACAGCAGTAACGGTAACAGCGGTTGGCGCAACCACTTGGCTGGCCTGCTCTTGTACGACCGGATTTTCTGTAAACTCTTGAACAACCGCTGCTGTATCTTTCAATTTTTGCACACCTAGCTCTGCTGCAGCTTTTGTTTTAGCTGAAATATTTTTAGCAATGTTTCCGACATTTTGTGCTAAGGTTGACGTCGCGCTAATTACCTCAAGTATATCAGGCGGTTGTTCGATTAAACTAAAATCAGTATTAATGACATTGGTAGCAACTACAATTGTTGGACTGACTCGATCGTAAAAACCTTGTTTTGTTACCTTCAGGCTATAGGAACCATTTGGCACAACAATGCCATACAAACCGTTCACGGTCATTATAGGTGTGGTGTTTGGTATTGCTTTTCCGTTTGAATAGAGAAGAACAATGGTCGCACCATCGAGCGGATTATCGCCGGCTTTGACCGTACCATATGACAGGCCTTCGAGGGTGAAACTCACATTATCCCGGATCCCGCTACCATAATCAACTTCGATACCACTCATGTGTAAACCTGCACGCGGGAAAATACTATCAGTGTAATAGGTTTGATCACCTTCGTTTAAAGCCATCTGGTAGCGATCGCTGCCATCGACTACTAGCACCACACTAGATGGCGTTCCGGCTAACTTACTTTTTTTAATACCAGTGGTTAGAGTGGTGCCTGCCAAGCTAGTGACCTTACCATTTGATTGCTGAAGAACTACTGTCCGGCCTGCTCCTAAAAATTGGACGTCAGCCAATGTGATGCGAGCGAAATCTGAAATGGTGCTGGTTGGCGGTTGATAATCATTTGGTATAATAGTTTTACAACTAGAGAAAGCAAAGCAAGCAACGTCATCGCAGTCGGTTTTTCCATTACTGTCATCATCAAATCCATTATTACAAACCTCATTTGTTACTGCGCAATAATTTGCACCAGAACAAACCGGGTCAGAACAGTCGGTTAATCCGTTAGTGTCGTCATCGATGCTGTTGTTACAAATTTCTAATTTTGGTTGGCAGGCTGGATAGGCAGAACAAACATTATCAGCACAATCCGCTTGGCCATTTCTATCATCATCTATTGTATTGCCGCAGATTTCATTGACGACAAATACAGTGACGCGACCGCCCACACTAGCTCCTGAGCTGTAATTGTTGGAAGTATCAAAAGAAAATAAACTATAATAATAAGTGACATTACCACTTACGGTACCATCAGTGAACCCTTGTTCACTACCGGTGTACACTGTTGTACCGTCAGTCCGGTTCGTAGGTGCACTGCCTGTTTTGCGGACTATTGTTACACCGCTAAAATCACTATCAAGCGGGTTAGTCCAACTGAGCACGATGGAATCTGTTGTGGTGGCTGCGGTGACGTTGCCTGGATTTGCTGGCGGTGTTATATCTTGACTTGTAAGAAAAGTAGCATCGATTGTTGAACTACTATTTCCAAGTGCATCGGTTGCTGTCAGGCGATAATGATATGTAGTATTTGAAAGCAGGCTTGATAATGAAATTGTGTGCGTTAACGAGCTTCCATTATCTGATAATGCACTTAGTCCATAACTCGGTGTCAGACCATACGAGATCTGGCCAGTTGCAAGCTCGTTTACGCTCCATTGGATCGTAGTCGTAGTGACACCGGCAGCCACGGTGATAGCGCTAATGCTAGGAGCGGTTGTGTCGGCAGCGGACTGGGTGGTGAAAGTGCTTGTATGTTCGGTGATATGCCCAACACTATCCGTTACACTGATTTTAAAATAATACTGCGTGCTCGGTTGTAAACTACTAATTTGAGTTTGATAATTTTCTCCAACTGTTCCAGCTGAACCATACGAAAGGGTTGTGCCATAATTAAAAGCCACAGAGCTGATACCCTTGTCGTCGCTGGCAGACCAAGTAACGGTAACTGTTGTGGTGCCAGGTGTCGCAATCACATTACTTATTGAGGGCGCATTATCAGTTGGGGGCTGCTCATTAACTCCACCATCATCGTTATCGCCATCGTCGTCACCACCTGGTATGGTAAGCCCGACATTAAGTGTTGTTGTTGTATCAGTTGCTTGAACAGCAAAGAATGGCAGGAATGTTCCTACCAAAAATGCGCTATAGATGATAAGTATTGGCAATTTTTTATTCATACGTTGGCGTAGATGTCCGCCCGAACCTGAGCACTAGTAATAATGCAATAATTATTCCTAATACAGCACCAATACTCCATGAAGGAACATACCAGATTGTTTGTGAGGCGCGAGCGAGCGCTTGGCTCCGGCCATAGGTAACTATCAAATCTGCGCGATAAGGGCCTGGCCAGAAAAGTTTACTGGAAAGGGTTGGAGCCAGTACGCGTTTTGCATTTGGCACAAACCGGTTACCGAGCTGTAGCGGCTCTTCAGCTACTTGCTGCCCGCGCCAATTGGTAATTTGTATTTTTCCGGTGATAGGCAAAGATATAGTACCTGTATTTTGTAATTCCACCTCTGTCTTCCACATCGGTTGCGTTACTAATTTTTTTTCAGGTGACCAGGTATTAATACTCAGAGCTTCATGTACTGTTCCAGCAACATTAATTTCTAACAACACAGCTGTTTGTCCAGCAATACCAACGGTACCTGCTACTGTTTTATTTTTTTTAACCATGAGTGCCGCGTAGTGG
>JBKJTY010000012.1:0-20609 GCA_046590235.1 Candidatus Magasanikiibacteriota bacterium | reverse complement strand
AAATTGTCACAGCCGGCTGCGCTGACAACAGGAAGGGTGACAAGAATGCTTGTTTGGGTGTTTCCCACTAGTTCTATGCCTCTACTTTGATATTTCTGACGTATAATAAAGCCCTTTTTTTCAAGAGCTTCTAAGTGTTGCACGACTGTTCGTGCTGATAATGTAAGTATTTTCACCAATTCTCCCAATGTTGGTGCAAAGCCATCTTTTTTGATGGCTGCACTAATGATTTGGAGGATATTTTTTTGTTTATCGGTGAGCGACGTTGAGCGGGGCATAGTTGAATAAGTACTGTATGTTATACCAGTTGCAGTAGGTAGCATCAAGGGTAGTTATACATGTTATGCACACACTTATACACAGGGGTGTGTGTACATCTCTCTTAAAATAAAAAAACGGCTTGTTTGGCCGTTTTATTCATTCACAAGCGGACTTGTCCGCCGAAGCCTCTTTATTGATTCGCACACAATGTTCGGCTAGTAAACATTGTGCCCGCCTTCGCTCTGTGGAGCTACGGCGGGCGAAGGCGGAAAGGGTGGGGTTCGAACCCACGGTACTCTTGCGAGCACACCTGATTTCGAGTCAGGCGCCTTCGACCAGCTCAGCCACCTTTCCAATGGATTTTTGTAAATAACAAAGCGGAGAGAGTGAGATTCGAACTCACGGTACATTGCTGTACGACAGTTTTCAAGACTGTTGCCTTAAACCGCTCGGCCATCTCTCCGCTTTGGTATCAATTTTTTTTCGTGTGACTAGCTTAGCATGATTTTTTAAAAGATTCAAGCCTACCTGCTGGTAGACAAGGGCGGTGCATAACTAGCATTGACTTTTGGGCTAATTTTCGCTATACTTCTGCCCGGATGGAATTCTTCTATCCACCAGTTTCCCACGTAGTACCCGGAGTACCACATGAAGCCATCGCTCGTTTCGTCAAAGGCACCGGAGAGGGTCGTCATCGGGAGGACCGCGCTGCAGCAGCTTTCGGACAACCCCGACTTCATGAAAGGGGTCGATCGCGAGCTCGGCATCTCGGGCATGTTCATGAGCAACATGGCTGGCATCGAGTCGGCCATCCAGAAGGACAGCCTCGTCAAGCACTACGAGTCCACCACCACGGAAGGACTCATGCAGGGGCTCACCGGCTTCCTCGAGATCAAGAACGTCAAGCTCGACGGTCCGAACTTCGTTCGCGACACCCTGCTTCCGGCGTACGGTAGCGACCTCTCGTCGCTCCACGCCATGAGCCGGGCGATCCTCGCGCAGATGCGCAAGATCAAGGCGGCCAGCGACAAGCAGGCCGTCGGCAAGCCGCGTTACGGCAACGCCTAGCGGCAAGGAAAACTGGTGGCGGTCTGATTCTTTCGAGAGTCAGACCGCCACCCCCCCCCAATTACACCATACCATGGTGTTTTTTTATTTTAATCAAATAAACTAAACGGGAAGAACGATTTTTTATGAATAGATGGTGGAGTAGTGGTAAGCGGCTCAATATCATTTTGGTTTCGCGGGATAAGTATAAATCCTTCTGCGCCGGTTTCCACTATGCCCGTTATAGCTGCTTTATCACCGACGCGTAAAGTTGTTTTTATCTGCGCGCTCAACCGCACTCGAATTTCGCTTTCACCTGTGTCGAGATACAGTCGGTTGGTCGCAACTTCAGTTATTTCGCCTGTAATCGTAAAGAGTTGCCCGACAGCTTGGTCGTCGATTGGTTCTGTTTGTGGTTGGAGTGGTTGAGCAGTTTTATTTTTTGAAATCATGCCTGTTTTTGGAACAGTAATGCGCAGTATTCCGTTGGCGCTGCTCATCGTACCCTGTACAAATACAATATCTCCTTCAAGTAGTGTGGGCAGTTCTTTTTGGCTGTAAACCTGTATACCGCCTGTATCATCAGCAATGTAAAAGTAATGTTTACTTAACTGATTTGGTGAGACAGTTGCTTGCCCGATTACGCTGACGTGCGTTTCTTTTGCGAGCGTTCGTGCTTGTGCGATCGATAGCGTTCTCGCACTAGGCACTGCTTTAGAAGTTGTCTTTTGTTTAGTTATTTTCTTGCTCGTTGTAATTTTTTCTCCTAAAATCGCAGTAACTATTGCCGGTGTTCCGGGTGATGGTTCTGCTGCGATCCAATTTTGATTATCTTTCACAAAACTTTTCCCTTTTGTGCTGGTTGGGATAGTTGCGACGTCAGCTAACATTCCATTCGCTGACCAGACTGATATTGTTTCATTAGCATGTTCGAGCGTGAGACTCGTTGCAAGTTTGGTAAAGACATTATAACTGTAAGCGGGGATAGTAGTGCTATTTGGTACGATAAATTTTTTATCGCCCTCGGTTGTTAGCTGCCAATTACTTATGTCTACAGCAGTGCTACTCGCATTGTAAAGCTCAATAAATGAATCTTCGTCACTTCGAGGATAGGTATATACTTCTTCAATCCTAACTGCTGCCGCTGATGGAGGGTTGTGAACATAAAATGGTATTTGTTTGCTGCTAGTGGTGCCTCGTGTGCTTGTGGCAGAAATGGTGAGTAGGTGAATGCTAGAGGAAGCGAATGTGTGTGTCACTCTATTACCCTCAAGTATAGTCCCGTCCCCAAAATTCCAGGAAGAAAATACACTGCCACCTCGCGGGTCAGCTGCGCCGAGTATGGCGAACGTGCTGGTTACACCTACTTGGCCATATGTTGGCAGGCTAACTTTAAACACAATAGTTGGTTTCTTTGTTTCTTCAGGTGTATCAATTTTTGTTTTAGTAATTTTAGGAGGAGTACTATTTGTTTCAATATAACCGCCGCCATAACTAACGTTTGGAGATTTTGAAGGCGGTGGTGTGATGATATTATGCGTTCCTGGTGTTGGGTTCGTAGTAATACTCCAATCATACAAGTCGTTTCGTGCCACTGTTTGGCCGCTTTCCATGTCATTATAACTGGTAGTGTCTAATATGGTGCTACTCGGGTGAAATAAAATCACTTTGTCACCGCTATTGTTAAGGTAGTTGCTTTTGAGATAGATAACCATGTAGCTATTAGGGTCGATTGTTCCGGTCAGCTCAGCGATAGTACAATTACCTGCTCGCCCATCACACAGTGTTGCTCCTGCCAGGTTAACTGGGGTGTTTGTTGTGTTGTAAAGCTCTACCCACTCTTGTCCCTCGGTGGGGTCGGGCATAATTTCATTAATAATGACAGCTTCAAGCGGGTTGGTTGTCACCATGTAAGGTGTTGAGGTGGTTATGCCTTCCTGCGGTTCAGGCGTAGTCCAGATTGGCCGGCTTCCACTTAGGCTGTTATACGGTAGAGCATCGATTATTACAAAATCTTGGCTGCTGTCGTCAGTATCGACTCCGTTTCCTGCTTCATTATTAGGAAGACGAGTTAACATTGTCTGATTGCCTGGATTTTCGGCTGCTATCCCGATAGAAGTCGATACAGTACCCCACGAGACACTGTCGATAAGGCTTTTTTCTGGGTTGTAGAGCAGTACTGAGTTGTTTGCGGCCAAACTGTCGCCGCTTGAGTAGAGTAGATCGGGTGGAGTAGAGGTGATGCTATAGTTTTTATGCGTAATAAGCAGATAGCCAAAGGGTTGTATGACCTGGT
Organism: Candidatus Magasanikiibacteriota bacterium; assembly: GCA_046590235.1. Classification (GTDB taxonomy): domain Bacteria; phylum Patescibacteriota; class Patescibacteriia; order Magasanikbacterales; family GWA2-37-8; genus 2-02-FULL-45-10. The sequence continues at coordinate 17,005 of JBKJTY010000012.1, read as the reverse complement.
GGGCGAAGGCTGTCACTAAATTGGTCTCTGTACCACCGGCTGTTTTCTTTTTCAATGACCAATCAGTGATGTTAACAGGTGTTGATGAGGTGTTATAGAGCGTTACGTACTCATCAGTAGTGGAAAGTCCGCTGATTTTGACTTGTCCGATGACAACTTTAGCCGCAACAGGCATTCCAACTAACAAACTAGCACTAAGAAAGAGAAGAACGAGTGGTTTTTTCATAAAAGATTATAAATAACCTCTTCAGTTTAGTATTTTTTGTTTCAAATTTCGTTAAAGTCATAATAAATAGTATTTTTGTGCAATTTTTTGTATACATTAGTCTATACATCTGTGGATAAGTTGTTTTTTTAATCGCGTAGCATAGCGCTGCATCTACTTTTTTATTCTTATCTTAGCCAATAATTTTTTGTATAGACTAGTTTATACAATGGCCTTGACAAAATGGTTAAAGCGTGGTATACTATGTAGGTGATCATTCACAACTAACGTCTCCACACTAAGCACAAAGGCTTCATTAGATTGTTTACTGTTGTTCTCATAGAATAATAACAGCAGCATTCCATCTACAAAGCTGGTATCCTCAATTTTCGATTTCGTTAGCATTAGCGAGCGGAATCACCGAGGTCAATACCTCCGCGTGGTTGGACACGTTTTCTATCAAGGTTCTTGATACAACCCGTCTTCGGACGGTGTGCGTCGCCCTTAGATAGTTTCTTAAAAGGCGTCGCCTTAAATCTCTATTTATCGGCTGAACGCCTTTTTTATTTGTCAAAAATCGGCTTTTTGGCCGATTGCGTCGTTAGATACTCCGGTGCTCGACGCCGTACATCTGAGTACGGTTTACTCCGCTCCTCGTATCTGCCTAGCACTCGACCAAAAATCCTGATTTTCTCTCCAAGTAGGGTCTTGGTACCTTCTTTAGCCAATTATCTAGTGTTGACGCCGAGATTATTTTCGGGTATTATTTTAATGTAAGAGCAAAGTTAAGGCTCGAATTTGTTGTGTGTATGTCTAAATCTACTTCAGTTAAAGGTGCTTTTCCTGCAGATTTTTTGCTTAAAATCAAGGAAATCTTATTAAAAGAAAAGGTTAAATTTGAAACTGAAATCAAGAACAGCGATGAAAATGCTGATATGTCCAATTATGGTGATTCTGAAGAGGACAATGCTCAGAAAGTTGTTGATTTAGAAGCAAACATGTCAATTGAAAAAGACATGGCACGATCTCTACGCGATGTAAATTCTTCACTTAAGCGCCTTGAAAAGGGTGATTACGGTATTTGCCGATATTGCAACAAGGTTATTGAGGAAAAACGCCTTTTGGCTCGACCGACTTCCAGTGCTTGTGTAGCTTGTAAGAAAACGATTGTCCAGGAAGTATAGACCTTCCTTAAATATATGACTTCAAAAAAGACGCTATTGCTGACGTTAGTAAGTGGTAGCGTTTTTTTAATTCTTGACCAGTGGCTGAAGTGGCAGTCGCTCCATGCGTGGAACCAGCCTGTTCTCCTTGGTAAATGGTTTGGTTGGTATCCGTTTTTGAATCCCGGTGTGGCGTTTGGTATTCCTTTACCGCAACCGCTGGTGGTCTTGGTGACGATCCCACTGGTGACTATGATGGTCTGGCAAATTGTTCGACTCTATCGTCGTCCAGCGCAGCCAGGAGCTAAGCTGCAGATGGTAGCATTTGAGTTAATCGTAGCTGGTGCTATTTCAAATATTATTGATCGTTTGGCTTATAAAAGCACAGTTGATTTTTTCTTGATCACCACTAGTGTAATAAATATAGGGGATATAGTAATCGTCCTTGGCTTCATTCTTCTATTTTTCTCGTTTAAAAACGAACAATAGCTCTATTGTTCATCATTAAGGAGGGGTATGTTTTGTATTTTGCGTTCAGCCGGCTTGTCCGGTGTTGATTGTGTTCCCGTATCTGTTGAAGTTGATCTTAACAAGGGGCAAACTAATTTTGCGATCGTTGGACTGGCTGATACTTCTATTAAAGAAGCGAAAGATCGGATTTACTCGGCAATTAAAAATGCCGGGTTTAGTTATCCGTTTAATTTTCGAATATTAGTTAACTTAGCTCCGGCCGATACGCCAAAAGAAGGATCGGCTTACGATTTGCCTATGGCTGTTGGCATTATTTCTTTAAGTATTGGAAAAACTTTCCAGCTTGATGATGCGTTGGTGGTGGGTGAATTGGCGTTGGATGGGGGAGTTCGACATGTTGGGGGAATTTTGTCGTTTGCTATTTATGCGAAAGAACAAGGTTTGAAGCGTTTGTTTATTCCCGAGAGTGATGCCTTGGAAGCGTCGTTGGTGGACGGTCTTCATATTTTCCCTGTAAAAAATTTAGCGATACTTATTGATCATTTGGAAGAAAAATCGTTTATTGAACAGTTTGTTAGGCCGGCCTCGGTCAGTTTAAATGCGGTTATATCAGCGTATGATTTTTCATATATTAAGGGGCAGGCTTTTGCGAAGCGGGCGCTTGAGGTGGCAGCTAGTGGGGCGCATAATATATTGATGAGCGGTCCTCCCGGTTCTGGAAAAACGCTTTTGGCACGCGCATTACCATCAATTTTACCACCGCTAAGTGATGGTGAAGTGCTTGAAGTTACTAAGTTATACTCAATTGCCGGTCTGATTACTAATACATTAATGATGGAGCGGCCGTTTCGAGCACCACATCACACAGCTTCAGGTGTCGCTTTAGTTGGAGGTGGGCGAACGCCACGACCAGGAGAAATTTCGTTAGCGCACCGCGGTGTTTTATTTCTTGATGAGCTCCCAGAGTTTTCTCGTTTTGTAATTGAGAGTTTGAGGCAGCCACTTGAAGACGGTATGGTGATGGTTGCTCGTGCAGAACGAACATTGTCGTTTCCGGCACGGTTTATGTTGGTGGCCAGCCAGAATCCATGTCCATGCGGGTTTGCATCTGATCCAGAACACACGTGTGTTTGCACGCCAATACAATTAACAAAATATCAAAAAAAGTTAAGCGGACCACTACTTGATAGAATTGATTTACATATTGAGGTGCCGCGTTTGTCGTTTACTGCTCTGACTGCAACTGAGGCGGGTGAGGCGTCAGCGGATGTACGTTTACGAGTAGTGCGAGCGCGTGAAAGGCAGCAACGACGATTTAAAGGTTCGGCGATAACTGCTAATAATGAAATGCGAATACAAGATTTAAAAAAGTTTTGCGCGCTCGATGAGGCGACTATGCAAATGCTACGGTTGGCAACGGAGCGTTATCAGTTATCAGCTCGGGCGTATAATCGGCTGATTAAAGTTAGCCGGACGATTGCGGATTTAGCGGATAGTGATGTGATTAGACAGGAGCATATGGCGGAAGCGTTGCAATTTCGTATAAAAAATAGTTGACGACGGAGCTCTCAGGTCCGTCGTCGGTTATAATGATGTTGGTTTTTTAGGCTGCTCGAGCGTGGCGTTGATTACTCAGCTGCTGTACCAGATGCTGCCAGGCTTCAAAAAAGAGCTCATCTTCTTCCAGAAACGGTTTTACTTGTTCAAGGAAGTACTCGGCGTCGACTCGGTTCTTGCTGTCGCGGTCGTAGCTGACCGCTTGAATGGCGACTTCGAGCATGTCAGCCAGTTTGACCAGTCGCGCCTCGGGTGTTGCCCGAGCTTCGTACTCGTCGATGAACGCCTCAACTTGGTCTCCGAGCTTTTCGGCAGGGTCGATCTCATTTAATAATGTTACCAAGTGTAGCTTGGCGTACGTCTCGATTTCGTGCTTCATGGCTTTTATTGCGCCACGGAGTTCTTCGGGGTAGTTGTAGATGTTGACGTCGGTGGCCAACAGCTCTTGAAAGTCGTGGTAGTAGGCGAGATTGTCTGCCTTTTCGACATCCAGGCCCCGTTTTTTTGCAACGTATCTAACGATAGGTCGCATCCCGGTCGTGTGATCGGGGACGCTTTCTGGCAGGTCAACGAAATTATTACGGTCGTTCCAACCTCGTCTCTTTTGTTTTTTCCACATCGAGACGCAGTTTGTTTGAGCCATAAGTACTCCGACTGGCCCGCGTGCTCCTCCAAGCGCTACCTTGAGTTCGAGAAGACGTTCGTCGATCGTCCGCATACATGCAGCACGCTCTTCCTGAACATGCTGATCAAAATTTGCGTAATCAGTCCAAAGAGCGGCGGCCATGGGTTCCTCCAATGTGAAAGTTGAGGCTAGTTAACTATAATGAGTTGCTTTTGTCAATAAAAAAACACTCGCCTGAGCGAGTGTTTTTATGAGGTTTTATTTTTGGTAATAGACTTCGACTATGCGATGACGAACACCGAACTTTCGGGCTTCACTTTTGGTAGTATCAAACCAAATGTCCATGTGTCCTTCTGCATAACGTGCATTCATGCGGTCTTCGACCACGAATTCTTTATCGCCAAAGAGACTTGGGATTTTCACAATCGTGCCAAAGGGTAACCAATTGGCTGCCACCATGCCGTCATGGACGCGTTTGCCAGAAGCGGCAATAAACGGTGTGCTATCGGTTTGATCCGGAGTGCTGGTGTAAGCACTGAGGCGTACCTTAGTAGTGAAATTTGGTTTTTTAATTGGTTTTGGTGGTAGATCTGGAAACATCAAGTGCATTTCAGGGGTTTCATGAAGCACTGTTTTGATTTCTGCCAGGTTGGTTGGTGTTACTACTTCAATTTGTGCTGCATGTGCAAGATTTGGTGTAAGAAGGTGCGTTAAAAGCGCCATCATAGCCAAACCGTTGAACATCGTATCGATTTTATTGTAAAAATTTTGCATACATTACATTAGAGTGCTTAGGCCTTTGGTGGAACAATGTGCAGTTTGCTCCCGCCCAGAGGCGTTAACGCTCAAAGTAATGGCTCGTTACTGTATAAGACGTTTTAAGTTCGAATAGTTTACCATTGAAGGCACTTAATGTCAACGTAAATACTATGGCTTGCCTAAGCGCCTTTTTGAGGCTATAATGAGACTAATTTCCTTTAATACCTCTATGCCTTTACCATCCCGAAAAAGCCGTGTGTATGGCGTCATCCAACAACAGATTTCTGATCGCTTATCAAAGCGTTCTCGTGCCTGGTGGTTTAAGACACTTGGTAAGACCGCATTGATCGTCGGAGGAGTCGGACTCATCGCTGGCACCATTATGGTGGCAGTTATTAGTCGTGATCTACCTGACCCTAATAGTGTTAACGCGCTTTCAGCTGCGCAAAGTACTAAAATCTATGATCGCACCGGTACTCATCTGCTCTACGAAGTGTATCAAGACCAAAAACGTACCACTGTTCCGCTAACTGAAATTTCTCCCTATCTTCCAAAAGCGTTTATTGCTATTGAAGATAAATATTTTTATGAGCATAACGGTATTCGGGTAACGAGTATTCTGCGTGCCACATTTAATAACGTTATTGGTCGCAAAGTTGGTTCAGGTGGTGCGTCTACATTGACCCAGCAGTTTATTAAGAATGCAATTGTTGGTGACGAACGTCGAGGGTTTGCGGGTTATTTTAGAAAAATTAAAGAAGCTATTCTCGCCTTGCGTTTAGAAAGAAAGTATTCTAAAGAAGAAATTTTAGCGATGTATTTGAACCAAATTCCGCTTGGTTCAACTAATTACGGTGTTGAATCTGCGGCACAAAGTTATTTTCAAAAGAGCGCTAAGGATTTAACACTGTCTGAATCGGCAGCGATGGCAGCGATGAACCAGGCACCTAGTCGTTATTTGAACAATCTCGAATCTTTACGGGGTCGCCGTGATACGGTGCTCACATTGATGCATAATCAAGGTTATATTACTGAGGAAGAAATGAAGCAGGCGCAAGGTGAGGCTCTTCGTATGCACCGCAACACTGGTATCTTCGCGGCTCCACATTTTGTGTTGCATATTAAACAGCAGCTTGCTGACCAGTTTGGCGAAAAAGTGGTTGACACAGGTGGTTTGAAGGTTATTACTACCCTTGATTATGATAAGCAGGTTTTGGCTGAGCAAATTGTAAAACAACAAGGTGAAAAGTTTGCTAAGTCGGCGAATGCAAATAATGCTTCACTCGTGGCTATTGATCCAAAGACGGCGCAGGTTTTGACTTTGGTTGGTTCTCGTGATTTTGCCAATGAAGAAATCGATGGACAGTTTAATGTGGCTATTTTGGCTAAACGTCAACCTGGTTCATCATTTAAGCCGTTTGTATATTTGGCGGCATTTGAAAAAGGGTATACACCGGAAACCGTATTGTATGATGTAAAAACTGATTTTGATACGCGTGATGGTGAAACATATTCACCAAAAAATTATGATAACAAAGAGCATGGTTTGTTAACTATGCGCAGTTCCCTGCAAAATTCGTTAAATATTCCGGCAGTAAAAGCAATGTACTTAGTTGGCGAAAAGAATACGTTTGATTTTGCAAAACGTTTTGGTTATACCACTTTCAGTGGTAATGAAGGTTTGTCACTGGTGCTTGGTGGTGGTGAAGTGAGTTTGCTTGAACACACTAACGCCTACGCGACTTTGGCTGATAACGGTGTGTACCACGAGCCGGTTACCATTCTTAAGGTAACTAACGCTGACGGTTCTGTGTTGTCTGAGTGGCAACCAAATGAAGGTATTGAGGCGGTGAAGCCGGAAATGGCGGCGCTTATTTCAGATGTGCTTAGTGATGATCCTGCTCGCGCTTTAGTGTTTGGTTTGAATAGTAATATAACATTGCCTGGTCGCCCTGTGGCTGCTAAAACTGGTACAACCAATGATTCGAAAGATGCGTGGACTATGGGGTATGTACCTTCATTAGCAACCGGTGTTTGGGTGGGTAATACGATTCCAAAATCTATGAAGGGTGGCGGCAACTTGCTTGCGGGTGTTATCTGGAATCAGTTTATGCGTGCAGCGCTTAAAGATGTGCCTGTGGAGCAGTTTCCTACACCACCAGTTAATGATGCTACTAAGCCTGTTTTAACGGGTAGTGTTGGGGGTATCAAATTAAAGATTAATAGTTTGACTGGTCGCATTGCCAATTCTTCTACACCTGAGAATATTATTGTTGAACGAAGTTATTTGCCGGAACATGATATTTTACATTACGTACATAAAGATGATCCGCGTGGCCCAGTTCCAATTAATCCTGGTGAAGATGCACAATATCAAACATGGGAAAACGCTTTGCAGGATTGGGTAGTTCGACAGAATGCTTCTGGAACAGTTATGACATTTGCTGAACCTCCAACTGAGTATGATACGGTTGGTTCGCCGGAATTGATTCCAACTATAGAGGTATTGTCGCCAGTTTCTGGTGAGCAAGTTCGCTCTCGTGATATGTATTTTTCAGTTAACGCATCTGCGCCACGAGGTGTTACCACTGTAATCTACGCTATTGATGGAACAACCGTTGCCACCGTAACCCAATTTCCATTTTCGGCCTCATATCGCGCTCAAACACTTACACCCGGTCCGCATCTTTTGAAAGTTATTGCGCAGGATGATGTTGGTAATATTGGTGTTAAAGAAGTGCAGTTTAGTATGGAAGCAGAATATGATGCGCCATTCGTTACTTGGACGGACGGACAGCAATTAGCCGTTCAACAAGATGATTATCCGCGAACATTTTTCTTGGCGCCTTTCCGTTGGAATGCTATCAAGGATGTGAAAATTTATTTGCAGAGCAATGGAACTGAAAAATTGATCTACACGTTCACTCAAAGTGAAGTGCTGTTGGCAGGTAAGCTTAATTTTACGTGGAAGAATAATCCTGGTGTTGGTAGTTACGAACTTCGAGCGGTTACAACTGATAACCAGGGAAAAATAACTGAAAAAATGTTACCTGTGGTAGTGCAATAATTACAAATAAAAAAATAACCGACTACTAAGTCGGTTATTTTTATTTATGTTTGTGGTACATCAAAGCCTAGATGAGTGTATGCAGCCGGCGTCGCTTTGCGTCCGCGTGGTGTGCGTTCGAGAAAGCCCATTTGGAGGAGGAATGGTTCGTAAATATCTTCAATCGTATCCATTTCTTCAGCAATTGCAGCAGCAATGGTGTTTAACCCGACTGGACCACCATTAAACTTTTCTATTAAGTGAGATAAGAGGCGGCGATCAATTTCGTCTAAGCCAAGCTCGTCGAGACCAAGCATACTAAATGTTTTTTTGGTGGTAGCTCTATCAATCTGTCCGTTGTTATCAACTTCGGCCATGTCGCGAATGCGTTTGAGTAGGCGATTGGCAATACGTGGTGTGCGGCGAGCACGTGAAGCGATTAGCGGAGTTGATTCTTCGTCCATCATGACATTTAAGAGTGTGGCGTTGCGTCGCAAAATGCGTTCAATGTCATTTTGTTCGTAGAAGTTGAGATGGAAAGTGTGGCCAAAGCGATCGCGGAGCGGGTTTGAGATCATGCTCAGCTTTGTTGTAGCGCCGATCATGGTAAAACGGTTGAGCGGCATGCGAATTGTACGTGCAGCTGGCCCTTTGCCAAGAATAATGTCGAGTGAATAGTCTTCAAGGGCAGGATAGAGGATTTCCTCAATGGTTTTGTTCATGCGATGGATTTCATCGATGAATAATATTTCTCCTGGTTGAAGATTTGAAAGAATTGCAGCTAGATCGCCGACCTTTTCAAGTGCTGGACCAGAAGTAACTTTGATTGGCGCGCCCATTTCACGTGCGATGATAGTGGCAAGAGTGGTTTTACCTAAACCAGGGTTGCCATACAGCAAAATATGCTCCAAAGGCTCGTTACGTTTTTTGGCAGCCTGAATAGCAATATTTAGGTTTTGTTTAATCGGTTCTTGACCAACAAAATCGCCAAGCGATTGCGGGCGGAGCGCGGTATCAAGCACAATTTCTTCAGTTTGGACGTCTGGTTCGACCAGGCGTTCGGCAAATGGGATTTCTTCAGAGATCATAACGGGTAGATAAGGTAGGCCTATTATAAGGTAAAACCAGTCTGGCGTCTACTCAATAAAAACCCACCTTGGAGAGGTGGGTTTTACTTAAATAAATTTTTTTACAGCGTTGATTAAGGAGTTCGTGCTGTTGAGGATACAATGCATGCGCCATTTTGGCAAATCGTGCCTGAGTCACAAGTTGTAACTTTTAATTGAACAAGGGTCTCTGAGACTGAACGGTCAACGCAATTATATTCATTTACTACTATTCGGCTGTAGCATTTATCTGCGTGCATCATTGTAGTTTTATCAGTGCTGTCTTTTATAGTAATTGTACCTTGAACAGTTTTGGTATCCCCGCCATCAGTTTCTGTGCATGACGTAAATTTGTTGTTGTAATCAGGGGTAAGTTTTGCTCCGGTATCATTTGAGTGGCAAATAGCTTGGCCACTACTTACAAGTACATCACATTTTTGATTGCTACTACAGGTGGTAATCCATGGAAAACATCGAGCATGACTACCTTTATTATTACCACTGTAATGGTTTACGCCACAGTTCGCTTTCATCATAGTTGAACCGCCGTTGTTACATCCAGTTGTTATAATGTTGCTATCTGAATCTTGACATTGTGAAAGACCAGTGGCATCAACTGTTTGTTTGCACCACGAGCCATCAGTTCCACTGTACAGCGCCTCTGTTTTTCCTGAAGACAATGAGAATGCTGAGCTTGTTGCTGTATCAAATTTGTTGTTTGGTACAAAATCTCGGAAAGCGCAGCTAGGGTATTTTTCGGTTCCGTTAATGCGGCATGTGTGATTGTTAATACCACAATCTTTTTCCACTAGGGCGCAATGACCTGTGCTTTCGTAAATTGCGTTGCCATATGGATCTTTTAAGCCTGCTGTAATACCACGTTCTATATAGGCAGAATCTCTGCCCTGACATTCAAAGTATTGTCTCTTATCTCCATTACAAGTGGCTGTAAGATTTGCTCCTGTTGAGTCTTGGCAAGTTACTTCTGAAGTGTTGCACCATGTAGTTGGGGGAGCAGTGACAGCAACCTCTGTTGGAGTGGTGCTTGTATTTACACAAGCACCTTGTTTACATTCACTGTTTGTTGGGCACGATACGATTTTTGAATTAATGACATTATTTTTACCGCAAAAGTATTCACGGACCACTTTTTTACTGATGCAAACATCGGTTTTTTTAGTAACTGATTTTACCCGTTTTGCTGAATTATCAATTTTTGTTTGTGCGACTGTACCTTTTGAAGTTACATCCAAACCGTCTGGGTCAGAACAATTGGTAGTGTAGGTAACCTTTGCTTTTACTGGTAGTTTTGCTGCATCAGCAGAACCCTGTGTTAAAATAATTCCTGTTAAGGAAATGACAAGAAATGATAACGCAACGATGAAATGTTCGTGTGGAATATGATACACCTGTGGAGCAGGTGGTGTTTGGTTGGTAGAGGATTTTGCACTCGGGGTCCTCCGGCCCGTTGTTGTTTTTTTCATAGTATTAAAAAAAGTAATTGTTACAGCTGTAGTATATCATACAAATGTCTTTTATAATAAAAAAACCACCTGAGCAGGTGGTTTTTGAAGTGACTTATTGTTTAATGAGTGTGCCAAGTGTTGGACGACCATCTACGAACAGTCCGGAAATAGTATCGTTTAGAGTGCTGTTTCCGTTAGCGTCGTAACCCCAGTCAATTTCGCGAAGGCTGTATTGCACATCATTTAATCGAGCGATGGATAGGTTGAAGAAATCACCTGAGATCAAATCACCAGCATTGTCGATGGCTACTGTAATATAGCGAGATGTGCCTCCATTGATAGTGAACCCGCCATTTGAAAGTGAGGTGAAGTTGGTAGTGATATTACCGCTTTCTGCTGTGAAGGCGGTGAAATTAGAACTTCCTTCATCTGAATAGTATAACTTGAATGTTGCCGAAGTGCCCCAGTGAGTGCCGCTATCGGTGATATTTAAGCTGGTAATTGTTACAGGGAAGGTGCTTGCATTAGTAATTTTGAATCGGCCGATATGACTGTTGTTAGTCAAGTATAATGTGGCTGTGTCGCCAAGTAGTGGGGTTTCTCCTGAAATGTAAACCGCCGGGGTTTGTTTTGGTGCTACAGATGTAGCAGGTGAAGGTGCAGCAGTTACGGTTGGTGTTGCGATGGTCGGAGCGACAGTTGTTAGAGGGGCAATGACGTTTGTAGTAGGTTCAATAAGTTGGGGGAGAGGGATACAAGCGCCTTTTGAACAGTATTGGCCACCACCACATGTGATGTCGATAAACTTTAATTGGTTGGTCTGTGTTTTTTTATCAAATGAGCAAATATATTCGCGAACTTTAGTGCTTGTAATACATTGGTCATTTTTTAGGTCCACTTGTGTTTGTTTTTTAGTTTTTTGATTGAGTTGGCTTAATTTTGTAGCGCCCTGAGTGATGGTTTTGCTTCCATCGGAATCAGAACATTGCACGACATAGGTAGTTTTAGAGACTTTGGCCTCTACCGGACTGAAGTCGAGCATGGCACTGGTGAGACCGATGACGAAAAGTGATAAGGCAAAAATAAAATGTTCCTGGCTGATGCGGCCAGTCTGTGTGTCTGTCAGTGATTCATGGTTAGCTGTGTTGTCTGCAGGCTTGAAAAAAGTCATATTTGTTTATTGGACGCACTGAAAAATAACTTTTAAGGTAAAGTTTTTAGATCTTCAACTTTTATTGAGGCTAAGTTGAGGATTTGCGATCAGTTTCAATACTGATAGTATAGCATAATTAAGCTATTTTGTCAAGGTTAATTTAAGCTAAGGTAAGCCTAAATAAAAAACACCTTCTCATAAAAGAAGGTGTTTTTGAAGGTGCTTTATGGGCTTGTGAAGGTGACGCAGGCGCCGTCACTGCAGATGCCGGATTCACAAGTGATGGTAGTTGAACTGTAACGTTCTACGGAGTTGGAAGAGCAGAAATGTTCTTTTACTGAACTTTCTGAAGCACAGGAGTCTTTTACGGTGTTAACCACTTCACCTTGGTTATTGGTGATAGAAATAGTGCCTTTAAGGTCTTCAAATCTTCCATCATCGGAGTCTCCACAGGAAAAAGTGGTGTTTGGCAGGGTGGTTTGGCCTTCGGTCAGTTTGCATTGGTTTGCGCTGCACTGGGCTCCCATCCAAGAACATGGTTGGACGTATTGTTTACATTTTACATCTTTATAGTTTGTGCCATCGTATTGGTAGTCGCAGGTATAAGTGGAGAGGTTGTCGCCGCCACAAGTACTGACTACTTTCTTGCCGGTGCCATCTTCACAACTAGTTGGGGCAAAGTAGATGGAGCTTGGTGAGCTTCGGAGATTACACCAGGTTCCGTCGCTGCCGATGATAATGCTGTTATCCGGAGCTGCCAGGGTAGCTTGTGGGGTGGTTGTCGGTGGTGTTGTACTTGTTGTTAGTGCGGCAATGGTGGTGGCAGTTTGAGGTTGTACCCTGGCGACACAAGCGCCGTTGAAACAGCCATGGCTGGCTGGACACCTGCTAACGAAAGAAGTTATTTTTCCTTTAGTACAGGTGTATTCACGAATTGACGTTGCGTTAACGCAGGTATCTGTATTGGATTTAATAGTTGTGCTGTCGGCGCGATTTAGTTTGTTGTATTTGACTAGAGCTGTCGTGCCTTTGGTGGCGATGTTTCGTTTATCAGGGTCAACGCACGAGCTGGTGTAAACGACACGTTTTTTTACAGGAGCTTTTGCTTCTACTGAGTGTACAGTGGTAATTATGCCTGAAAGAGCGATTACTAAAAACGAGAGCGCCATTATAAAATGCTCATGTGGAATGTGGTTGGCACGGTTAGCCTGGCAATCTTTTAAGCATTTTTTAGTGCAAGATTTTATTTTCATAGTTTTGAAGTGAAATAGTATGCTTAGTATAGCATACATTTAAGTGTTGGGGAATCGAACGTCGTCGCTTCGCTCCTCCCCGATGGGGCTTCCGCCCCCTACGCGCTCGTTGCACTCGCTGTTACCCCTACAGCAAAAGTGGGGAACTCCCGTTTCCCAAACCCTTCCCGTTCGATTCCCGCTTTTGCCAACCTTAGTTCGTATATAAAAAAACAAGTCCGCAGTTGGACTTGTTTTTTATTAGTGCCGAGAGCGGGAATCGAACCCGCATGCCCGAAGGCGAGGGATTTTAAGTCCCTTGTGTCTACCAATTTCACCATCTCGGCAAGGTGAGCACATGATAGCATAAGAATTATTCAAAATCAAGAGTGCTGATCAGCCTGTTTTGTGTTATACTAAGCAGATGAAAAGGACGGAAGGATTTACATTAATTGAAGTAGTAGTTGGAGTTTCACTCTTTCTACTTTTTGCGCTAGGGATTTACGGAGCGCTTTCTTTTGTTTTTAAAGTTGTTTACCAATCCCGTCTTACTATTATACAGACAGCTTTAGTAAGTGAGGAGTTGGAGACGGTGCGTAATTTGTCATTTGATGATGTTGGTTTAATTGGTGGTGTTCCGAGTGGTGTGTTGGCACATAATAAAATTGTTATTCGAAATGGGATATCTTTTTCTGTCACTACCACCATACGTAATATAGATGATGTGTTTGATGGCACACTCGGCGGGTCCCCGAATGATACAGCGCCAGCGGATTATAAATCGATTGATATTTCTTCGCAGTGTCTTAGTTGCGCTCAGCGGAAATCTGTTGCGTTGAGTACTCGTATTTCTCCAAAAAATTTGGAAGGTGCTTCTGCGAATGGCGCTCTGTTTATTAATGTTTTTGATGCAAACGGATTGCCGGTTAGTGGGGCAAATGTACATATAGTCGCCCCAAATCTAGTTATTGATGACGTTACAGATAGCACTGGTTATCTTAGAATTATTGATACTCCAACGGGGACAATGAGTTATGCTATTTCAGTTACCAAAAGTGGTTTTTCAACTGATACAACCATCGCACCTTCTGTCGCCAATCCTTATCCGACAAAATTACCATCAAATGTGGCAAGTCGCACTATAACTGATATTAGCTTTTCTATCGATCAATTGGGAGCGCTTTCTGTAAATACTAAAAATCCTGCGTGTGTGGCTGTCGGTTCTGTACCATTTACATTATCTGGTAGTAAATTAATTGGAACTAGTCCAAATGTTTATAAATATAATAATACCAGTCTTAGCACCGATGGTTCGGGCGTTGAAGCAATTTCTAATGTTGAGTGGGACACATATACCGCTAATGTTTCTGGGGTAACGTATGATGTCGCTGGTACGATCCCAATGGGGCCGTGGTCAATTGCTCCTAGCATGCACCAGGATGTAACAATGTTGGTTGTTCCACATACAAGTCGCACTTTGTTAGTAAAAGTTAAAGATGCGGGAACTGGATTGCCGCTGTCTGACGCTACTGTTTCGTTAACGGGTACAGGATATGATGAAATAGGCGTAACCGGTTTGGGGTATATTCGCCAAACTGATTGGTCTGGTGGAAGTGGGCAGGTAAGTTATAGTGATGAATCAGAATATTTTAGTGACGATGGGGCAATTAATGAAAATTCACCAGCGGGGGATTTGAAATTGCGCAGAGTTGGTTCAAATTACCTTACGAGCGGCTGGCTCGAATCTTCGACATTTGATTTTGGTGCCGCCGTTGATTTTAATAATGTTATTATTGATCCAATAAGTCAGCCAACACAAGTTGGTAGTCAATCAGTGTTAATGCAGGTTGCTACAAGTAATTCTAGTACACCGGCACTTTGGGATTACACTGGCCCTGATGGAACCGCTAGTACATACTATACTCCGACTAATACGCTAATGTTTAGTGGTCTTTCAGATAATCGATATCTTCGTTATACATTATTTTTGGCGACAGCAAATCAGTCGTACACACCTCAAGTTTCAGAAATAGCTTTCACTTATACGACAAATTGCGCAGCTCCTGGACAGACTTTTTTTGATGGAATGTCTGCGGGTTCTTTTACGCTCAATGTGACGCGTAATGGTTACGCTACTATTAATGGTTTGATTGATGTGGCGGGTAACATGGAGACTGTCGTTAATATGTCACCACTATAATATGTTTATGCGACATGATACTCGCGGTATATCAATGATCGAAGTTATTGTCGCTATCGGTATTTTTTTATTAGTAATCGGAGCGATTATAGAAGTTTTTTTATTTAGTTTTCGTTCGAAAGATATTATTTTTGAGCAACTGGCTGCGCAAGGACAAGGACGAAGAGTTGTGCAGGATTTTATTAATGAGTTGCGTAGTGCTACTTATTCAAGCATCGGGGCTTATCCGATTTCACAGGCTAGTTCAACGCAAATTACATTTTATTCTAATATTGATAAGGATTCGAATGTTGAAAAAATACGTTATTTTTTGTCGAGCACCACACTCCAAAGAGGAGTTACGGAGCCGTCAGGGAATCCTTTGACGTATGTTACCTCAAGTGAAATCACAGCTACTTTGGTGGAAAGTGTAAATACCAGCAGTACTATTTTTAAGTACTATGACCAAAGTTATGCGGGCAGTGGAAGTTCTTTAACACAGCCATTATCTATAAGTGACGTCCGCATGGTTGAACTTATTTTGACGCTCGATCGCGATCCGTTTAAGTCGCCAGTACCAATCCAAGTGCAGGCTAAAACAGCACTCCGCAACCTAAAGTCTAATTGATATGTCACCGTTTTCTTACAAAAATGATGAACGAGGTAACATCCTTTTATTTGTGGTGGTTTTTGGTTCGCTTGCATTTTCAATAGTTACTATGGGAATTGCCGGGTATGCCGTGTCTGAAAACACAGCTTCACGGCATAAAGAAAACCGTGAGCAGGCTCTTCAAATTGCCGAAGCTGGGGTAGATTATTATCGTTGGCATTTGGCGCATGCACAGACTGATTATCAGGACGGTACCAATGCAACTGGAACGTATACGCATGCGTATACAAATAAAGATGGTGAAACTATTGGTTATTTTTCTTTAGGGATTACACCTCCAGCAAATGGGTCTACGGTGGTTACCATTTCTTCAACTGGTTGGGTTTTGAATCAACCTAATAGTAGGCGAACTATCAAGGCGCGTATCGGCTTTCCAGCATTAACTGATTATGCTTTTTTAACTAATTCAGATGTTTGGATTGGTGATGCTCAAATTACGCATGGTAAATTTCATGCTAACGGTGGTATTCGGTTTGATGGGATTGGTGATGCGCCTATTACGAGTGCGATGGCGACATACACGTGTAAAAGTTTTAATGGCTGCGGTAATTTAACAAAACCGGGTGTTTGGGGTGATGGAACGCCGACTACTTATTGGAATTTTCCTGTTCCAGCCGAAGATTTTAGTGCTGTTACCGCAAAATTAGCTGAAATAAAAACCGGCGCACAAAGCGGTGGTGTTTACCTTTCTTCTTCTGGAAAGGAAGGTTGGCGTTTACAATTTAGTGCCAATGGGACCTTTACTGCCTATAAGGTAAATACGACTGATTGTTATAAAGCAAAAGATGTTGGAGATAATAATTTCTTTTGGCCGTGTGTAGATATAAAAACATTAGGTAGTGGCACGCAATATACTATACCGAGTAACGGGTTTGTTTTTGTGGATGATACGGTCTGGGTAGATGGAACAGTTAAGGGGCGCGTAACAGTTGGTACAAAAACAGGCGAATCTATAATTATCAATGGTAATATTGTGTATGCTGCAAAGGATGGTACAAATGTGCTTGGTCTTGTCGCGGAGCAAAATATTCTAGTTCCGTATAATTCACCGGAAGATCTGGAAATTAATGGAGCGCTTTTAGCTCAGAATGGTGCAGCTAAGCGTTATTATTACCCCGGTGACACGAAAGATAGCATAACTATTTATGGTTCTGTAATTTCTAATGGGATATGGACATGGAGCTGGGTTTCGGGTGGTGGTTCGATAACTTCTGGTTTTGAACACACTAACGCTATTTATGATACAAATTTAACGTATAACCCACCAGGAGGGTTTCCGGTTGGTTCGGAGTATAATTTGATTAGTTGGGAGGAGGTTAAGTAGTCTTTATAAAAGTATACAAATTAATTTTACTTCACTATCGTTCTTTTAT
>JBKJTY010000038.1:0-31127 GCA_046590235.1 Candidatus Magasanikiibacteriota bacterium | reverse complement strand
TGTAGAGCTTGATCAGCCGCTTGAGTTTCCGATGCGCGGCCGTGATATTGTCACCGGTTTGCCACGCGAAGTTATGATTAATGATACACAAGTCCGTGAAGCAATGATTAAATCATTGCGTATTATTGTTGATAACATTAAAGATATTTTAGGTTTAACTCCTCCTGAGCTTGTCGCTGATATCCACGAGCGTGGTATCCTACTATCTGGTGGGGGAGCGCTGCTTCGTGGTTTCAACCAACTCATCCATCGCGCTATTGATATTCCTGTCCGTATCGCCGACGACCCACTTACTTCTGTTGTCCGCGGTACTGGTATTTTGCTCGACGACCAAAGTCTTCTGGAAGAAGTTGCGATTTTTCCGCAAATTCACTCTAAATCAAACAACTAAACACTATGGCCGGGGCTCCGAGTCGAAAAACCTATTTTACGCTGGGGATTATTTTTGTCTTGATCATGGTTACGCATTGGCTTGGGTGGCTGTTACCAGTTGAGCGCGGTTTGCGTTCGCTTGTTGCTCCAGCGCTCGGTAAAGCGCATAGTCTTAGTATTCAAGTCGGAGATAACTATCGATTTTTTAAAGATAAAAACGAATTTATTACAGCATACCAAGCCTTAGTGCTCGCGACTCAAAACCAAATGGCACAGAAAGCAGAAGCGCATTTACTAAAAGAGGAAAATCTAGAATTACAAAAACAACTTAACTTTAAAAAGAAAACTAATTACACATTCATCCTCTCTGAAGTAGTCGGACGCGATATTGAAAGTATCGATCAAACCGTACTCTTAAACAGAGGCTCTTCGGATGGAGTGGTGCTAAATCTACCAGTAATAGTCGGTGAAGGTATTCTAGTTGGTAAGGTTATTAAAGTAGATGCCGATACGAGTGTTGTGAGACTTGCTAATGATAACCGTAGCCGTGTTGGGGCAACAATCCTTAATCGCAATAAAAGTATTGGCGTTGTTGAAGGCGGTTTTGGTATTAGTTTACAAATGAACTTAATCCCTCGTGATGAAGTGGTGCAAGTGGGCGATATTGTGGTAACTTCTGGTCTAGAAAAGATGTTGCCACGCGGATTGGTCCTTGGTACGATCGCTAGCGTCCAAAATGAAGCGTATAAACCATTCCAAGAAGCTATTCTAACTCCAGGAGTTGATTTGGGTAAGCTTACCCTCGTCAGTATTCTCAAATCTGAATGATATGAAAACATTTTTGATACTGCTCTATACGATTGGGGTGCTCAGCGGTATATTTTTAGCGCACATCGCTATTAATTACCTTATCCCAGCCCCTTTTAATTATATTAATTTAATCATGATCGTTTTGGCGTTAATGAGTTTACGTCAAAATGGCCATCAAGCGGCTTGGTTCGCCCTTGCTTTTGGGTTTTTATTAGAACTATTCAGCGCGGATCACTTTGGTGTAACCATGGGTGCCCTTGTCACGAGTGTAATCGTATTAAGTTGGTTACTTCGCACAGTTTTCACCAACTATTCATGGTACATGATCTTCTTGACCGGGTTTCTATTTGTCGTAGCCTACCAAAGTGCGCAGATTATTTTCCGCATCGCAATTGAAATCATTTTACGTGAGCCGGTGTATTTTACTTCCGCAGTCGGTAGGGAGATTTTGTTTGAGGCGCTTGTTAACACGTGCATCTTAACTGCTGTTTACATTGTGGCAGCGGTGACATCGAAACGAAATAGTCCGCGATACATATAGTATGTCACAAAACCCTTTCACTATTACTTCAAGTTCTGTAAAAAGCGGTGACCTCACTGGCAAATATCGTCGTGAATGGGTGGAAGAAGCAATTGATTTTGAGGAGGGAGACAGTGGTTTAACTATTTCCCATACGCAACGCTACGTGGGTAGTAGTATTAGCCAGCGAACGCTCAGCATTCTGTTATGGTTGTTCTTATTAGGTGTAGGGATAATCTTTATTCGTCTTTTTTATTTACAAATCTACAAGGGTTCATATTATCATTCGTTAGCGGAAGGTAATCGCATCCGCTTGCAACCAATCCCATCGGAACGTGGCATTATTTATGATAGAAATAATGTTTTGTTAGTGCAAAACATCCCCGGTTTCTCACTTACTATCTCACCGCAAGATTTACCTCGGGCCGGGGATAAACGAACAGAAGTTATTGGTAAAATAGTTGAAATGAGTGGGGTGCCAGAAGAAGAGGTAAGACGATTGATTAAAAAATACGGACTCTTCAGTCAATCAATTACTGTAAAGGAAAATTTAGATTACGATACGGCTCTCAGGCTCTATATTGAAAACGCTAATTTGCCGGGTGTTAAAGTAGAAAGTTCTAGCGAGCGTAAATATGTGACGGTTGCAACCTCGACTGAATCGAGTGTGCTTAGCTTGTCGCATGTATTAGGATATGTTTCCAAAATTCGCGAAGATGAACTAGAAACCTTAAAAAACAGCGGTTATCTTATCTCTGATAAAAGTGGTCGCACCGGTATAGAGCAGGTGTATGAAAGCTACTTACGAGGCACCTATGGCCGTAAAAAGGTCGAGGTTAACGCTGTTGGCCGAGAACAGAGCCAATTAGCGGTAGAGCCGCCGACTCCAGGTAAAAATGTTATTTTGACGATCGACCTCGAAGCGCAAAAGAAAATGGAGGAGCTAGTAAGGGTAACAGCAGAAAAAATGGGTAAGCGCAGAATTTCTGCCATTGCCACCAATCCACAAAATGGTGAAATTCTTGCTATGGTCAGTTGGCCGTCGTTTGATAATAATAAATTTTCACAAGGGATTGATCAGGTAAGTTATAATGGATACATTAATGATAAAGATCTACCTTTATTTAACCGCGCAATCGCCGGTAACTTCCCGCCTGGATCAACGGCAAAGCTTATGGTCTCAGCGGCTGCTCTACAAGAAAAAATTGTTACACGTTTTACAAGTGTAAATAGTGTCGGTGGAATTTTAGTTGGTGGAACGCTTTTTAAGGATTGGAAAGCTGGTGGTCATGGAGTAACGGACGTACGACGAGCGATTGCATGGTCGGTTAATACGTTCTATTACTACGTTGGTGGCGGTTATGAGAAATTTCTCGGTCTTGGTGTAGATCGTATGACCGATTACATGCGCGCCTTCAATGTTGCTTCAAAAACAGGAATTGATTTGCCCGGTGAAAATACCGGTTTCTTACCAAGTAAAGAATGGAAGAAGGAAGTTAAGAACGAGCCTTGGTACGTTGGTGATACCTACAACTTGTCCATTGGACAGGGTGATATGCTTGTTTCGCCGCTTCAAGTAAATGTATGGACTTCAATCGTTGCGAGTAATGGTAAAATTGCTACTCCGCATTTAGGGAAAGAAATTGTTGATCCTGATACGAAAGAAGTAATAGTGCTGGATTTCCCAATAGAACGATTAGAAAAAGTTTCTCCGGAAAATTTAGGTATTGTGCGTGAAGGTATGCGTGATTGCGTAATTATTGGTAGTTGTAAATTACTCCAGACACTGCCGTTTGAAGCAGCTGGAAAGACTGGAACTGCCCAGTGGAACAAAAATCGTGCAACGCATGCCTGGTTTACGTCCTTTGCTCCGTATAAGAATCCGCAAATAGTTGTTACTGTGTTAGTAGAGGAAGGCGGAGAAGGTTCCGTCATTGCTATGCCAATCGCAAGAGACTTTTTGAGCTGGTGGGGAAAGAAATATTTAAAAAAATAGCTTGACACTGCAGTGCAGCCTGTTATAATGAAATATAACTAATTTCTATTTGCAACCTATGGCCGATCAACAATACGTATCTAAGGAAAGTCTGGAAGAATTGAAGAAAGAACAGAATAATTTGCGAGACGTTTCAATCCCTGAAATTGCCAAACGAATTGACGAAGCTAAACAACAAGGCGATTTGTCAGAAAACGCTGAATACCACCAGGCGCGGGAAGATATGGCTTGGGCCCAAGGTCGAGTGAAAGATCTTGAACAGATTATCAATAATGCTCAAATTATCGTTAAACAGAAGTCAGATACAGTTAATGTCGGGAGTACTATCAAAGTAGAGGTGAATGGTAAGACTAAGCAGTATACGATCGTCGGTCCACAGGAAATTAACCCGGCGCAAGGCCTCATTTCTAATGAATCACCGCTCGGAGAAGCCTTCATTACCCATCGGGCAGGGGACAAGGTAGAAGTTAACACTCCAGCAGGGGTAACCGTCTACAAAATCCTCGAAGTTAAGTAGTTTTTGAAGCCACGTCGCAAGACGTGGTTTTTTTGACTTTTTAAGCTAAAAAAGGTATACTTTTGCCATTATATTTCTCGTTTTGTATGACTGAAAAATTAACCCCAGACCAACTAAAAGAAGACGCGATTCGCTTGGAACATTTAAAAACGCTCCGCGAAGCCGGTATTGACGCCTACCCAGCGCAAAGTGCGCGTACGCACACCCTGGCACAAGCTAAAGAGGTAGAGGAAGGTGCAAGTGTCATTGTGGCTGCGCGTCTTTTGACGCGTCGTGACATGGGTAAATTAACCTTCTGTCACTTTGGTGACGCATCTGGAAAAATGCAGATTGTTTTTTCTGAAAATGAAATCGGCAAAGATGCTGCTAAATTCTTTAATAAGAACTTTGATCTCGGCGACTTTTTAAATGTTGAAGGTACTCGTTTCACCACACACAAAGGTGAAGTAAGTATTCTTGCAAAAAAGTATACCTTGCTCAGTAAAGCATTGTTACCGCTACCAGAAAAGTTTCATGGCCTCACTGATGTTGAAGTTCGATACCGCAAACGTTATTTAGATTTACTTGGCAACGAAGAATCAATGCGTATTGCAAAAGTCCGCAGTCTTCTCGTGCGCGAACTCCGCAACTACTTTGACGCAAAGGGTTTCTTTGAAGTTGAAACTCCTATTTTGCAAACTCTCTACGGTGGTGCTAATGCAAAACCATTTAAAACACATCATAACGCACTTGATATTCCTCTTTACCTCCGCGTTGCTCCAGAATTATATCTGAAGCGTCTTGTTGTCGGTGGTTTTGAAAAAGTCTACGAAATTGCAAAATGTTTCCGTAATGAAGGTGTTGATAACAACCATAACCCAGAATTCACCCAGATTGAGTTCTACCAAGCGTACGCAGACTACACCATGCTCATGGATATGGTAGAGGAATATCTGCCTCGTTTAATCAAAGCAGCTGGTTTAGAACTCAAATTTAAAGTCGGTGAACAAGAAGTAGATTTTACAGGTCCATACCCACGCGTAACAATGCGTGATCTTATCAAACAGTACGCAAAGATTGATATTGAAGAATATCCAGACCAGAAAACAATGTTTGAAGTTGCTAAGAAACTTAAAGTTGATGGTATCGACAAAACATCTGGCCGCGGTAAGTTGATTGATGATATCTATAAACACTACGCACGACCATTTATTGTGAACCCAATTTTTGTCATTGATCACCCAGTAGAACTTTCTCCATTGGCAAAACGCCGAACTGACAATCCAAACTACGTAGAACGCTTCCAGTTGCTCTGTGTAGGTGGTAACGAGCTCTGCAATGCATTCTCGGAGCTTAACGACCCGTTAGACCAAGAGGCGCGATTTAAAGAGCAAGTAGAGAACGGTAGAGCAGGGGATGAAGAGAGTATGCCGTATGATGAAGATTTTATCACTGCATTGAAGCACGGTATGCCGCCGACAGCTGGTTTAGGTATGGGTATTGATCGACTTGTAAAACTTCTGGTTGACGCGCAAAACCTCAAGGAAGTTATTTTGTTCCCAACATTACGTCCAGAACAAAAGTAGTATGGTGAAAGTAATGGTCTTCGGTACATTTGATATTTTACATAAGGGTCATTTCAACATGCTTAGTCAAGCGCGAGCGCTAGGGGATTACCTCGTTATTGTGGTAGGCCGAGACCAGACTGTCAGTGAAGTCAAAGGGCATTACCCAGAAAATAATGAAGAAGTGCGCTTGAAGCAATTAAAAGCTTGCAATATTGCTGATAAGGTTCGTTTGGGTGGAGTTGGTGATAAGCACGCTGTGATTGACGAGGAAAAGCCGGATGTAATCGCGCTCGGCTACGATCAAAAGTTTTTCATTGATGAATTAGAAGCAAAGTATGGTGACAAGATAAAAATTGTTCGCTTAGAAGCATTTCAACCAGATATCTATAAAAGTTCACTACTTAAGAAAAAGAAGTCATTCTGAGGAATCGAAGAATCTTCCGCTTATGCCCACTTCACCGGTAAATTGGCTAATAGGAAGATTCCACGCTTCGCTCTGAATGACATTTATATTCTATGAGATCTAAAGAAACTGCACACACCATTTTAATTGCGACGACTAATCCTGGTAAATTTGAAGAAATCACCAGCGAGTTTAAGGATCTTCCGTTTACATTTGTTAGTTTAAAGGATGTAAAGTTAGATACGATTGATTTGGAAGAACCATACAACACAACTTGGGAAAATGCTTTACATAAAGCTAAGTTTTTTGCGCAAAAATCTGGTTTAACAACAATTTCCGAAGACACTGGTTTATTTATTGAAGGCTTGAAGGGCGCGCCAGGCGTAAAGGCAAAACGTTTTGCTCCAACTCCGGAAGAAGCCCGCAAGAAAGTGTTAGATGGTCTTCAGGGAGTGCCAGCAAAGCAACGAACAGCCTATTTTGAAACAGCGGGTGTTATTGCTGATCCTGAAGGTTTGTCAGTACACATTTTCACTGGCCGCTTAAATGGTCTAATCAGTGAAAAAGAAGTTGGTACGAACCGACCGGGCATGATGTATGAAACAATTTTCTTTCACCCAGCGTCTGGCAAGCACATGTCTGAAATGTCTACACCGGACAAGAATTTAATCAGTCACCGCGGCCAAGTTGCGACCCAAATAAAGTTCTTCCTTCAAAAACAATTCGGATTTAAACAAATCGTTGTACCGCTCGCGCTGATTATCAAAGATAATAAGCTACTCATGCTCAAACGCCGCGACTCACGCCCAGAGTTTAACAATAAATGGGAGTTTCCGGGTGGGGGAGTAGAGAAGGGTGAAGAGGTAGAAAATTGCATCAAGCGTGAATGTCTTGAAGAAACAGGTTTCACAGTGAAGATCGAGGAGCAGCTGCCAAAAGTGCTGACGCATTACGAAGCAAAGTGGAATTACCAGGTCTTCCTAATGGTATTTATCTGTACAGTTGAAGCAGGAGAGTTAGAACTACGGGACAATGAGAGTTCAGGATTTGGCTGGTTCACACTGGAAGAAGCTCTGAAAGAAAAGTTGTTGCCACTTAACAAACAATTACTAGAAGATAACAACACCGTCCTAAGAAACTATTTTAAATAATATGCTTGATATCAAGTTTATTCGTGAAAATAAGGAGCTTGTAGAAAAGAACAGCTTAACTCGCAATGTGAAGATTGATTTCGACGCATTGCTTAAGTTTGATGCTGAAAAGATCGCATTGCAGCAAAAGATTGATATTCTTCGCGCAGAACGTAATGCCGGATCAAAATCAAAACCAACTCCAGAACAAATTGAACAAATGAAAAAAGTTGGTGAAGAAATTAAACAATTGGAAGCGGAAGTTGCTGTAAAGGAAGCTGGTTTGAAAGAATTGGTTATTAAAATTCCAAACATCAACCACCCAAGCACTCCGATAGGGAAGGATGATTCTGAAAACCAGGTCGCTCGTCTAGAAGGTAAAAAGCCTGCGTTTGATTTTGCTGTTAAAGAACACTTTGATGTCTCTAGTGTTAAAGATCTCATGGACATGGAGCGCGGTGCGAAAGTGAGTGGTTCCCGTTTTTACTACCTCAAAGGTAAGTTGGCAATTTTGGAACGTGCCATCATGCAATTTGCTATCGATACTGTAGTGAATAAGGGTTTTGAGTTAATCTTGCCTCCAGTTCTAGTTAAGGAAGATGCGATGTATGGAACCGGCTTTTTCCCGGCTGATAAAAACGAAGTATATACCGTTAATCCTGGTGAAGATAATTTGTACCTCGTCGGTACATCGGAGGTGCCTTTGATTTACATGCACGCTGATGAAGTATTTGAACGAACTGACTTGCCAAAGAAATATGTCGCTATTACACCGTGCTTCCGTCGTGAAGCGGGGAGTTATGGTAAGGACACTAAAGGTTTGTTCCGCGTCCACCAATTTTATAAAGTGGAAATGGTAGTCTTCTGTACACCGGAAAAATCTTGGGAGTTGCACGAAGAGCTGCTAAAGATTGAAGAAGAAGTCATTAGCGCTCTCGGTATTCACTACCAGGTGATCAATGTTTGCTCTGGCGACCTCGGTTTCCCAGCGGCAAAGAAATACGACTGTGAAGGTTGGTTCCCAGGCCAAGGCAAATATCGCGAACTTACTTCTACAAGTAACACAACCGATTACCAAGCACGACGCAGTAACATTAAGTACAAGACCGTAGATGGTAAACGTGAATACGCCTACACCCTCAACGGCACTGTAACGAGTGATCGCCCAATGCTCGCAATTATCGAAAACTTCCAGCAAGCAGACGGAACAGTGGTGATTCCAGAAGTTCTTAGAAAGTACACTGGTTTCGATACTATTTAAAATAATTAAAAAAGCCCCACTTGGTGGGGCTTTTTTGTTGTGAGACTATTCTTCAACTTCAGCAAGGAATTTGAACACAACCGGTTTTCCGGCTTCATCAGTCGCATACTCTTCGTCTTCCAGGTTGCCATCGAATTCTCCGATAGTCCCAGCATCACGAAGTAGATACACGTACTCCTGAGCAGTCGCGTCGTAGCGACTAATTTTCACTTTAACATTAGAATTCAAACCTTTTTTAACTGGAGCGTAACCAATTACTTCAACCGGTTTTGCATTAAGTTCGTTCACGATAGCTACCCATCCATCTTCTAGAGCAATAATTCGTTCAATAGTGAAAGTGTCATCCTTACGCAAAGTAAGGTTAGTCATTTTGATAGAAGGTGAAGAAAGGTCAACGACATCATTTGAGGCAGATGTACCAGGAGTATTGGGTACTGGCTGGTTATTTTGCTTTTCAGCTGGTGTACAGCCTGCTCCAAGAAGGAGTGTGCCCGCGAGCAATGGAATAAACAAGCGATTGCGTACGTTCATATAGTAATAGTATAAATAAAATACATCCATAGTATAATCGCAAAGCCGTTTTGCGACAAGTGTTCAAAAAAACCCGATTTTGCGGTATACTATAGGTACACGATATTGAAGTATCCTATGCTCACCTGGGTGGAAATCAGTCAAAAGGCTATCGAACACAACCTGACAGTGTTTAAACGCCTTATAGCGCATGATACACTACTCATGCCAGTCATAAAATCTAATGCGTACGGTCACGGATTGATAGAAGTGGGGACTTTATTGTCGGAAAGCAAACTCGTAGATAGAATATGTGTCGTAAACTTGGAAGAGGCGATCGTGCTGCTCAAAGCAAAAGTAAAAAAGCCGTTGATCATCCTTGGTATTTACGAACACGATACAGAAAAAATAAAAACAGCAATTAAAGCGGGTGTTGTTTTTCCTTTGTACACGATAGAGCAAGCTAAGATGCTGCAAAAGGTGGGGGAGAGCATCCGGAAAAAGGTGTTGGTTCACGTAAAGCTAGACACCGGTACCTCGCGCATTGGAGTGATGCCGAATGACGCGGTTGCATTCGTAAAAAAAGTCACAACCTTTTCGCATATCGCCATCGAAGGACTATGGAGTCATTTCTCATCTAGTGAGAACGATGGTCTTGTTACAAAAAAGCAATTGCAAATATTAACCGACGTTAACAGTAAGCTAATTAGTCTCAAGATCAATGTTCCCCTGAAACACATGGCTTGTTCCGCATCAACTATTTTGTATCCTCAAACGATTTGCAATGCGGTACGATTTGGCATTAGCACCTACGGTTTACACCCAGACGTTTCAACAAATAAAAAAATTACATTGCAGCCGGCGTTAACCTGGAAAACTACTATAATCCAGGTTAAAACCGTTCCAAGAGGCTCAAAGATTAGTTATGGTGGTTCATATATAACAAAGCGAGAAACCACATTAGCTGTTCTACCAGTTGGATATTGGGATGGCTATACACGAAGTTTCAGTAATCGTGCCGAGGTTCTTATTAAAGGCGTTCGTTGCACTGTGCGCGGGCGCGTTTGTATGAATCTGACAATGGTAGACGTTACCGACGTGCCAGGTAAAATTAAGGCCGGCGATATCGTCACGCTAATCGGTAATGATAGAAAAGAAAACATTAGTGCTGAAGAGTTAGCAGTTCACGCCGGCACTATTAATTATGAAATAGTTACACGGATCAATCCGTTAATACCACGCACAATAGTGTAGTATGCGCTACATGCACTCACAGAAAAAATTTCAGTCCTATAATCAACCAAAAAAGAAAAGTTGGTGGCCTTTTGGTAAAAAAGAACGCAACCGTGTTGTCACGCAAAAATCCGAGGTGACAGGCCTTCAATATGCCAATCCATACTCACGCGTGAAGAAGAGAGGTATACGCTTCCCGTTCAAAAGTGTTTCCGCAGCCCTCTTATTCGTCGGTTGGTTTGGGTTAATGCTCTATCTGCCATTTTTTCGTATTAATAATGTTTCTTTTCAGGGTTTAAAATTAATTAAGCAACCTGATATTGAAAGCTATGTGCGAGAGCACTATCTCACCGCCAATCAGTGGTGGCCAAAGAATAACTACTTCCTCGTAGGGCAGGGGACGATGGAGAACGACTTGAGCCAAGCATTCTCTCTTAACTCCATTGAAGTTAAAAAAGTATTTCCAAAAGGACTAGAAATCATTCTTGAAGAAAAAGTTTCTTCGATTATTTACGACAATGGGGAAGGGTATTACCTTTTAGACCAAAACGGTAATGTATTGAAGAACTTAATGTTAAGCGACATTGGAGTAGCACCTATAACTACCAGCACTTCTTCGACCATTTTAGCTAAAATTACAGTAAATAACGCCACTTCAACACTCGTTGCACCAACTACGACGAAGCACGTTCCTGATTTAAAAAAACTTTCAATTGATTACGATGGTTATCCTGTTGTTTATGATTCACGCGAACTTTCCGTTATTGAAAAACAAAAAAATGTCTTAAACCAAGATGTGATCCAGGGGATCCTTGGCATCTATAATGCGCTCAAGCGAAACAAACTAGCTGAGGTGAAGTATATGACCATGCACGACCCAAACGCCGGCGTAACGATTTATAATGAGAAGGCCTGGACGATCCTGATGAGCCCAATAGCAGACCTATCAACACAGCTGGAGAACATCCGGATCATTACCAAGGACAATAAGCCGACCGAGTACATGGATGTACGTTTTGGAGATCGAGTTTATTGGAAATAGGCCGGGAGGGAAGTACGAAGCCTAAACATAGACGGGTATGCATACAAGCTATATGTAATGTCGTATAACATAGATTAAGAGACTATATAGCCAAAGTATGCTATACTAGTACTAAGCTTAACATTCAAACAATTATTACCTATGAAGGATTCTCAGAAACCAATTATTGATCACGTCGTGGACTATCTTGAGTACTGCGAGGTTGAAAAAGGTCTCAGCGCTGTCACCGTGCGTAATTACGATAACTTCCTTAAGGTGTTCGTAGATTGGCTCAATGCGAACAAATTAGACGATTTAAAGCCTCATCAGCTCTCCCCTGACCATATATGGAAATATCGGGTATATTTGGCTGAAAAGAAGGATAAACAAGAAAACCAGATTAAGAAGACTACCCAGAACTACTATTTGATTTCCGTACGCAATTTAATGCATTATTTTTTGGATAAAGATATAAATGCTTTACCAGCTGGAAAAATAAAATTGCCAAAATTAACAGATAAAGAAAAAATGATTAAATTTCTAAAGTTCGATCAAGTTGTCCATTTATTTGATATGCCGGACATTTCGAAGCCTGACGGTTTGCGTGATCGAGCGATTCTGGAGGTCCTCTTCTCCACTGGTATGCGAGTATCTGAATTAACGTCGCTTAATATTAGACAGATAAATTTACAACAACTAATAAAAGATAAATCTACTGATATGGAACTGAGTATCAGTGGTAAAGGTGGATCTGTACGCGTTATTTATTTCTCAGAACGTGCGCTTGGCTGGCTGGTTAAATACCTCAAGAACCGTAAAGACATGTACGCTCCCCTGTTCATTAACTACCGTAAGGATGATAACGATGACGAACATCGCCTCACTGCCCGCTCAGTGGAGCGTTTAACCCGGAGATACGCGACAATGGCTGGATTACCTGTTGATGCAACACCGCATACGTTACGCCACAGTTTTGCGACTGATCTTTTGGATCAAGGGGCTGATATGCGCTCAGTGCAAGAATTGCTTGGACATAAAAATATTGTTACTACGCAGATTTATACGCACGTAACAAATCCTAAACTGCATGAAATGCACAAGAAGTACCACCGCGGCAATAAATAACCATATGAAAACTATCAGTGTCGAAGAACTCTACAAACGAATACAGGATAAAAATGACACCAACTTCATCCTAATCGATATTCGAGAAGAATCCGAACGCGAAAGCATGCGCATCAAGGAAGCTCGCTCTATCCCTATGCCTGATATTCAAAAACATCTCAAAGAACTTAAGATGATGCAACAAGAAATCATTATCCATTGCGCCAGCGGCGGACGAAGTAACTGGCTAGCTGGTCGTCTTGAACAAAACGGCATACAAGTTACCAACTTACTCGGCGGAATCCTTGGCTGGATTCAAAAAAATTATCCAATTGAAACTGGGAAATAAGTAAAAAAACTCGTGCCAAAAACGAGTTTTTTATTTTTATGCAAACTTTACATCCGTCGGATCCCAGCAAGTGCGGAAATCTTCATTGAGGCTGTCTAATATTTGCATTTCTTCTTTACCGAGCTCAAAGTCAAAAATATCAATATTTTCTTTAATGCGATTTGAATTAATTGATTTTGGGATAACGACGGTACCATGTTGGATTCCCCAGCGTAACATGACTTGTGCGTTGGACTTGTTATTACGTTTGGCAATTTCAGTTATTCTAACGTCGCTTAATCTTTCACCATGAACGAGTGGACTATAGGCTTCAAGTTGGATATTATTTTTTTGGCAGTATTCTAAAAGTTCGTTTTGGTATAAGAATGGATGGAATTCAACCTGATTTATAGCTGGTTTTATCGTAGAGTATTTCCTCAGCTCCTCTAGGTGCTCTATCGTGTAATTACACACCCCTATCGCCCGGCAACGGCCTGAGGATGCAATGCGTTCGAGGGCTCTCCAGGATTCTTTGCGAAATTGGCTGATTGGCCAATGGATTAAATATAAATCTATATAGTCTAAACCAAGCGCTTCAAGCGAAACGTCGAATGCGCGCATCGCACTTTCGTAGCCTTGGTCTGAATTCCACAATTTAGTCGTAACAAAAAGTTCTTCGCGTTTTATACCGCTCCGACGAATAGCACGGCCGACTTCTCGTTCGTTGCCGTAAATTTTGGCGGAATCAATCAATCGATAACCAGCTTCAAGCGCCCACTCCACCGCTTGCACCGCTTCATCCCCTTTTGCCTGCCAGACACCAAGGCCGATTACAGGCATCACCAGGCCATTATTTAGTTTTTTGGTTGGGATCATATGATTACTATAAGTAGATAGGTACGATAACACCTACTTTTACTATTGCCAAGTGCGTGTGGGTATAAAAAAACAGCCTTATAAAAAGCTGCTTTAAGTACTCCCCGAATTGCTCCGTGCGGGGATTCACGTGCTGCGTTTAAAACGGTGCGGGTGCCTGTGCGCTAGCCGTGCCCTGGTGAGGACGAAAGCGCTCCTGGAAATTCCACTCACCCATAATTACCTTGCTGTCCTCGACGTCCACTCGAGAACAATCCAAGAATTCTCCATTGTGCTTGTACGAATACATCGCACCCGGACAATCCGACCGAAACGATCCCCATCGCGGAATGACTTCCTGATGGACCAGGAGTATAGCACCAAGCGTGCAGGGATCAAGCGCGAACTCATCGTGGTCGAAAAGCACCTGAGCACGCCTCGGACTCATGCCGGCAAAGCGCTTGCCGAGTTGTACCGGCATAACGTTATAGTCGCCGGCAGGCACCGCCTCATCGTACAACTCGTACGCCTTAGCAGTACGCTCGTTCAAGCGAACATAATCCGGTGAAATCTTGGCGTATCCCACGAAAAAACGCGGGAAGGCTTTATTCATGACATAGACGAGGTAGAAAAATGCTTGGTTATACATCGGCCAAGTCGGATTCGCCCCATGGTGCACACCCAACCGAGCAAGTGCCGCGAGCTTCGGGGACAAAACGTACCCTTCCATCTCGTGAACACTCTTAAGCCGAGCC
The DNA here is from genome assembly GCA_046590235.1 of Candidatus Magasanikiibacteriota bacterium. Taxonomy (GTDB): domain Bacteria; phylum Patescibacteriota; class Patescibacteriia; order Magasanikbacterales; family GWA2-37-8; genus 2-02-FULL-45-10. The sequence goes on along the minus strand of JBKJTY010000038.1, from coordinate 16,765 downwards.
TGACTAATCAGGGGCCATGCAGGCCGGAAATTCAATTCCGGGAAAAGGATGGAACAACGCTCCATCTGACGAGGAAGTGGGAGGATCCCAAAACCAGGCGGGTATTCGAACAGAGGGTCAGTTTCTTCGTCCTTGAACTTCTCAATCGCCATGCGGCGCTGTTCTAATTTCATGGATTCACCCCGCGGCTTTGCCGCATATGAGGAATAAATTGTTTAAGATCGCAACAGCCCATTATACACTAAAAATGGCTTTTTGTCAACCTTTCCACGGTGAAATATAGGGTAAGTATACACAGTGAGAAAACGTGTAATATTAGCCATAATAAAGAGTCATATATTGTACTATGAAAATAGCTTCCCAATTGGAACAATTTAACCATGGCGTCTGTTTGTTAATTGTGACAGGATCACAGGATATGCGGGTGTACATTGCTCATGATGGCCAAATAGAGCGAATACACTCATTCAGAATCGAAAAACCAGCCTATAGCGACCGCGAGGGATTTTATGGTACCCGCGCAAAAGGTGTATCTAGTGCAGCCCGCTCCGGATCAGTACTACGCCCCGTCGAACGTTCAATTCGCTTAGAATTCAAACGTGAAATAAAAACCCACCTAAAAGATGTTGGAAAAAATTACCACATCGCTCATGTCGTACTTTTTACACCAAAGCGTCACCAGTCTGAAACAGTTGAACTTATTAATAAAGATTTACAACAAAAAATTACCACGATTATCTCGGGTAATTATTTTGACGAAAAACCATTTGATTTAATCAAAAGATATTCTGGTGCTATACGAAAACCGAGAATCCTTCCTATCAAAGAAAGCGCTCGAAAAATTCTTAACTCTGCCAGAGAAATAATGCAAAATCCCAAGAAGCGAATTAACGACGCAAGAGCCTAGATGAAAAGGCTTGAAAGTAATGCCTGATGTGCTATCATAGATAGCATGAAACGATTACCCCAATACATCATTATATTTTTGTCACTCCTCGCTCTGGTAACCAACGGAGTTGCACCAACATACGGCCAATCTGCCGATACTGCTTCACTAAATACGAGTAAAGACGAGCTAGAGAAACAACTAGCCGATATTGAAGCGCAAATTAACACCTTCGAAAAACAACTTGCCTCTACACAAGGAGAAAAGAAGACATTGACCAACGCTATTAATAAATTAAAGAGTCAGCAGAGTAGTATTTTGTTACAAGTAAAATCAACAACACTCAAACTTAACAAAATTAATACTGAACTTTCTAAAACAGAAAAAGATATCACTACTACCAAGAGTAAAGAAGAACGTTTAAAAATTCAGCTCGGCAGCGTACTTCGACTTTTAAACAATAAAGATGAACAGCTCTTAGTAGTCAGCCTATCTGAAACTCGTGGTTTAGCTGAAGTTGCCCAAACAATTCAAGACTACTCTAAAATTTTCTTTACACTAGCTAGTTTAACAAATCAAACTAAAGCTTTGCAGGATTCCTTACAAAAACAACAAGTCGCCTACCAAGACCAGCAAGATGACGCGGAACAACTGATTAAAATTAAAAATGCCCAACAACAGGAGTTACTTAACAAACTAAGCGAACAAAAAGACCTGTTACAAGTAACACAAGGACAAGAAAGTAATTACCAAAAAATTATTACCGACAAACGCAAAGAAGCAAACGCCATTCGAAACCGTATTTACGATCTCGTCGGCGGTGGTACACAAATTACATTTGAAAAAGCGGTTGAAATCGCTACTTGGGTTGGTAATCAAGTAGGTGTTCGCCCGGCTTTCCTCTTAGCAGTTCTTACCCAAGAATCTAGTCTTGGTAAAAATGTCGGTACCTGCAACCGTCCAAACGATCCACCAGAAAAAAGCTGGAAAGTTGTCATGAAACCAGAGCGTGACCAAGAACCGTTTAAAACTATCACTTCGGAATTAGGACGAGATATCGAAGTAACACCAGTCTCCTGCCCCCTACGCGACAGTAAGGGCAAAATTTACGGCTGGGGCGGCGCTATGGGCCCGGCACAGTTTATCCCTTCCACATGGATGGGGTACCGAAAAAAAGTTACCGCTATTACCGGTAAACCTGCCGATCCATGGAACATTACTGATGCCTTTATCGCTTCTGCAAGTAAACTAGCCAACGACGGTGCATCTTCCAAAGAAGAAGATGGAGAATGGAAAGCAGCGATGAAATACTTCGCAGGCAGCGTTAACCTAAAATACCGCTTCTACGGAGACAACGTTTTGAAGACAATGCGAAAATACCTTGCTGAAATTGAAGAGATTAGTACTACAAACTACAAGCCACAATAAGATCGAGCATAGCCGGGAAACTTATCCCGGCTTTTTGTGCCGCTTCCGGCAATAAACTAGTTGGGGTCATCCCTGGAACAGTATTAGTCTCGAGTACAAAAAACTTCTTATCATCTGTTACAAAAATATCCGTTCGAGACATCCCTCGACAATCAAGTGCTTGATGCGCCTTCAATGCCAAGGTTTGAAGTTGTGAATTTACAGTTAATGGAAAATCTGCCGGACACACATGACTTGAACCTCCGGCAGCGTACTTAGAATTATAATCATAAAACTTTCCAAAATGCGGAACGATCCGTGTTGGCGGTAGCGCAAAAGCTACGCCTTTTTTTTCTAAAACTCCACAAGTCGTCTCACTCCCTTTAACGAATTTCTGCACCATGAGCCATGGGAAATCTTTAAAGGTCTTTTTGAGCGCTATAAGTAATTCACTTTCGTCTTTTACAACCGACACACCTACAGCAGAACCTTGATCAACTGGTTTTACAACAGCCGGATACCCAATATCAGTCCTAATGCGTTCAATAAGCCCTCTCCCCTGCTCTTTAAAGCCCGCTTTAGTAAAATGGATAAAATCTGGCGTTGGAATATCGAAAGCACCGTATATGGCCGCTGCGTGCACCTTATTCATTGCGAGCGCACTCGCCGCAACACCAGAACCAGTATATGGTACACCTAACATTTCAAGCATTCCTTGTATCACACCGTCTTCACCACCAGTTCCATGCAAAGCGAGAAAAATAATATCGAACATCTTTTTCGCTTTGGTATAAAAATCAAAACGAACACGCTTATTTTTCGTAACTAATAAAAAATCCCGCTCACGGGACAGTTCAACCAGCGCCACATCATAGCGCTTACGATTTAAGTTATTAAAAATTGCTTGGCCGGTTACCAATGATACTTCCCGCTCTGCTGAATAACCACCGTAGACAATCCCGACGCGAATTTTCTTCATACATTAAGGTAAGTAAGGTAGTGGATTAACTGGAATACCATTCAAACGAACTTCAAAATGTAAGTGCGCACCCGTAACAAACGGACCGGCACCAACAGTACCTGGTTTACCACCAGAATAACCGATAATATCACCTTTATTGACGTAGGCGTCATTACTAACCAAAATAGTACTCAAATGTCCGTAAAGGGTTGAGATAGAGCCAGTATGGATAATGAGGACGTAAGCGTAACAACTGGAGACAGTACACGTTCGCGCACGACCAACATAACCTGAACCAGTCGCGCGTATAGGTGTCCCCTGCGCCGCACGAATATCGATTCCGCTGTGTTGAAAAACCTTTTTGAACGGATAATCTGTGTCGTGGAAATATGAGTTAATATAATGACTAGGTGTTGGCCAACCAAAACTAACATCACCATTTTTTGAAATTTTATTCTGTTCTTCTAATTTTTTACTTACTTCAGCTTCAAAACTACGGATTTCTGCTTCAGTTGTATTATATTGAGATTTAAGACTTCCAAGCAAAGTCTGATAACGAGCTTCGGAAGATTTTGTATCCTTAAGCAAACGACCCTTCAAACTAATTTGTTGGCTTAAATCTGATTTCTTATCTTCCAATTGATCTTTGAGACTTTGTTGTTGCCTCTTCTTCTCTTCAATTTGTTTTTGCTTAGAACCTAAATCTTCTTTTGCTAAACGAAGAGCCTTAACTGACGCACCTAAATCAACGTAGACATTTTCAGTCGCTTTAAGTTCATTATAAAACGAAGCAAAATCATCATATGTCATCATGATCTCCAAATAATTCTTTTGATCACCTTCTTGGATACTACGAACCATTTGGGAAATAATCTTTTGTTGTTTGGTAATACTTTTTTGTTTGTCGTTGATAGTCAACGTTAATTCTTTAATCTCCAACTCTGCTTGCTCAATTCTTTCTTCAGTTAAGCTAATATCGGTATTGATTTTGCCCACACGAGCATCAAGAAGACTGATCTGGTTTTTTAACGACATCGCTTCTGTTTGTTTTTGAGTAATGGTCGATTGGTACTTGGCCATTGTTTCCTCTAACTGCCTAATTCTATTCTTACGTTCTACAATCTGCCTATTAAGTGTATCAATTTGTTCCTGATTTGTCGCAGCATAGCCAAAAGGAACACCGGAGAAAAGTGTTGTAATAAGTATGGCTGCTATAACAATGCGGTTCCAGGTTTTCATATGCTTTAGTATAGCATAAAGAGAAAAACAGGTCATGCGACCTGTCAAAAACCTGTCATTCACAGTAGAATGTCATTCAGAGCGAAGCGTGGAATCTTCCTATTATCGTCTTTACTTCACTATCGTTCTCTTATTATTACTACTGCGTAGTTCGCATGTCACTTTTCTTTGTAACCAAAGGAAAAGTAACCAAAAGAAAGTTTCGGGGGATGTTAAAACTCGCCCCGGCTCAAACATTAACATCCCCCGAACCCTCTTATAAGTGAAATTAAACAATTTTGGCGAGTGCAGCGTCAATGCGCTTGAGTGTTTCATCTTTGCCAAGCACTTCAGCGATCTCGAATGGTCCTGGAGAGTTTTGTTGGCCGGAAAGCGATACACGGAGTGGCCACATGACACTGCCAACCAGGTAAGCCTTCTCAGTAATCCAATTTTTAATAACGGTTTCGAGTCCAACTTTACTCCAATCAGATACTCCCGCAACGAATGCACGAACTTCCGGTAAAACTTTTTTCACTTCTTCTGGTGTTCCCTTGCGCCATACCAATAGCGGCGCTTCAAATGGAGTAACATTAAAAATAAACTTAATTGCTTCTGGAATTTCTGCCAATGTCGTCACACGTTCTTTTTCCAAGGCAACCGCCTTAGCGAGCCAAACGACATAATTTGCATCAGAAAGTTTTTCTTCAGTTACTAGTCCTGTTTGAATCAGCCATGGAGCAGCACGACGTAAAAATTCTTCCGCTGGCATTATTTTAATGTATTCTTTGTTATACCAATCTAATTTTTCCAAATTAAAGACACCACCAGCTTTACTGACTTTTTCCAAACTAAATTCTTGTACCAATTCTGATAGAGAATACATTTCACGTTCTCCACCTGGATTCCATCCAAGGAAAGCTACGAAGTTGATCAACGCTTCTGGCAAATATCCTTTTTCTTGATAAGCCGCTACCGATACATCACCTTGGCGTTTACTAAGCTTTGTTTTATCTGGATTCAAGAGCAATGATAAATGCGCGAACTGTGGAGCTGTCCAACCGAAGGAGTTATAGAGCTGCACATGCTTTGGAGCACTTGAAAGCCATTCTTCGCCACGGATCACATGAGTGATCTCCATATCATGATCATCGATAACCGATGCCAAGTGGTAGGTTGGGAATCCGTCAGACTTCATACCAACAAAATCTTCCTGAAGATCATTCTTGAAAGATACGTCCCCGCGGATCAAATCTTTAATCTCTGTTGTTCCTGTCTTTGGCATCTTGATACGCACTGGTACCTTCTCCCCTGCCGCAACACGCTTTCGTGCATCCTCTAGTGAAATAGTTAAACATGCACCGTCGTAGCCAGTTGGCTGCTTATTCTTTTCTTGTGTTTCGCGAAGTTCTTTTAATCGTTCAGGTGAACAGAAACAGTAATACGCTTTTCCCGCTTCGAGCAGCACATTGGTAAACTTTTGGTAAATTTCCAAACGTTCAGATTGAACGTATGAACCATGATCCCCTTTTTGCTCGGTCGAACCGTCAACAGCCGCATCAATAACACCCTCATCTGGAATAAGATTTGCCCAGGTGAGCGACTTAACGATATTCATCGTACCGTCAGCAACAAAACGCTCACGATCAGTATCTTCAATACGTAATAAAAATTGGCCGCCAGCTTTCTTAGCGACTAAATACGAATACAAAGCGGTACGCAGACCACCGACATGTAAATAACCTGTTGGACTTGGAGCGAAACGTGTACGAATCATAGTAAGATAGAAGAAAAAACATAATGACTAATAGCAGTCATTAGTATTCGATAGGTAAAGTAAAAAGCAAAAGTTATTAAGAAAAATAAAATAATCTGAAGAAAACGTGATTGGTGTTGAGCGTATTTTTTTACCAATAAAAAGGCCCAAGCGGCAAAAAAACTAAAACCATAGATATATGACGTAAGCACAAGTAGGAACCAATAGAGCTGCTTATAGGCTCGCAACCAATACACAGTTAATAACTGCAGAATAAATAATGGAACAAAATGCAAAAGCAATGTGACCAATGAAAGCTGATTAGCCAACTCAAATGACAACACTTTGCTTGAATTAATAATGTGAGGTAGCGAAAAATATAAATAAACTACAGCTAGAATTGCTTGCACTAACCAAAATAAAAAAAATCTTAGATTATCCTTGTAAAACGTAAATACGCCCGTCATACAATTTTTCATATTTTTTCTTTTAAAATCAGGTAAGTAAATCCAATAGTAGCATTCCAGATACGCCCTATTCTTCGTGGTTGTCTAATTAAACGATAGGCCCATTCTAGCCCTAATTTGCGCAAAAGTAAAGGCGCGCGGCTGATCGTTCCAGAGAGATAATCAAACGCCCCACCAACACCCATTGCAATCTTAATTGAAGGTAACGATGCAAGATTCTCATGAATCCATTTCTCTTGCTTACCCATGCCGAAGGCGACAAAGATAATGCTTGGCTGCACACGTCGGATAATATTTATTAGAGCGACATTATTATTAATCTCAAGTTGATTAGCTCGTTCGATTACTTCCGGACCTGGTGACACCCCTACTACCTTGAGATTTGGGAACTGCTTGATAAGATTCTCTTTCACTTTCTCAACAACTACCTCATTCCCCGACCCTACCAAAAACACTCTCTCTCCCCGACCAGCTGCCAACCGACAAAGATCTATCATGAAATCAACACCGGAAATACGGGTTACTTTTTCTGATGCAAAAAGCTCGATGCCTTTTCCGTCGCACAAACTTAGACTGGCACTGTTTAATATTTGTTTAAAGTAACTATCACGAACCGCCTTCACTAACATCTCTGGGTTCGGTGTAAAAATGGTATGTTGCGAAGTATCGGATAAAAAAGAAGCAGCGCGGGTAAGCGCTTCATCTTTGGTAACAGTATCTATTCTGACATCAAGTAGCTTCATTGGAATGTAAGTGGATATTCATTAAGCATTGTATATCGTGAACCATTTTGACTCTCAATCAACTGCAGTCTATCAACCAGCCATTCCTTTTTTTCAATGGCGATTGATTCAATGGCAGGAATTTCTCCTTTTGTTCTGGCCAATGTTATATGTGGCCGCCACATTCTATAATCTTTGGTTATACCTAAAAGTGATAGCTCTTCATGCGCAACTTTATGCAGGTGTAACGCATTTGCGGTTTCTTTTTCCGCAACCTCACAAACCAAGGCATCTGAACGATGTGTGTTTGGAAAAGCTGCTAGAGCACACGTTTCATATAAGAAAGGTCTTACCTTCTCCGTCTGATACAGAAGGACTTCGCGAACAGTATCTAATTGTATCGGCGAAAGAGTACCCAGAAACTCCATCGTGACATGCATGTTCTGAAAGGCTACCCACTTCGCAGTAAGAAAAGGATAGTGGTTTTGAATCAATTTTTGCCATTCCACAGCAGATTTAAGAATAGCTGGAGTAACAGGAAAAGCGATGAAATTACGCATATCTAAAGGCATTGTACCACATTTGACAAATAAATAAAGCCTCGTTATACTACCTTTATCACTCTAATAATGAGAGTGCTAAAAGTAAGACAATTAACTTACTTGACCCCTTTCTTATGATGCCCCAAAATTTCACCAATAAATCCCAAGAAGCTATCCAACAAGCCGCTAAATTGGCAAACGATTCAGGACAGCCACAGGTTGAACCACCCCATCTCTTTTTAGCCTTTTTACATGACCAAGAGAGCTTGATTGTTTCTGTACTCCAAAAACTTAACGTTAATCTCCATGACGTAACACATGCTATGCAGCGCGCCGTCAATCGCCTACCAAAGGATGACTTGCTGTTTGGCACTAATGCCGGCCAAGTAATGATCTCTCAACCGATGCTTCATATTTTCCAAATAGCCGGACTAGAGGCGAAAAAAATGGGTGACGAATACATTAGCGTAGAACATTTACTCCTTGCTTATTTAGCGCACAAAAATCCGGTTAACGATATCCTCTCTTCTCACGGCGTACACTATGACGATACATTGAAAGTGCTGGCAGGTATTCGCGGTAGTCAGAAGGTTGATTCTCCAGAACCAGAAAGCAAATATAACGTCCTTGAGAAATACGGAAAGAATATTACTGATCTCGCTCGCAAGGAAAAGATCGATCCGGTTATCGGCCGTGACGATGAAATTCGCCGCGTGATGCAGATACTAACCCGCCGCACTAAGAACAACCCTGTTCTTATCGGTGAACCAGGTACTGGTAAAACAGCTATCGTTGAAGGTCTCGCGCAACGTATTGTTAATGGTGATGTTCCTGATTCTCTCCGTAACAAAGAAGTTATCGCACTTGATATCGGTTCGCTTATCGCCGGAACTAAGTTCAGAGGTGAATTTGAAGAACGTTTAAAGGCGGTGCTTCGTGAAATTAATAACGCAGCTGGGCGTATCATTCTCTTTATTGACGAGTTACACACTATTGTCGGGGCTGGCGGTTCTGAAGGCGCGATCGATGCTTCCAACATGTTGAAGCCAATGCTCGCTCGTGGCGAACTTCACACTATTGGTGCAACTACCTTGAAGGAGTACCAAAAGTATATAGAAAAAGACGCTGCACTTGAACGCCGTTTTCAACAGGTGTACGTCAATGAACCTACTGACGACGACACGATTGCCATCTTACGTGGTATTAAAGAAAAGTATGAAGTCCATCACGGTGTCCGTATTACCGACCAGGCAATTATTGCGGCGGTAAAACTTTCCCAACGCTATATCACCGACCGTTTCCTTCCAGATAAAGCGATTGACCTTGTCGACGAAGCGGCAGCTGCCTTGCGTCTGGAAATTAATTCCATGCCGGAAGATTTGGATAAGATGAACCGCACGATGATTAAACTCGAAATCGAAAAGAATGCGCTACAACAAGAAAAAGATGACGAGTCTAAAGAACGTTTAAAAAAATTAGAAAAAGAATTGGCAGATTTACAAGAACAGTCCAGCGAACTCTCCGCTAAATGGAAAAATGAAAAAGAAATTATTACCAAGATTCACGATTCTAAAAAAGAAATTGATCGCTTGAAGCAACAGGCAGAAATCCACGAACGTCGCGGCGAACTCCAGAAGGTTGCTGAGATTCGTTACGGTCGCATCCCCTCTCTTGAGCGTGCGCTACGTGTGGAAGAAAAGAAATTACTTGAACTCCAAAAAGAACACGGTATTTTGAAAGAAGAAGTTAAAGAAGAAGATATTGCGTCCGTTGTTTCTCGCTGGACCGGTATTCCCGTGAAAAAGATGTTGCAGACTGAAAGCGGCAAGCTGAGCAACCTGGAACAAATCTTGGCAGACCGTATTATCGGACAAGAAGAAGCGATCAAGGCAGTATCAAATGCCATTCGTCGCTCTCGCGCCGGCGTATCTGAACCTAATCGCCCTATCGGCTCCTTTATTTTCCTTGGACCTACCGGTGTTGGTAAAACAGAGCTCGCTAAAACCCTGGCTGAATTCTTGTTTGATACCGACCAGTCACTCATTCGCATTGATATGAGTGAATACATGGAAAAACACAGCATTTCCAAAATCATGGGCTCCCCTCCTGGCTATGTCGGCTTTGAAGAAGGTGGCCAGCTCACGGAAAAGATCCGTCGCCGCCCTTACGCTGTTATCCTCTTTGATGAAATTGAAAAAGCGCATCCGGATGTCTTTAACATTCTCCTTCAAATTCTCGATGATGGCCAAATCACTGATGCTAAGGGTCGCAAAGTTAACTTCAAAAACACGATCATTGTCATGACTAGTAATATTGGCAGTCAAACAATTCTCAACTTGAAGAAGCGTGGCGAGTTCGGTTTCCAATCAGGCAGAAAAGATAAAGCGGTAACGGAGAAATCTGTGAAAGATAAAGTCATGGAAGAACTCCACACCAGCTTTAAACCGGAATTCTTAAACCGTATTGATGAAATCACCGTCTTCCACTCCCTTGTTGAGGAAGATATTGAGAAAATTATTGAAATACAGCTTGATAAAACACAAAAACGTCTTGCCGAAAAGAAAATCACACTCATGGTTGATGAGAAAGCTAAGAAATTCTTGGCGAAAGAAGGTTACAACCCAGATTTCGGCGCTCGCCCACTCAAACGCGTACTCCAAAGTAAACTACTCGATAAATTGGCGCTTAAGTTAATCGAAGGCGAAGTTCTCGAAGGTGATACGGTGGAAGTAACAGTCAACAAAGATAAAGACGCGCTGGTTTTAGAACGTGTCGAGACGAAAGTTGCGGTTACAACAAAATAAATCTTATAAAATCAAAAGCAGCCACTATGGCTGCTTTTGATTTTCTATCAGACTACTCGTCAACCCTCTTCATTTAAGAGCTAACGAGTAGGTAGTCTGATAGAAGCACCCCTTGCTCATTCTACTACTTGGAAGGTTCAGTGGCGTACTTGATGTACCGTTTACCACTTATCCGACCATAACAATAAAACACCTCGACGCTTTGCCCTTCAGCAGCATAATGAAATACTGATTCAGTAACTGCCAAAGTTTTATTAGTATCGAGCACTTCGACTCCAATGTGCCACTGAGCAGAATCATGAGATGTTCGCGGAGAAAAGTTCCTCCACAAAACCTTGCCCATGACCGACTTTTCTGGTAAACACCAAAGGTCGAGAACAAGGTACATTCCCCACAGAACCCAAATGAGCACCATTAGGAATACTAGGATTAAAACCAGGATAAAAGCCAGAGGAACAACTTCTACAGGCCCACTACCGAGAATTCTCTTTACTTCATCAATAATCCAACGCATGATTCCTCCAATTTAGCACGCCGCGGATCCACCGTAGCAAAAGGGTAAATTTCGATCAAAAAGAACAACACCGAAGTATAGATAAAAAAAGCTAATTTGTCAAGGCTGTTAAGCATAAAATGGCTAATTTTAACTATTAAAATTACTCGCAAATACAATAAATCCCCTCCGAGGAGGCCAGGGGTTCGGGAGGAAGATGCCTTTAATACATTAAAAAAGACCCATGTAAGTGGGTCTTTTTTAATGTTGGCCGAAGGTTCTGTGTCCCTCGGCCGTTTTGCCAGTACGCCTGGCAACCCGCGTTCCAACTTACTTCTTTCGCTCGAATTCCTGAATGATTCTCCCAAAAAATTCTGCGAGCACACTCCGCGGACCCAAGGGATCATCCGGAGCAAGCAGCATCACTCCGTTGAGAAGTGATTGCTCCACCTTACCATCATTCAAGCGAAGACAGACGGACGACACAAAATCATATTCACGAAAGTAGGTCGTCGCGTAATCTCTTGCCTGCATGATAGTGCATTCACTACCCACTATCTTAACTACAGGCGAACCATGCAGTGGGTTACGCAAAAGTAATGCTGTGTATACTGCCATTTAACCTCCTGAATTGCCGTTAAGGCTAGGTTGGAAAATAGTTTATATATAGGAAATAATGACACAAAAAAGACGCTTTGTCAAAGGTTATAGGAAGTGCTATACTTGTAAGCACGTATGTTACCTTTTTTCCCAAAAAAACTCATTGTTTCAGCTGTTTTCCTGTCAGCTACACTGTTTCCTCTCTGTTCAATTGCGCAAGCGGATTTTAATCCCGCTTTTATTTTGTCTGACCCAGAATTAGTCGACTACACAAGCTGGACCAGAAATGATATTCAACAATTTTTAAATGGACGTGGTAGTTTCCTTCGCAATTTCCAATCAACCAACGCCAGTGGCACTCCAATGATGGCGGCTGATATTATTTATGAAGCAGCGCAACGATACCAGATTAACCCTAAATACATTCTGGTAACTCTCCAAAAAGAACAAAGTCTCGTTACTGACGATACACCAAGCCAAAAACAACTCGACTGGGCAGCAGGTTACTCTGTCTGCGACAGCTGCAGTATGGACGATCCTAAAATTCAAAAATTTAAAGGTTTTGGTAAACAGGTGGATAATGCCGCTGGTATTATGCGCTGGTATTTCCAAAATCTTGAAAAGAGTTATATCAAAAAGAAGGACGTAGCGACTATTATCGACAACACACAAGTCATTCCAGGTAGCTGGGCAACCGCCTTCTTATATACCTACACTCCCCACCTTCACGGCAACCGCAACTTCTGGCGTATTTGGGATACCTGGTTTGCACAAGTTTATCCAAATGGCACTCTCCTTGTCTCAGCTACAACTAACGATCACTGGATTATCCTTGAGGGTAAACGACGTCGTTTTAAAAACATGACCGCGCTTATCACTCGTGCAGATCCTAAAAATGCTCTCAAAGTTGCCGAGATTGATTTAAGTAATTACCAAATTGGTCCCGAAATCTCCTTCCCTAACTATTCAATCCTCCGCACCCCTTCACAAACCTACTTATTAGATAACGACACTCTTCGCCCCTTTGCTTCCAATGAGGTGGTCTTAAAAATTGGTTATAACCCAGATGAAATAATGGACATTAACGACAATGAAATTGTCGGGTACAAAATCGGCAGCATAATCACCACCGCCTCTGTCGCTCCACAAGGTGTGATTTACCAAATTACTGATTTAAAAAATGCTCACTACCTTTTAAAGGACAATGTCTTTTATCCAATTACGGATAAAAGCATTATTGCAATCAACTACAAGGATCTCGCCATCGAAAAACATAAGGCTAAAGAACTCAACGAATTCCCGGTGGCAGATTTGCCGATTGTCTTTAAAGATGGTACGCTCCTCAAAGATACAGCTAGTCTTCAGACGTATGTTATCGACCTTGGTAAAAAACGTCCGATTGCTGACGATGACACCTTTATTGCCCTCGGGTATAAACGAGCTAACGTCGTAGCGGTTGAACCACTCACCCTCCTCAATATCCCGAGTGGTGATCCGCTCTTCATGAACGCTTCCCTACTCTCATCTAAAGATAAATTCTTAGGCGATAGTGCGGCGGCAATTCCAGATGTATACGCTAAAAATAAATTAGCGAGCTACCTGGTGGCAGAATACCCATCCGGACGCATCTTATCTGGGAAAAATGTTGATACCAGACGCTCCGTTGCCTCCCTAACCAAACTACTGGTTGGTTATGAAGCTACACACCAAGGCTTTATCGGAACAAAAACAACCGTCTACAACAAAGCGAAACACGACTCTGGCACTAATCCGCTCGGCTTCAAAGATGGCGATATCATTACCAACAAAAACTTGCTATACGCCATGTTCGTCTCCTCGGATAATAACGCCGCGAAGATGGTCGCGCAAAGTACTAAACTAGATGAAAGTTCATTGGTAAATAAAATTAACCACCGCTTAGATGAATGGGGTGCGGACAATACCACTATCCATGACGTTACCGGTTTGAGCGCTAATAATAAATCAACAAGCAGAGATCTACTAAAAATCTTTACCAAAGTAGCAAGTGATAAAACACTCATAGACGCCTTAGCACAATCAACCTTTAGCTTTAAAAAGGTAAACGCTAAGAAAAAAACTGAATCACAACTCTTGGTAAACAGTAACCAAATCATTAAAAACGTTCCTTTAGCAAAACGCAGTTATAAAATCCTTGCCACCAAAACTGGCTACACCACCGAAGCACAAGGATCGCTCGTCATGCTGATTGAAGTAAAGAAAACAAAAAAACAATACATCATCGTCTCCCTCGGCAACCCTGATTACGCGAAACGCTTTGAAGAACCGCACAAAATTGCCGAATGGATTTCCACTACCAAATTACCTAGCCAATAATTCGTAAACTATGTCCTTGGTCTTTGCTGCCATTACTCCCCACACACCACTTTTGGTGCCGGCGATTGGCAAAACAAATTTAGCAAAACTTGAAAAAACAAAAAAGGCGCTCGAGCGTTTGGAAGAAGAACTTTATGCCGCCCACCCGGACATGATTCTAATCATCTCACCGCACGGCACGATTGTCCCTGATGCGTTCACGGTTAACTTTTGTGATCATTATATTACTGACTTAAAAGAGTTCGGCGATCTTAGTACCAAACTTCCGTTTAAAGGTGAAACGCACCTCCCTTACCGTATTCGCCAAGCAAGTCACGAAAGTGGTCTTAAAACGATCCTTATTAGCAATCAGATGATTGATCACGGTGTTGCTGTTCCCCTCATCTATTTAGCAGCGCACATGCCGAACATGCCAATCATGCCAATTGGATTTTCCAACCTTGATGCTAAAACGCATTTGGATTTTGGTTATGTTATCAAAGAACAAATCATGAAAACTAATCGTCGCATTGCGGTAATCGCATCCGGCGATCTTTCTCATGCCCTGACGACTAACGCACCTGCTGGCTACAATGCCAAAGGACCAGAATTCGACGCTAAAATCCAAGAATTATTAGCGAGCCGCAACACTGCCGGATTACTCCAGCTTGCTGATAGTAACTTAAACGATGCTGCTGAATGCGGCTTCCGCAGCTTCCTCATTCTCATGGGGATCCTTCGCGACGTCAATTACTCTTACGAATCCTACGCTTACGAAGGACCGTTCGGCGTTGGTCATCTTACTGCTAATTTTGTCCTCTAATCTATTAGGGCTATGATCGCCCATATAATTCCAGCTAAGCGAGGGACCCTCCGGTTAGCCATGTTTGATTATCTCGTTCCAGCGGAATTAGAGAAGACTATCAAGCCCGGCCAACTCGTGACGATCCCACTTCGCTCCAAAGAAGAATTTGGTGTAGTTTTTAAGTTAGCTGAAAAAGCAGACATTGACCCAACTAGATTAAAGAGCCTGACAACGATCGTAAACGAAGCGCCCATCCTTAGTGAGAACCAAATTGCCTTTTTGATCGATATGAGTGAGCTTTACCATACTTCACTCGGCTTTCTCTTAAAAAACAACTTACTCCCATTACAAAAAAGAAAACTAAGATCACTCGAGGCTCCGACCCTACCCCACGCTCCAATTCGTACCATTCAAAAACCGGTTCTTTTTTCCTATGGTACTGTTACAGAAAAAAAGGCCTATTTAGAAAAAATTATTAACCCAAAACAACAGACGGCTATTATCGTGGCCGAAGTACACGAAATTGAACGGGTTAAAAAATTATTACCGGAAGCACTGCAAAAACATTGTGTTACTATTGCGAGCAGCCTTAGTGTCAAAGAATCATTCGAGGCTTGGGTACAGGTCTGGCGCGGTGAAAAGACAATTATCATCGGCACTCGGAGCGCATTATTTCTCCCTTACTTTGATTTAACAACTATTATTATTGATAACGAGGGAAACGACAGTCACAAGAGCTGGGACATGGCTCCACGTTTTCACGCTCGTGAAGGGGCATTCCTCTTGGCGAAGTATCATGGGGCGGCAGTTCATCTCATTGCCCACACCCCATCGGTGGAAAGTTATTATTTTGCTAAACATAACGTCTACGAAACAGCGACGACCTTACTTCCAACCACTGACACCAAGAAATTTCACATCCGCAATGTGCGCGATGAACGACGTGGCGGAAATTACATGCACATAAGTACTGATGTTCTCGAAGCCATACAGCAACAACGGGGATCAATCTTTTTATTCTGTCACCGCCGAGGCACCATGAGCCATGTGAGCTGTCGTGATTGCGGCAATGTCCTCGTCTGCCCTCGCTGCACCCGCTCTCTCACCTATCACCACCACACCCAATCTCTCATGTGTCACCATTGTGGCTACGGACAAAAAATGATTCTCTCCTGCGAAAAATGTAAAGGTATGAATATTGCACTCTTTGGAGCTGGTACGGATGCGATTGCAGGACAACTCGCGAAAGTTTTGCCGAATGAGAAACGCCCAATCATAACCATTGACCAAGACAAAGAGGAACAGAAAATCCCTGAAGGTGATGCTATCTATGTCGGCACCCATTATGCCTGGAGTTCTATCCCGTGGGACAAAATCCAAACCATGGTCTTTGTCGACGCCGACACGCCGTTATTTATCCCTGAATACCGTCTTGCTGAACGCCTATGGAACGAAATGCGTGATGCCAACTACCTCCTCCCTGATACTGCGGAGTTATTTATTCAAACTACCCATCCGGAGCATTCAGTTTTTACTTCCCTCTACCAACCGGACAAGTTCTACGAGATAGAACTTTTTGACCGTAAGGTTTTTAAGTACCCGCCCTACCAATATTTACTAAAAATCTTCATTGGCGGCATGTCTGAAGCCAAAAGTAAGACGGAAATCGAGAAGCTCTATCTTCACCTCGGAAAGTTGACTGATATGGCTAAAAACTGTACAATAACCAAGCCTTTTGCGTTGTCACCACTCCTCCAAAAAGGACAATTC
>JBKJTY010000004.1:0-14087 GCA_046590235.1 Candidatus Magasanikiibacteriota bacterium | reverse complement strand
GTTAAGATAGTAATTGAGGTCCCTAGAAACAATTATACTGTTACTAAGACAACCTAGTATAGCACAGAAAACCGCATTTGTCAAGGCCTGCCTGCCGGTAGGCAGGGGTAAACGGCTACTTTCGCTTAAATGGCTTACCTTAGCCATATAAAAACACCCTCTTTTAAGGGTGTTCTTGAATGGTTCAATTTTAGCCCTTTTTCCAGCCCATTTTCATTAAACGACACTCGTCGCAGACGTCACCTTCGTTTTTTCGGAGTTCCTTCTGACATTCTTTACAACGCGCACCCGCAACCTGCTGAATACGGCGATTCAGCTTTTTAACGGGTTTTGCTGGGACATTTGCTTCAGTTGGTTGTGGCATATAGATAGATAGTGATCCATACACCCTAGGGCTGTATAGCTGTAATGCTCTTACCGTACCACGCTAACACTGAAACTGTCAATCTCGACTGGGCGAAATACTTCGTTGGTTTCAATAAGGCGGATGCTTTTACCATTGGCTACCAAGTGCTTAATTCCCTCTCCACAAATGCGATTATCTGCCGTATCCTTAGAGCCGATGACGACCCATTTGATTTGAGAAGTATTGGTAATCAGTTCAGCGCATGGCGTATGTCCGATATTGTTACGGTAGACACATGGTTCCATGGTTGAGTAGAGCGTTAGGCGGCGTTCCTCCCAATTTGGGAAGTTAATTTTTAACATACTAAGCGCATCCTGTTCCCCATGCAAATGTCCACGGCGAAAGCCCCAGGAAAGAATTTCAAAGGTATCAGCGTCCACTATAACACTGCCCACTCGGTATCCTTGTTTTGATAATTTAGAAAAATTGGAGCAATCTTCGGTAAGCTCATAAAACTGTCGGTCAATTTCTTGCCAAAAGGCTGTACGGAGCGCCCGGCTAGATTTTGCTTCGACAAGACCCGCTTCGTTAATCTTAGTTTCAATTAAAAACGTGTATGGCACACCAAAGAGCGTAGTATTCTGCGCACCGTAATTACTTTTATTATTAACACACAGAATACCGGTAACGGTAACCTCAGGAATCTGTTGCATTGCTTCAATCATTGCCTTCACGGTACCACCCGTGGAAACCATACAATCAACAATAGCCACTTTTTTTCCAGCAATAGCCTTTGAGAGGTACATGGTGCGCAGATGATAGCCCGCTTGCTGAATAAATTTTATGGAAGGTTGGTTATAATGAAACGATTTGGCAATTATCAGCGGAAGATCCAGTTCGGCAGCGACAAATGAGGCGATACCAATACCATCTGAATCAATAGTGACAATCACTTCAGTACCTGGCGCAACCAATTTAGCCAAATACTTCCCAAGCACACTGTTTAAACGGTGGCTTACTAAAGACATTCCCTTAAAAGGGTAGAGGAAATATTTATAGGAGTCTACTGTACCACCGTTATTTGTAACCTCATACACGGGTGATTCAGCAAAAGCTTGCACAGCTGCATCTAATTCTTTCTTTTCCGCAGCGATTACGGTGTTAAAACTAACGACTTTTTCTTCAAACTGATCAAAATAGTTCATCATATCTCTTAACGTAAGAAAATAGATAAGGTGGGAGGGCCCGTTTGAGTATAGCACAGGGTAAAATCCCTGACTACCAATTCAACTTATGCTATTCACTTGAAAAAAAATTGTTTACACTATATACTATTTTATACCTAAATTAATCATTATTCTTCTATGATTCAACAGTCTGTCCAAAACAAAACAATCGTACAAACAATGTGTATTTTTGCTTGTTTGATGGTAGTTGTAAGTCTTACCGGTTGCGGCACGACTATACCAACACCAACCAGTAATGAAGCTGCAGCGAGCGGACAAACTCCCGTTCCTTCCAATACGACCACTACGCCAGCAACCATAGCACCGACCACTCCCGTAGAAAAGAAAACGGTATATAAAAATGGTACTTACAGCGCTGACGGCGAATACCGCTCACCAGCAGGTGCTGAAAGCATAACCGTATCTTTGACACTCGTTAACGATGTTATTACAGACGCCACAGTTACTCCACACGCTACCAACAAGCGCTCCATTCAAATGCAGGACGCCTTTATTTCTGGCTTCAAGCAATTGGTTGTCGGAAAAAACATTGATGAAGTTACCTTGGATAAAGTATCTGGCTCTTCTTTGACACCAAAGGGTTTCAACGACGCTATCGCAAAAATCAAAGTTCAAGCTAAAGCTTAATACTTCGGTATGGGTGCAATGTTTGCTTTTGAAGCAATTGGCACCTCATGGCAGATTGATATTTACCAGGATCTGTCAGATAAGGAACAACAACTGCTTCTCTCCACAATTAAAGATCGCATCGCGACTTTTGATCAGGCCTACTCTCGTTTTAGGCCTGATTCTTTAGTTTCAGAGATGGCAAAAAAGGCAGGGACGTATACACTCCCCAATGATGCCGCACCAATGATGGCGATCTATGAGGTAATGCACCGCTTGACCGATGGTGCGATGACTCCGCTTGTTGGACAAATTCTTGTTGACGCCGGCTATGACGCCTACTACTCACTGCAAACAAAAGAAATGCACCAAGCACCGGCGTGGGATGATGTAATTAGCTATCATTCCCCTACTCTTACTTTAAAACAACCGGCGTTGTTGGATTTTGGCGCAGCGGGTAAAGGATATTTGATTGATATTGTAAGCGGTATTATTCGCGATGCTGGTATTCATTCTTTTTGCGTTGATGCCGGTGGGGATATTTTTTATGCCAACACTGACCCAAAAACATTATCGATTGGATTAGAAAATCCGTCCAACCTTAAACAAATTATTGGCGTCACACAACTTCCACCCGGCCAGAGCATCTGCGGGTCAGCTGGCAATCGCCGTGTGTGGGGAGAATTTAATCATATTATCAATCCAAAAACTTTGCAGTCGCCGAAAAATATTCTTGCTGTTTGGGCGATGGCAAAGACGACACTTCTTGCGGATGCGCTGACGACAGCTTTATTTTTTGTACCAGCATTAGAATTACAGACAACTTTCACATTTGAGTATATAATAGTTTACGCAGATTTCTCTCTAGAGAAATCAAACAACTTCCCCGCCGAATTATTCACCTAAGCTGGGGGACGTGTCATTCCCGCGAAGGCGGGAATCCATAACAAATCTATGCAAACGAGGGGATACTTTGTGTATATTCTAGCTAACTAGCAATACGGTACGCTTTTACATAGGCGTTACTAATAATCTGGTGAGGAGAATATACGAGCATAAAAGTGGTACACACGAAGGTTTTACAAAGGAACATAACGTCCATATGCTTGTTTATTATGAAGAGTACGGTAATGTTGCCGATGCAATCGCTCGGGAAACACAACTCAAAAAATGGAACCGACAATGGAAAATTAACTTGATTGAAAAGGCTAATCCTAAGTGGAACGATTTATATAATGAGTTAAACCCGATTTATTAATTTTGAAATGGATTCCCGCCTTCGCGGGAATGACAGTTGTGCTACTACCCTTTAAATGAACATATGAAAATCATTTTTCTTGATACAGAAACAACCGACATCGTCGACGGCGCTAGACTTGTGCAGCTCGCATATAAAGTGCCCGCAACAGGCGCAATTGTTAATGAATACTTTAAACCAACAGTACCGATCTCGTACGGCTCAATGGCTGTGCATCACATAACTAACGAAGCAGTTGAAAATAAACCTGCTTTTATTGGCAGTTCGCATTACACAGAATTAGAGGCACTCCTCAAAGATAACATCGTTGTGGCACACAACGCACCCTTTGATTTAGGCATTCTAAAGGCAGAAGGGTTGGAAACCAACAACTACATCGACACACTTCGGGTTGCCAAGCACATGCTTGTTGCGGAGCAATATAAATTACAGTATTTACGCTATTCATTACATTTAAATGTTACAGGAACCGCACATGATGCGCTTGGAGATATTCTTGTCTTAGAAGCATTGTTCTATCACTTAGTTATCGTCGTACGTGAAAAGTTTGGCTGCACAACCGATGCAGAAGTAGTTGAGAAAATGCTCATGCTGACTCGCGAACCGGTTTTGATGCGCGCGTTTACTTTTGGTAAATACCGAGGACAAACCGTGGAAGATGTTTCATCACAAGATCCTGGCTACTTGCAATGGCTCTACGGCAGCGAGACGACAAAAAAACCAGCTGAACAAAATGAAGAGCTGGTGTATACGTTGAAACACTATTTGAAAGTGGTTTAACGCAAACTAAAATTCTTTTGCATGGTGCGCTTAGCTTTCGGGCTGAGCGCTTTTAATTCTTTGCGAACTTTTTCAGACTTCTCTCGAAAAACTTCATCGTGCTGGATGACCTCGTTATTTACTCGGAGCGCTTGGTCGTTGAGGCCAATAAGTTTAATACCCGCGAGACTGCGAACGCGCGAGAGTGCCACATAGCCCATTCCATCACTAAATGCTTTGCTTAAATCAATCTCCGCACAATCCAAACTCATCCCCTGGCTTTTATGAATCGTAATCGCCCAGGCGAGGCGGAGTGGGATTTGGGTGATTTGCGCGTCGACTACTCCGTCTTCACCAATTTTCCAACTATCAGGTGACACGATAATTTCTTTATCATTCTTTAATCTAACAATTGGGTAGTTGTTATCTTTTTCAAAACCAATAACCACACCAATCGTTCCGTTTACAAAACCTTGGGTAAAGTTATTTTTCAAAAACATAACGACTGCGTCTTTTTTTAAAGCCAACACAGCAGGTGCTAAACAGCCTTTTTTTAGCTTGATTACTAATTCCGGTTCACCGGTCTCATGCATGGCGTAGGTTACTTCTGGTCCACGAATACGTGACAGTTCAAAGGCATTTACCGCATCCACATCAATATTGTGCGTGTACAGACGAGTTGGCTTGCTAAAACCTTTTACCGACACATTATGGCGTTCCATTAGTTTTTTGACGATCTCATTTGAGACCTCCCCGCCGCGAATGGCATTGAGGGCATCAAGCAGCTCTTGGTCTTTCTGGCGAAATTGTTTTTCTAAATAACAAATTTGTACGTTGGCATTTTTCCAGGCCAAGGCGCTGTAGGCAAATTTTGGTGCCGGCTTCCCTGCTTCTTGAATCGGAGGCAGCTGAAAAAAGTCGCCACAAAAAACAACTTGTAAACCGCCAAATGGCAATGCGTTCTCACGAAGTTCGCGGCAGACCTGATCCACAAGATCGATATGGTAATCCGCCAACATGGAAATCTCATCAATGACGAGCACCTTGGTACGAGCGATCCGTTCGCGTATGTGGTCGTTGTAAAAAAGGCGTTTCATGTCTTGCCTCGTCAAAACGGTGCGAATACCTATACCGCTCCAGGAGTGAATCGTCAACCCTTCCATATGTGTAGCCGCTATACCTGTTGAAGCAGTAATGGCGACCGTCGTGCTACACTTACGGAGATAATCAATATACGTATTTAACAAAAAAGTCTTCCCGCTACCAGCCGGACCGGTAAGAAAAACGTTGTGTCCCATTTTTAAAATGTCTAAGGCTTCTTTTTGGGTCATAGGTGGCATTATTCTATCATGACTGCTTCAATTTGCCTACTTTGACCTGCTGGTCATTTAATGGTATAAAGATAGCTCACTTTTCCCTAACCTATGCCAAAAACATCACAAAAACCTACCGGCGCAAATCTCTTTGCTTTGGTTAAGCCTTATAAAAAACTTATTGTAGCTTTAGTACTACTCACTTTTGTGGCCAACGGACTGAGTCTCACCATTCCGAAAATGGTATCCGGAGCAATTGATGCCTACGGCGCGAACACATTAGTTTTTAGCAGTCTCCTCATCAAGTTCTTTGCCGTGGCGCTTGGCATTTTTATTGCCAGCTATTTGCAGAACGTGGTCCAAACCCACGCTGCTGAACGTGTGGCTAAAGATTTGCGCGATAAACTGGCGGCAAGTGTTTCTCGTCAGACCTATGCCTTTATCCAAAAAGTGAGTCCTTCCCAATTATTAACCAACCTCACTTCAGATATTGATGCGGTTAAATTATTTGTTTCTCAAGCTATCCCCTCCTTGGTTTCTTCTTTGTTTTTAATTATTGGCGCAAGCACACTACTCATCATTATTGATTGGAAATTGGCGCTAGCAGTTCTATCTATTTTACCAATTATTGCTTTTACTTTTTTTAAAACAATTACCAAGGTTCGTGCTTTATTTATGACTGTTCAAGGTATTGTTGATCGCCTGAATAAAATTATCAACGAAAGCATTCTGGGCTCGGCTTTGATTCGCGTACTTAATTCACAACACTACGAATACGATAAATTTACTACAGCTAACGCCGAAGCGAAAGATGCGGGCATGAAGATTCTTCGTTTGTTTGCCGGCATGATTCCGATTGTAATGTTTGTTGCCAACACCGCCACCCTGATTATTCTAGTACTTGGCGGCCACTTTGTGATCAATGGAACAATGACGCTTGGCGACCTCGCTGCCTTCAACGCTTACTTAGGCATTTTAATCTTCCCTATTTTTGTTATCGGTTTTATGGGAACGATTATGGCTCGCGCTGGCGCTTCCTATCAACGTGTTGAGGAGGTACTTGTCGCTGAGGCTGCCGCGCCAACAGGCACGATCACCACCCCGCTGAAAGGTGCGATTACCATCAATGATGTGACGATGACTTACGGTGAAAAATCAGTCTTAAAGAAAGTATCCCTGCAGATCCCTGCTGGCACTAAAACCGCCATCATTGGTCCTACCGCAGCAGGCAAAACACAATTACTTAATTTGTTAACTGGCTTGGTTGCCCCAACAGCAGGTACTATTTCGTATGATGACCAATTGATTGATGCCTACGATAACGAAACGTTACTACGCCAAGTTGGTTTTGTGTTTCAGGACAGCATCATGTTCAACCTGACATTACGTGAAAACATTGCCTTCAATGATTCCGTAACCGAGGCTGATGTGCAAAAAGCAATCCAGACTGCCGAGCTTAACGACTTTATTACTTCATTGCCCCAAGGATTAAACACGATTGTTTCCGAACGTGGCACCACATTATCTGGCGGACAAAAACAACGCGTCATGTTAGCTCGCGCGCTCGCCCTTAATCCTAAGATTGTCTTGCTTGATGATTTCACCGCACGTGTTGATGCGATTACTGAACAAAAGATTGTCCTGAACGTGGAGAAAAATTATCCTGGTATTACTCTCCTATCTGTAACTCAGAAAATCGCTTCCGTAGAAAACTACGACCAGATTATCCTTTTGATGGAAGGCGAAGTGTTGGCGAAAGGTACACACAAAGAATTGATGGATACTTCCCCGGAATATGTCCAAATCTTTAATTCACAACGTAGCACCAATCATTATGAAGTATAATCTTGCTACACCGGAAAATAAAAAGAGTTCCACATTCGCTGCTATAAAGCAATTTTTGCCATTACTCAGTGATGAGAAGAAAAAATTGTCTATCGCGCTTGCTGCCCTTTTATTAAACTCAGGGATGAATTTGTCAGTACCATATTTGGTGGGCCATACAATTGATACCTATATCCAAGCTGGACAATACCACGGCGTACTCATCAATGCCGGTATTTTGCTTGCGGTCTTCGCGACGGCTTTTATCGCCCACTTTATACAAGTTCGCGTTATGGGTGCTGTCGCTCAGCGAGTGTTGTTTAAGTTACGCAACATTGTCTTTAGTAAACTACAAGCACTCCCACTTGCTTTCTTTAATCAGAACAAAGCCGGCGACCTGATTTCACGCATTAATAATGATACTGATAAACTCAACCAATTTTTCTCCCAGGCGCTGATGCAATTTATCGGCAATTTATTTATGATTACCGGTGCTGGTATTTTCTTGCTATCACTTAATGACACCCTCGGATTAGCCGGACTTATGCCGGCAGTCTGTATTCTTATCGTAACTCGTTTACTATCTTCATGGGTTAAAAACAAAAATGCAGCCAGCTTACAATCGGTTGGTGGCATGAGCGCAGAAATTCAGGAGAGTTTACAAAACTTCAAAGTAATTGTGGCGTTCAATCGTCGTGATTATTTCCGCCGCCGCTTTAACGAAGCGAACGAACAAAATTTTAAAGCTGCTACTAAAGCCGGCATTGCCAACACTATTTTCATGCCAATCTATGAATTTTCTGCATACGTGGCACAACTCACTGTACTTGCTTATGGCCTTTACCAAATTAGTGTCGGCAACTTTACAGTTGGTTTGTTAATCAGCTTCTTACTCTACCTGACGCGCTTCTACGATCCGCTTCGTCACATTGCATCCCTCTGGTCATCGTTCCAGATGGCCTTGGCTGCTTGGGAACGTATTTCCCAAATTAACGCTATGGAATCTGACTTGGTGGTTGTTCCATCTGCCCAAACTGCTTCGAAATCACTTATTGAATTTAAAGATGTTACTTTTAGTTACCCTGAAGGTAAGCCAGTTCTACACAATATCAACTTCACACTAGAACATGGCAAAACCTACGCGTTGGTCGGTCCAACAGGTGGTGGTAAATCTACTACTGCTTCCCTAGCTGCTCGATTGTACGACCCTACCGCTGGTTCTATTCTTTTGAATGGCAAAGATATCCGTGCGTATACAGAAGCTGAACGAACTAAAAAAATTGGTTTTATTTTGCAGGATCCATTCTTATTTACCGGCACCATCAAAGACAATTTGCTCTACGGTAATGAAAAGTATGCAAACTATACCAAAGAACAACTTTCAGCGATGTTAGATAAAGCTGGGCTAAATCATTTATTATCTCGCTTTGATAAAGGCCTGGAAACTCCGATCAGTGGTACCGGCGATACGATTAGTCTTGGCCAACGCCAGCTCGTCGCCTTTATTCGCGCCGTTCTTCTTGAACCCGAACTTCTCATCCTTGATGAAGCGACTGCGAACATTGATACAGTGACCGAACAGCTCCTCGAAAAAATTTTGAAGAAGCTCCCAAGCACGACCACTAAATTAATTATTGCCCACCGATTAAACACTATTGAAAATGCTGATGGTATTTTCTTTGTGAACTCGGGTACCATTATCGAAGCTGGTTCAATGCAACATGCGGTTGATATGTTGATGCATGGAACGCGAGCGAGTTAAAACTTCAACAGACAAAAAAATAACGACCCGAGCGGGCCGTTATTTTTTTCCTCTCAACTGCCTTTAGTGATAAAGAAAGTAATTGAGGTCCCTAGGGCGCCTCGATTCATTCTGATGAGAGATCAGTTTGAATACTCTAGCACCCTAGGTGTTTTTTGTCCTTGGCCTCCAGGACACGAATGATAGTCTCCTTAGACTACCTCTCCGTTGAGTTGCGATACAGTCCATAAACTGTCTCAACTCAGGATTATTCGTTTTCCAACTAGTGTTGGCGGGTCAATAATTAAGCCCGGACTACTACGCACAGATCTCCTTTCTGTCGTTATAGGCTCGCATTCAAATTGCTGTCACCTTTACTACGCGAAAGGCCGACAGTAACTGGGGGAATGCAGACCCCAACCCCACTATGGGTCATCCTTCAGGGACTTATGAGGCCGTCGCGGGGACGGCGCATGATGAATCGCTTCATCCATGCTCCTTGGTTAAGAGGACAAAGGCCATTCGGTTTCAGCAGGTATAGCCTCGCTAATATCTGGGAGGCTTATATAGCCGCTGCCGTTTGGGCTGGTCAATGCAGACCAGCGTTTTATCTAGTAGGTCTACTACGCAAAACGCTGTACTGAATTTCATAACTTGACAGTATACACTATTTTTTCACTTTTGTCAAGGCTCTCCTGTTGGCCGGACAGTCTTTTCAAACTATCCGGCCTGATGAGATCCTTTGTTTAAAAGCGGTTCATAATAGCGATAACTTCACCAGTATACGCTGGCATCACGCTACCGTTATAAAACCATAATTTTTTTTCAAGAGTACGATCTTTATAGTACTTAGCTGTATCTTCATCAGCACCAGCTACGTTCTTAGTAACTTCTTCGATAGCTTCACTAAAGTTCTTAAATGGAATTTTAGCTGAACCCCAACCAAATGGGTTGTTGTTCATAAGGTGTTTACCACCAGACGATTCACGGATACCGATAGCAGCGATTAAGCGCCAATCTAATTTATATTTATCAGCAGCAGCAACTAGTTCCTTACCGTAGCCTTCCAAGGGCATATTACGTTCCTTAAAGAAGGTATCAAGGCGTTCAGCACGATTATCAGCTGGCGGTTTAGCCAAACAGATAGCGGCTGTCGTAGTACCGTAATTAACGGTTGTAGTAACAGTATCTGCAACTACAGGGCTAGGCGTAGTGAAAAGCATCAAACCTGGCAACATAGCTGTTGCAAAGGTCATGCGGATAGGTAAAGTATTCATAATCAATGTAATTAAAAAGATACCCTATTGAGGTATCGGCTGCGTTAAAGCAACTGGAGAGTATAGCATATTTTTTGCCTTTTGTCAAGGGGGTAATGGCGTATTTCAGCTAAAATAAGCCATTTCTATCACCTTTTACTCACACCCTTTTAAAGCCTTTGCCACGACGTTAGCTATTTTGTTTATCCACACCGAATACTTGACTATAACGTTACGTTATGGTTTACCATAGGTACTAGCATGAACGTTCTATGCCCTATTCCGTTAAACAATTAGCTGATCTCGCCGGGGTTAGTGTGCGTACGCTGCACTACTACGATGAGATTGGCCTCCTCAAGCCGTCGAGCATTGCCGATAACGGTTATCGCTCGTATGATGAAGCTGAGTTACTGAAACTCCAGCAGATTTTGTTTTTTCGCGAGCTGGAATTCCCGCTTGAAAAGATCCAAAAAATCATGGGGTCTAAACAATACAGCACGCTTGGCGCCATGTACGACCAACGGCAGCTTTTGGAGCATAAAACAAAACGGTTAAGTAAATTATTGGCTACACTCAACAAAACAATTAATTCATTAGAACATAATACTCCTATGACACAAGAAGATACTTTCTCCGCTTTCAATGATCCTGACTATCTTAAATATAAGGATGAAGTTGAACAGCGCTGGGGAAATAGTGACGCGTATAAGCAATCCCAAGAACGCATGAAGAAAATGACTAAAGCTGATATTGATAAACTTAAAGCTGATGGTATTATCTTTGTTAAAAAATTGGCTGAAGTTTTTACATCAGGTGTTCCGTTTAGCGATCCTAAGATGCAAGAACTTATGGACCAGCAATACAACTCCCTTCGTACTTGGTATGAACCGAGTTACGAATTGTTTAAGGGTTTGGCACAAATGTACGTCGATGACCCACGCTTTACTGTTTACTATGACAAGCAAGCGGTAGGATTAGCGGCTTATGTACGAGACGCGATGATCTATTACGCTGACCAGCACATAAAATAATAATAAATCCCGACAGTTTGTCGGGATTTTTGTTTTTATTGGCAACCCTGGAAAAACTTGGCTATTTGTGATAGAGTGTCTGCATTATGAGAATTGCTATTATCGGAGGCGGAGCGGCCGGCATGATGTGTGCCGCGACCATTAATGAACTGAACCCAAACGGTCAGGTTTTTTTGATTGAAAAGAATGAATCGCTTGGTAAAAAAGTTATTATTTCGGGCGGTGGTCGCTGTAATGTTACAACTGGTTTTGACGACCTTAAGACTATTCTCCGCAAATATCCCCGTGGTGAAAAGTTTTTGATTTCCGCATTTAACCGCTTCTCCCCTTCTGCTGTCTATCAATGGTTTGAAGACCATGGTGTACCGCTCAAGAACGAAGATGACATGCGCGTCTTCCCACAGTCCGATAACGGCGAAGATGTTGTTCGTGCTTTTGAAAAGATTTTTGCGGCCGGTAAAACAAAAGTGCTCTTAAAACAAACTGTAAAACATTTAGAGAAAAAAGATGGTGGCTTTATCATCACTTTTAAAGATGGCACGACGATGGTAGCTGATCGCGTTGTTTTAACACTTGGCGGACAAGCCTATCGCCAAACTGGATCTTCCGGAGACGGCTATACGCTCGCTGAAGAGCTAGGCCACCACATCACCCCTCTTGCACCAAGCCTTCACTCTTTTATCACAAAAGAAAAGTGGCCAAAGTCGGTCAGCGGTCTTTCATTTGCGGAAGCGACAATTACTGTTAGTGGAGAAAAGAAACATTCCTTTACCGGACCATTCCTCTTTACCCATAGTGGTATCAGTGGACCGGCTGTATTTGCTGTATCATCGCTCTCAGCCTTTGAAGTATGGGGCTCAGGTGCACCTCTCCCGATTTTTATCGATCTCATTCCAACACTAAGCCAGGATGATCTTTTGGAAAAGCTTAAACAAAATATCACTGCAAATCCTAAGAAGATTTTTAAGAACTCACTTTTTGGTATCGTACCACAATCTATTGCCGAATTAGTTTGCCAAGAAAATAGAATCTCCCCTGAGAAGAAAAATGCTGAGTTGAGTACTGCTGAATTAACTAAAGTTACTACCTGGCTCAAACATATCCCTTTGCACGCGGCTGGTCGTGGTGCTGGTGATGAGTTTGTAACTGCCGGTGGGGTTGAGACGTCAGAGATTGATCCGAAAACTATGGAATCAAAAATCTGCCCAGGACTTTATTTTGGGGGCGAGATTATGAACGTTGATGGTTTTACTGGTGGCTTCAACTTACAGGCCTCCTGGGCCACTGGACGAGCCGCTGGTGAGAGTCTGGCGCATAACATCTAAGTTAGCATTGACAATCGCTCTATCCAGCGTAAGCTACCATTATTACTAATTAACCTCATCTACTATGGAATACACTGGATTACTCGTACTAATCGGACGCATCCTTTACGGAGGCTTCTTTGTGTATAGCGGTTACGGACATATTAAAAATTCAACAATGATGGCTGGCTATGCCGGATCACAAGGTGTTCCTTCTCCAAAGGCAGCTGTACTCTTGTCTGGCCTCTTAATTATCCTTGGTGGCCTTGGTATTATGCTTGGGGTTATGGTTACATGGGCAGTGGCTGCAATTGTCTTATTCTTGGTACCAACTACACTCATGATGCACAAATACTGGACCATGACTGATCCAAACATGAAAATGAACCACGCGATTAACTTCCGAAAGAACATTGCTTTGCTCGGTGCGGCACTCATGTTCCTTGCTATTCCACAACCTTGGATGTATTCTCTATAATATAATGCGAAACAAAAAACACCCCAGAAGGGGTGTTTTTTAAATTGTCATTCCCGCCCCCACCTGCGTGAGGGTAAACTCCGGCGGGGAATCCAGAATACCTCATTGAGTGTCCTGGATCCCCGTCTTCACGGGGATGACACTGGTGTTACTTCCTTTTAAACACCAGGTCTTCAATATTTGTCACAGCATGTTTTTCACCCTGCACATAGGCGTTCATCGCAGCATTAGCAAGCGCACCTGAAGCCAACCACTCGAAGAACCATTCATGTGTCCTACTAGGGTTTGACTGTACGATACCTGCTCCGTGTTGTTCGAGCCAAGCCTGGTTGTAATCCTCTTGCGAACCAAGCGCATGACCGATGATCACTGGAATCCCAAGTGCTGAGTAAAACACTAGTTCACTCGGCTTAGTCCATAGCACGTCTGTAGTACGAAGTGCGGTATCGAACTGTTCAAAGTATTCTTCTTTTGTTGGTTTATAAATAATATTGATACTGTTCCCTACCTTACCGGTAAGTCCGAGCTCGCGTAATATTTTTCTAAAGTACCAATCAACTTCTGGACGTGTCCCAGCGACGAGGTTAAGTTTAATTTTTTCTTCAATGATTGCCGGACGTAAACTCTTGGTTATTTCGTAAGCAATCTTTTTTTGCGCCCCCGCACCACCAACCGCGTACGTCAGGGTAAGTGGGTGTGTTGGTTTTTCCTTGTCGTATTCTTTAAGAATTTTGGCTATCACCTCTTTGTATGTCGCACGATAGGTGTGTTCTGGATCAAGATTATGCAATCGTTCTGCCACGTCCTTTTTTAGAGTTGTAGCGTTTCTGCCACCAATATTTTCTTGCGGCAACGGAAAACCGGTTAAAGTAATGTTTTCAGGACGAACACCGTATGTTTTCAAACGTTCTACGACTCGTTCGG
>JBKJTY010000027.1:0-28245 GCA_046590235.1 Candidatus Magasanikiibacteriota bacterium | reverse complement strand
CTTTTGCAAAGGCGCTTGTGGAAGACAAAACCACATCAAATTCCTCTAAGTTGTATTTTTCAGTAGCAAGTGGCATGAGTGGTAGGTACCATTGAAAATGACTTTTTATAAAAGGGAAATTTTTTAAAAAGGATTCTCGAATTACGTCTTCGTTAAAGCTGGTGATCTTTTTACGATCATGGAATAAAACAAAAATTGGCGCTTCCGGCCATAGCTCGTGAAATGCCTTTAAAACGCGTTCCGCCCCTCCGTCTTGCGCTAGATAATCATGGATCAGGGCAAGTTTCATATAATAGTTACCAAGCTCCCTTTTTTAGGAGAACGACAAATGGTGTTTTGACTAAAATTATCAGATCAAGTAACCAGTTCCAATTTTCAATGTAAAAGGTGTCTAATTTTATTTCGTCTTCAAAACTGAGATCGCTGCGGCCAGAAATTTGGGCCAAACCGGTGATACCAGGTTTGATGGTGAGGACGATTTTATGGTGTTTTTCATAATGATCGACTTCGCGTGGTTGGTGTGGTCGCGGACCAACCAAACTCATTTCACCTTTCAAAACATTAAAAAATTGCGGTAATTCGTCAATACTCCAGCGGCGGATGAAACGGCCAAAAGGAGTAACACGTGGGTCGTTTTTAATTTTATAGACTGGGCCGGTTTTAGCACTGCTTGTCTTGATTAGTTCAGCTTCTTTTTTAAGAGCTCGTTCTCCTGACTTACCAAATTGAGAGCCTGTCGATGATTCCTTGAACATTGAGCGGAATTTGAGTGTAAAAAAATTTTTACCAAATTGGCCAACTCGTTCGTTTTTGTAAATAATGGGAAAGCCTGTTTCCAAAGCAACAATTAAAGAGGCGATAATATATACAGGGGAGAGCATTGCGATTAGTAGTGTGCTTCCAATAATATCAACAATGCGTTTAAAGATGCGTCCCCAGCCGGAAAGGCGGGTGCGGCGGAGCTCGATAATTGGAATGCCGGCAATAGTTGAAACCGCCATGTTGGTTGAAATGGTCGAGAAAAGATCGGCAGAGTATTTGAAGGTGACATGATTTTCATTGCAGAAATCGATTGCTGCCAGGGTTTCGTCCTCGTCAGCTTTAGGGTTGGTGAAAATGATTTCGTCAGGTAAATATTTTCTGATTTCCGCTCGAGTTCGTTGGTTAAAAGCCGTATAGGCACCAACAATTTTGTAGCCATGGCCTGGTTCGTTTGCGAGCGTCTTTTTAATTGTTTCAGCAATATTTTCATTGCCAATAATTACCGTAACGCGTTGTCCAATACCATATCGGTAAAGAATGCCTTTAATACCGCGAATCACTAGGCGTCCAGCAAAGACATAGATCATAGAAAAGACCCAGCCAGTGAGGACTAGGAAACGTGAGTCAAATTTTTGGATGGTTAAGAACAGGTAAATGGCAATCGCAGCAAAACCGGTGGAACAAGCCATGATAATTTTTGTTAAATCACGGGCTAACTTGCGGTTGGGGTTGAAGCGATAGAGTCCGGAAAAAGCAAAAATAAGCGTCCAGCCGATAGCGACAAGTGAAAGGGTGGTGAAGTATTTATCAAAAGGGAGGCCGAATAGAATAGGGCGAATCGCGGTGACGGTGTCAGTGTAGCGGAGAGCGTAGGCGGTGAGGCCGGCCAACAATAAAAGACAGTAATCCAGAGGGACTTGTAAGAAGGTGAGGACAAGCTCGGTACGCTTCATAGATGCATGCTAAATAGTACTTGTATTGTACGCTGAAAATAGCCTCTGGTCAAACCTTGACAAAATGCATTTTTTCTGCTATAATGGCCAGGTTTATAGCGGGTAATCGCGGCTATCGCAAGATGGTCGAGGAAAGTCCGAACACCCTCGCTTTTTATCGCTACCTAGCGGGAAAAGGATAGTGGGTAATACCCACCACAACCATAGCAATGTGTTTGTCGGGAAAGTGGCACAGAGACAATACTAGTTTCGATCGCTTCGGCGGACGAGATGAAAGGTGAAAAGTGTAGGGGAGTTTTAGTTCTTAAGACTAAAGCTACTCTACTCCGCTTCGCAGCAATGCTTACGCGTGTGCTAAACCCTGTCTGGTGCAAGAGCAGCCCTGTAGTCGCAAGATTACTTGGAAAAGTTCGCTCGCAAATAAGTTCGCCCTAGCAAGTGCTAGAGGACGGTGCGAACCGATTGGTGCAGTAATGTACTAACAAGAGAAATGATTATCGCCTTCGCAAGAAGGTACGAAATTCGGCTTACAGCTATAAACAAAAAAAGACACCATTAAATGGTGTCTTTTTTTGTTTTATAACACGTTCTTTGGTGTACCGTTTAGGTAGCTTTTAATATTGTTGATGGTTGTATCGATTATCCGAGCGATCGATTCATTGCTATTGAAGGCGTTGTGTGGGGTGACGATTGTATTCGGGTGATCGATAATGATGTTGTTCATGAGAGAGGTCTTAATTTGGTAACTTGTACCACCAATTAATTTTTCTTCATTTTGAATCAAACTTTCATCTTCAAGAACGTCTAAACCAGCTCCCGCTAAATGATTATTTTGGAGAGCGTGAACAAGTGCTCCGGGTTCAATCAGTCCGCCGCGTGCGGTGTTAATTAGGTAGCTGCCCGGTTTCATTTTACTAATAGTTTTTTTATTAATGAAATGTCTGGTTTTTGGAGTGAGTGGGGTGTGTAGCGTTACTATATCTGAGTAACTCAGTAGTTTATCGAGTGTAGCGTATTTGAAACCAAGCTCTTTGGCAGCTTTTTTGTTAGGGAATTTGTCGTAGGCGATTACTTTCATTTCAAAAGCTTTAGCCATTCGTATGACGTGCTGGCCGATACGACCTGTACCAATAATACCAAGAGTCTTATCTTTGAGATCGACACCACGCAAACCGTGAAAGTCATAAACTCCTTCTTTGACGCGTTTCACTGATGAAAATAATTTTCTAGTTAGCCCGAGAATAAGCGCCATCGTATGTTCTGCCACTGTATTTTCACCATAGCTTGGAACATTAGTTACTTTTACTCCACGTTTTTTACAGGCTTTAAGGTCAATATGATCAAAACCTGTGCTCATGGTTACGATTAGTTTTAATCGGGGGAATTGGTTTAGTGTCTTTTTTGTTACCGGTGAATCAATAAACACAGCTAAGATTTCCGTTGTATTATCACCATTTATTTCGTTTAAGTCTTCGGTGTGTAGTTGAGTAGAAAATTTTTTAAGCGCTGTGCGCACTTGTTCGTGTGCTTCAGGCCAAAGACCATAAAAGGAAATAGTTTGTTTTTTATTTGCCATAACGTTTTTTGAATATGTTGTATGTCTGTGTAAGATGAGCCGATCCTTTTTTTGTTTGTTATTTATGGTCTTCTGGTTTAAAGTTTTCTAAGTCCTTTTTAATGCCCTCAATAGCTTCCTGTACTGCTGTTTTATCATTTTCTGGTTTTTCTTTATCTTTACTTACTGAGTCGCCGGTCGAGAATTCACCAATAAACCATTTACCATCTTTGTAGTTGTAGATTTGACCATCGATTGAGATATAATTTGGATCATCTAGATAGGTCTGGCGAATCATAAAGGCTTTGTCACCTTTTTGATAGGCACTAATGAATTTTGATTTATCTAATGGTTTAAATACTTTATTTAATAACTCTTGTGAGTCTAGAAATAATTTTTCGGTAAGGCGATCATCTTTTCTTGAGAAAGAAGCGGTAAAACCTTTAAAGTCTTTTGCGACTAATGTGGCGTACATGTCAGTATAGGCTTTTTCGAGAGCGATTTGTAAGCTAGCTTCACTGTTAACGCTGGCATTTTTATTCGCTGTTGTGTTCGGTGTTGATTGCGGTGCGCAACCGCCGCCAATAAGAAGTATAGCAACTAATAACGGAGCAATTTTTCTCATAGTAAAAAGAATGAATAAAAGTATAGTTTAATTATACCATAAAGTGTTTATTATTAAAAAACACCAGCATTTGGCTGGTGTTTTATTTTTTTAGACTTCAATGACAACTGGAAGGATCATTGGTCGTTTCTCTGTTTTGGTGAAGAGGAACTGGCCAACGTAGTCGCGGATCTTATTGCGAATGTTATTAGTGTCGGCCCAAGTTGTTGGTTCAGATTCAACTACCATTTTTTTGACGCGATGGCGTAAATCTTCAATCAACTCTTTGTGGGTCTTCAAGAAAACGAAGCCGCGAGAGATGATGTCAGGATTTTGGACTAGTTGACCAGTTTTACTATCGACGGTGGCAATAATAACTACCATGCCGTCTTCAGCGAGTACTTGGCGATCGCGAACAACCACATTGGTTTCATCAGATACGCCGAGACCGTCAACAAAGACGTAGTCAGAAGGGATTTTATTTTTTGTGAGAACACCTTCGCCAGCTTTAAATTCCATGACTTGGCCGTTATCTGCGATAAAGACGTTTTCTTTTGGCATGCCAAGAGAAAGTGCGACTTTACCGTTGTAGCGAAGCAAGAAGTGGTTGCCGTGAATAGGTACAAAGTATTTAGGGTTCAAAAGGCGAATCATGAGTTTCACGTCTTCAGCCTTCGCGTGACCACCAGCGTGGACATCCATCATTTGGTAATGGATAACCTCTGCACCTTTGCGGAAAAGGGTGTCTTTCAAGCGCTGCACAGTACGTTCGTTACCAGGGATAACTGAAGAGGAGAATACAACGGTATCACCTTGCATCAAGGTAACGTCACGGTGTTCACCGTTAGCGATACGCATGAGTGAGGCGTTCTTTTCACCTTGGGCACCAGTACAGATGATAACCACTTTATTTGGTGGGTATTTGTTAATAGTACGTAAATCAACCAAGGTCTTTGGGCTAAACTTCATGTAGCCAAGTTCTTTAGCGATTTCAACGTTACTCTTCATACTGAAGCCGCCAAGCGCGACAACTTTGCCCATTTTTTCGGAGATTTCGATCAGCTGTTTGATACGAGACAAGAGGGATGCGAAGGTGCCGATGATAACGCGACCTGGAGATTTTACTAAAATATCTTCCAAGTTGTGGGCGATTTCATTTTCAGAAACTTGGTGACCTGGTTGAGAAGCGTTAGTTGAATCGGACAAGAGGGCGAGAACGCCTTCACTGCCAATCTTGGCGATACGCTGTAAATCAGCTGGCATTTCGCCAGTTGGTTGGTAGTCAAATTTCCAGTCGCCGGTGTGGATAATAGTACCTTCTGGAGTTTTGATAACAACGCCGGTGGAGTCAGGAATATTGTGATTTAAGTGGAAGAATTCAACATCAAAGATACCGAGTTTTAGTTTGTCGGCACTTTTAACGTTAACGATGTTTAATGGTTTAACATCTTTATAATCTTCTTGGCGCTTTTTGATGATGGCGTTGGTAATTGGTAGGCCATAGATTGGCGGGTAACCAAGCATTGGCATGACGTGTGGGATGGCACCGATGTGGTCATAATGACCGTGGGTAATAATAACGCCGCGGATATTTTTCTCTTTGCCTTTAAAGTAGCTCATGTTTGGGATGATGTAATCAATACCAGGCATGTCTTCTTCAGGGAATTGGAGACCAAGGTCAATAATAATGATGTCCTCGCCATATTCAATGACAGTACAGTTGCGACCAATTTCTTCTAAACCACCGAGCACTGAAACGCGAAGTTTCTTTTCGCCATTAGCTGCTAATGGAGCGGCCATTGGTTTGGTAGTAAATGTTGGTTGTGCAGCTGTGCCAGCTTGTGGCGCGCGGCGCACTGGTTCTGGGATCGCAAAATTAGTTGGACGCGTTGAGCGTGGGGGAGGGGTTTGAAAGGTTCGACGTGGACGACGAATCATTTTGTCGCCAAGTGGCTGCGCTGGGGCAGCGATCGGCTGTTTTTCTTCTTGCATAGCAAAAAATAAATTATCTAGCGCCTGTATGAGAAGAGGTGCTAGGTATAATAATAAAGTAAGTTAATAAGTTACTTAGTGCGGACAGAGGGACTCGAACCCTCAAGGATTGCTCCATACGCTTCTGAGACGTACGCGTATACCAATTCCGCCACGTCCGCCTTCGCTCGCTGTAGCGAACTTCGGCGGATAAATCCGCTGAAGTTCGCGAAGGCGAGTTATGTTGTTATTTCCACTGCCATTTTGTTTTTACATACCATTCGTTGATCGTTAGGAAACGATCTGCCGGTGCGTTGACCGAAGTTAGTGTTATGCCCTGCACTTTTTTGCTCATAGCATAACTATACGTTGGTGAGTATAAGAAAATTGCTGGAACATCTTTAATCAATAAATCTTGGAATTGTTTATAGGCATTTTCGCGCTCTTTAGGATCCATTGTTGTGCGACCTTGTTCTAGGAGTTTATCAGCGTTACGGTTTGCATAGCCTGCCAGATTCACCCCTGGGTAGTCAGCTTGTGAGGAGTGCCAGAATGGAAACGGATCAGGGTCAAAACCAACAATTTCGCCGTACAATAGGGCTTGGTAGTTACGTTTTTGCAATAATTCACGTACGATTTGTTGACTGGAAATTTTTTGGATAGTAGTGCGCACACCAGCTGCCTGCCACATAGTACTGATAAGTTCAGCTGTTTTACTATATTCTGGGGTGTCCGCGGTAGTAATTGTAATTTCTAAAATAACATTATTTTTGTCTTTGCGATAGAATGTTTGGTTGGAATCCATTCGTTCACGTACGGTGTTGTTGATTTGCTGCTTAATTTGTTCTTCGTACGGAGCAATTAATTCTGGAGTGGAACTATTAGTCTTTTTAAAAGCATCAATATCTTCCTGACTTTCCTTAAGTAAAGCTTCTGATGCTACTTTAAAATAATCTTCCGGCTGTATACGACTCCATTTCTTATCTAACATTTCATTTGCCTTGGTTGTATCAAAGGTAATTTTTTTGATTTCAGGATAGTAGCCGATCGAACCCTTTAAAATAGGGGATTCAATGGTTTCACCATAGCCATTCAAGGCTTCTGCTACTAGTACTTCTTTGTTTACTGCAGTTGAAAGGGCTAGGCGGACATCATCATCTTTTAGGGTTGGCTGTGCGGTTTCGTTGAAAAATAAGGTTGTGTACTGTGGAAGTTTGAGGGAAAGAATGTCGAAGTCACGGCTGCTAACCTTACTTATGTAGCTGTGTGGTAAGAAACTTAGAGCGAGCGTATTATCGGTACGCATAGCATCTATTGCTTCTTGGTAGGTGTAAAAAAAGACGAAACGTAGGTTGGTAATGTGTGGTTTTTCTCCAAAATAACGTTCGTTACGGCTGAGGCTGTAACTGGAAATGTAACCGTTTTCACCTTTAAACAATTTGTTGAATTGCCATGCGCCAGCACCAATTGGTTGAATGTTTTGTTTTGCAAGTTTTAAACTAGCTGGAGTGAGTTCGCCCCAAACATGCACTGGCAATATACCTATAGTAAGACTGTTAATAAAAGGGGAGAAAGGTTCTTTGAGGGTGAAGTTAACAGTCGTATCATTAACTTTTTCTACTTTAACTCCTTGAAAGGTTGAAAGAAGCGGACTTCCTACTTCTGGATTTTGGATTGTTTCAAATGTAAAAAGGACGTCATCAGCTGTTAAAAGTTCGCCATCTGAAAAATGCACGTCAGGGCGAAGGCTAATGGTATATGTTTTTTGATCAGTACTTACCGTATAACCGGCTGCAACATCAGGTACGAACTGACTATCTTTATTATAGCGGAAAAGACCAGCATACACTAAAGCGCTTAAATCAGCATCAACATCGTTAATGGTAGCAAAGAGGGGGTTGATGCTTTTTGGTTGGCCAATTAAAGCCTCACTGTATTCACCACCATCAGTTGGAAGGCGTTCAATATGTGAAGAGGTAAATAAGCCGCCAATTGTAACTAGGCTTACTAATAAAGCAATCCATGAGCCGACAAAAATGCGCTGCTCGCTTGGGTTTAAGAAATGTTTTACGTATTTCAATTGAGCCCAGCCGGGAAGGAAGGATTTTTGGTTGTTTTTCACGAGCTTTCTGTCTAGAGCGTGATAGG
Organism: Candidatus Magasanikiibacteriota bacterium; assembly: GCA_046590235.1. Lineage (GTDB taxonomy): Bacteria > Patescibacteriota > Patescibacteriia > Magasanikbacterales > GWA2-37-8 > 2-02-FULL-45-10. The sequence goes on along the minus strand of JBKJTY010000027.1, from coordinate 20,252 downwards.
CAGGTGAAGGGTTCTTTTTGGTTGTAAACCGAGTAACAAGCTTATCCCAGAACATGGAATTTGAATGTGAAGAGCCTACTCGGATGAGGAGTTAGACTCGTTTAGAAGATGAATCGAGCGAGTGAAAGCCCGAAAAAGATGACTGAAAGAACAATAGTTGCAATGTGGAGTACTTTGTCGATACCGCGTTTAGTACTATAAATATTACTTGAGCCACCAAAAATACCGCTCATTCCAGCACCTTTTTGCTGAAGGGCAATTAAGATAATAAGGAGGGCGGAGAGAACGATCTGTAACACGTTTAACAGCATTTCATTCATACTAAATCATTATTTCAAACAAGTGATAAATATGACTCATTGTAGCATGTGGGCCTGCTTTTGTCAATCAAGACTTCTCCATGGCGCGACACTTGTTTTTTTGCTATACTTATCCTATATGGATTTTTACGCAATGCCAATACCTCCGCATAAACGCTGGTTCCAGAAGTGGTGGGGGAAAATTATGATCATTTTTGGGGGGCTTTTTTGTCTCCTTTTATTGTTGGTAGTCGGCACTACTATTTATTACTGGTGGCAGATACATACGGGCAAGCAACCGGCCTTTATTGATGAGTGGCACGGTCAGTTTACTTCATCTTTGCCTCGCACAGGACCGGCCTTGTCCGCAAACCGTTCCGCGCTTGAGGGGGTTAATAACCCTTATTTGGGTAGATTAAGTGCTCCAGTAGTCATTGTTGAATTTATCGATTTTCGTTGTCCTAACTGTAAAGCGTCAGCACCTATCATTAAACAGGTGGCTGCTAAGTATGGTTATGGTGTTAAAATTTTACTTCGTGATTTTCCAGCTGAATCAATCCATTCTGGTGCGACAGAACTTGCACGCATGGCCAGATGTGCTGACAGGCAGAACAAGTATTGGAAAATGCATGACGTTTTATTTGAACATCAAGCTGAATTATCGGAGGCATTATCCGATGGTGACCGGAAAATCCTAGCAGATCTTGCAGGAGTTGATTATGCTCAATTAAACATTTGTTTAGCTGATCCTGCAGTTGATGATGCTATCCGCAAAGACTATCTGGATGGCATAGCATACGGTGTTGCTGGTACCCCGACATTTTTTATTAATGGCCAAAAAGTTGAAGGTGTGGTGCCATTTGAAACCTGGCAACGCTACCTCGATCAGGTGGTCAAAAAGTAGTCCGCCTTAGACAGTTGCAAAGATCCAAATCTTGTGCTACAGTCCAATGTGCGTTTTCAATCACTTTACCATTCCCACGCTATGTTTAAGCGTTTTTGGGTAAGCGTTATTTTTTCTTCGTTAGTTTTGGTTGCCCCGGCTCAGGGTAGTACTCCAGAATTTGATAGCCTTTGTTGGCAAAAACAGCAATGTTTGGATGTCCGAGCTAAGGTTTTAGGTGGTAAAACGTATGAGGAAATTCTTAATTCTGGTAACGCTGCGTTGAAGGAGCAGGTGGAGGGTGGCTTTAAAGGAAATTCTGCGAATTGTACTGGTGGGCAAGGCATGGCAGAGTGGGGGCGATGTCTTCCTTCTTCAATCACAAAGACTGAAATTGCGTTTGGAGGTAAAACTACATTTACCGACATTGGTGATTTTCTGAAAAGCAATTATACCTATGCGCTCATGATTGCGGGTATACTGTCTGTTATCATGATTATCGTCGCTGGTTTCCAGTGGGTAACTTCAGGTGGTAATTCAGAGTCAATTTCTAGCGCAAAAAATCGTATCAGTGGTGCGCTCATTGGCCTGTTTATTGCGTATTCGTCTTTTTTTATTTTGAATACCATTAATCCGGCGCTGGTTAATATGCGTTTGCCGCAGGCCTGGATGATTCGCCCGCAAGCTCTTGTGCCGCAGTTTTGTGCGCAAGCAGCTCCGACGTATACATTTGCAAAAGCCGGTAGTGAGGCTGATCAAGTGGGTGTGCTTACCCCGCCTGGCAGTATTAAGTACGATTTGAAATTTGCAGATGTGCGAAATAACAATTTTAATTGCGGCAGCCGTTTCTTTTTAAAGAATGGAAACGAAGGTAGCGATAAGACCTGTTTTGGTAATGTTTGCGGGGTAGGTAGTTCGTGTGTTGCTCTTGCAAAAGATGATGCGCAAGTCAAGAATAACCCAAAAATGAAGTATGGCTGTAAATCAGGACAACTGTTTGTCCGCTACCAAGTCACTGCATTGCAAGAAATTGGTGCGCAGACATTTTCCGGTGGTTGGGCTGGTGATTTAACATCACCTGATTGGTTGGATGATGATAGTGATGTATTCTGGCCCGTTTGTAAGAATTTAACAATTAACGAATTGAGTACGGGTAAAAGTTTTAGCGGCTTACAATCAGGTGTAACAGTTCTCCCTAGTAATCCTTTTAATTCGTACGATGTTATATATAAAGGTTTTGAAAACCATGCAGGCGATTGTTTTTCCGGTAAATTGGTTGGTTTTGTTCATAAGATTGAATTAAACGTTAAATATAATGTATTTAAGGATGCAAACTGGAATATTGGTAATAATGGTGTTAGTGGCCAATGGAACGAAGATGTTACAGTTAGCAATTACATTCCATACGAAGATTTATTAAATGGAGGGGTGAGTATCACGGCGAGCCTTGATGGCCGTCAGATTCAAAAATTAATCAGTGTTAAAGGTTCAAGCCCTCAATAATATGGATATGATTAAGATCCGCGGTGCGCGGGTACACAATTTAAAAAACATTTCACTCGATATTCCAAAAAATAAGCTAGTGGTTATTACTGGCTTGTCTGGTTCCGGTAAATCGAGTATTGCTTTTGATACTATTTACGCGGAAGGTCAGCGTCGCTATGCGGAATCCATGTCTTCGTTTGCACGCCAGTTTATGGATGTGCAGGATAAGCCAGATGTTGATTCTATTGATGGTTTATCACCAACAATTGCAATCGATCAAAAGGTTTCTACGCAGAACCCTCGTTCAACTGTCGGTACAGTGACTGAAATTTACGATTATTTACGTCTTTTGTTTGCTCGTGTTGGTACCCAGCACTGTCCAGATTGTCATATTGCCGTTAAAACCTTTAAAACAGGTGAAATTGTGGAGCGTGTCCGTGAATTAGCTCGTAAGAATAAAGAAGTCGTTATTTATGCTCCATTGATTCGCAATGGTGCGGTAGATAAAAAAGAATTGGTTGAAAAAATTGAGAAGTCAGGCTATGAATGGGTGAGTGTTGACGGTGAGCTCATGAAGATTAATGATTTGCTTCAATTTAGTTTTGAAGAAGAAAATTTGTATACGGTTGATTTGTTGATTGGCAAGATTGTCAACATTAAAAAAGAAGATCCAACTAAAGCGGTGGAAACAGCTGACGACCTGACTAACGGTCTAGTGCGGGTTGTTAGTGATGGAAAAAACGACCTCTTTTCTACGATCGGTCTTTGTCCAAACTGTGGTCGTGTCATGCCAAGTCTTGATATGCGCAGTTTTAGTTTCAACAGTCCATACGGTGCTTGTCAGCGTTGTACTGGTCTTGGTGTAACTATGGAAGTTGATCCGCAACTTGTTATTCCAAATACAAAGTTAACATTGGCAGAGGGTGCTATCCAACCATGGACACGCATTACCGGTAATCAAAGCATGTACCAGAAGATTTTGACTAAGGTGGCCGAAAAATATGGCTTCTCAATCCACACGCCAGTCAGTGAGCTCGCTGCTAAAACGCTTGATATCATTCTCTACGGCAGCGGTGTTGAAAAGTACGATATTGAAAATAAAAAAGTTACTTTTGCCGGTGTTATTCCTGATTTGATGCAAAAGCATTTGGAAACTAATTCCGAATACGTCCGCAAAGAAATTGAGCAATACATGCGCGAACGGATTTGTCCGATTTGTCAGGGTAAACGTCTTCGCCCGGAATCATTGGCTGTTCGTATAGGTGATTTTACTATTGCTGACATGGCTTCGATGAGTGTGGAAGAAAGTCTGACCGCTCTTAAGAAGATCTTTAGTAAAGCAGGCGAGGGGATGGCTAAGGGAATGCAACAAAAAGTTGTAGAACCAGTGCTCAAAGAAATTATGCCTCGTTTGGAAAATCTCGACCAGGTTGGTCTTGGCTATTTGAACTTGTCTCGTTCAATGAACACTTTGTCTGGTGGTGAAGTTACTCGTGTGCGTTTGGCTAGCCAGCTTTCTGCTGGTCTGACAGGTGTTATCTATATCCTCGATGAACCTTCAGTTGGTTTGCACCCTCGAGATAATGACAAACTCATTAAAACGTTGAAATACCTTCGTGATCTTGGTAATTCTGTTATCGTTGTTGAGCATGACCCGGCAATGATGGTTGAGGCTGACTATATTATTGATGTTGGTCCTGGCGCTGGTGTGTACGGTGGTGAAGTTATCGCGCAAGGTACGTTAGTTGAATTTAATAAGAATAAAAAATCATTAACTGCGGAATACTTAAGTGGTCGCATTGATATCAGCGAAGAATATCGTAAGGCTAAGAAAAAAGAAGCTGCTGCGGCTAATAAAAGTCCAAAGTCATTGGTAATTGCTGGTGCAAAAGCGTTTAACCTCAAAAATATTGATGTGGAAATTCCACTCCAGAAATTGGTGGCGGTGACGGGTGTGTCTGGTTCTGGTAAATCGACTTTGATCATCGATATTTTGGGTAAGGCATTATCTAAGTATTTCTATCGCGCTAAAGAAGAACCTGGTGCGCATAAGAGTATTAAAGGTATTTCTAATATTGATAAAGTTATCGCGATTGACCAGACGCCAATTGGCCGTACGCCTCGCTCTAATCCGGCTACGTACACTGGTGTATTCACTTTGATCCGTGATTTGTTTGCTTCGCTCACTGAAGCACGCATGCGTAACTATGACGCAGGTAAATTCAGCTTCAATGTGAAAGGTGGGCGCTGTGAAGCATGTGCTGGTGAAGGATACGTCCGTATCCCAATGCAGTTTTTGGCTGATGTCTTTGTTGAATGTAACGAATGTAATGGTTTACGCTATAACCAAGAAGCTCTTGAAATCAAATACCACAATAAGCATATCGCTGATGTCCTTAAAATGACTGTAGAAGAAGCATATACCTTCTTTGCGGAATTCCCTGCGATTTCAGATAAATTAAACGTGCTTCGCGAAGTCGGTCTCGGCTATGTTGAGCTCGGTCAACCAGCTACAACTATCTCGGGTGGTGAAGCGCAACGCATTAAATTGGCACAGGAATTGTCTCGTGTTTCAACAGGTAACACTTTGTATATTCTTGATGAGCCTACGACTGGTTTGCACTTTGAAGATACGAAGCGTTTGCTCCAGGTGCTTTCGCAGCTTGTGTCTAAAGGTAACTCCGTTATCGTTATCGAACACAACCTCGATGTTATCCGCTCTGCCGACTGGGTCATTGATATGGGTCCTGAAGGTGGTAAAGGTGGCGGTATCGTCGTGGCAGAAGGTGTTCCGGCTGAAATCAGAAAGAACAAGAAATCTTGGACAGGTCGCTATCTATAAATTGTCATCATTGATTGTCATTCCCGCGAAGGCGGGGATCCAGTTCTTTATAAAAGTAAAAATAAAATCAATTTTACTTCACTATCGTTCTCTTACTTATTTGCTATTGCATAGCGCGCATGTCACTTTCTTTGTAACCAAAGGAAAGTAACCAAAGAAAGTTTCGGGGGTACGTAAAACTCGCCCTGCGGGGCTCAAACAGTTACTTCCCCCCGAACCCCCGGATACTTCGGAGCAAAATTAATAGTAATAAAAAACGACCCAAATGGATCGTTTTTTGTTTATTTATACCAATCCATAGGATCAATTTTTTCTTTTGTTTCATTCTCTTTAACTTCTACCTCAACTGGTGCATGATCATTACAGCCAGCTTTGATGCCACAGACTACAAATTGGGTATAGTAGGCTTTATAGTCTTTAAAGGTTCCGTGTTCGGGTACTTGGGAATAAACCAAGTATTTTCCTGGGGGAACCTCTAGGGCGTACGTGTGTCTGGTAATTTGAGCGGTTTCATCTTTTTGTTCGGAAACTTTTTCGGTGCAATAAGACTTTTTTGATGTGGTGTCTTCGGCACAAACTTTCATTTTTGGTAATGGACCGTCGCTAGGAAAGCCTAGGTTGCCGGTGATAGTGCCAGATGGTCCCAGAATAATGCCGTTTTGGCAACCGGCGCCAGCTAAAAGTAATGTGGTAAACAACAAAAATAGCTTTTTCATAAAAGGTCGCAAAAATAAAAAAATACTCCGTTACAATTAAGTGACGGAGTATTGTGATTGTTATTACGCTTTCTTTTCTTTTACTTCTTTCACTTCGTGCATTTTTCGCTTGAAATCCTTATCACGGAGATAAGAGATATTAGCGCGGCGAACTTCGAATTGTTTTACCACTTCGATTTTCGCAACTACTGGGGAAGCGATTGGGTAGATACGTTCTACGCCGATGCCATCAGAAACTTTGCGTACAGTGATTGTAGCACCAATTTCATTGCCGTGGCGGACGTTGATGATAGTACCTTCAAAGATTTGAATACGTTCTTTTTCTTCACCTTTTGTATTCGTTTCCTTGATTTTTTGGTGTACTTTTACCACCATGCCTGCTTTAAGTTCGTGTTTAATAGATTCGGTCATACCGAGAAGTTAGAGTTTATAGTGGGCCTATTGTAGCTAAATTAGGCGGTTTTGTCAAGAGTGACTCGTTTGGCCAATTCTTCGGTAATTATACCCTCGATTTTGGCTATAGTTTCAGCTAATTTGCCTTCTACGTTGATTATGCGGTAGTCATAGTCTGCTGAGGATGCAATCTCACGTTTAGCAATTTCAAGACGTTGATCGATGATTTCTGGGGTGATACCACCGCGTTTTTCAATCCGTTTACGGAGATTATCGAGGCTATCCGGGAGCATGAAGATGGCAAGATGTGGGACGTTGAGTTTATCAAGGTTGTGTTTGCCGTTTACTTCGATTTGGGTGAGAACTACTTGGTGGGCGGAGAGTAAATCGGTAAGATATTGTTTTGGTGTGCCGTAAAAGTTACCAGCGTATTCATTGTGTTCCAAGAATTCACTAGCGTTAATTCGTTCTTCAAAGGCTATGCGGGTAGTGAAAAAATAATCAACACCTTCTTTGTTGCCCGGTCGAGGTGGGCGAGAGGTGGTGGTGATGAGACGCACAGCATCGGGCAGGCGTTTCAAAAGCGTGTTAATCACGACATCTTTACCGCCACCAGAAGGAGAAGAAATGATAACAAGCATGCCTGTCATCATATTTTTTCCGGAGCTAATGTTTCTAAGAAGTCTTTTAGTTCTGTTGGGAGTGGAGAATCAAAGGTTTGTCTGCGGCCAGCCAAATCAGTAAACGAAAGCAGTGTAGAATGTAAAAACATGCGACCAAGACGTTCATCCCATGTGCGTCGGCGTTTTCTTTGGAAGTAAATTGGGTCGCCAACAAGTGGGTGGTTGTAGGCTAACATGTGAACACGGATTTGGTGCATGCGGCCGGTGTAGATTTTCACGCGGAGTAAGCTGAAGTTTTTAAAATGACGTTCAGCAAGAAAATCGGTTTTCGCTTCTTTCTCACCTTCAGCAGGAGCACCAACAGTTGGGCGCGCAGCCATGCGTTCGGAGTTGCCAGAGCGGGCGATAGGGAAGTTAATTTCGGCTTCGTCGCGTTCTACCTTGTCGTGCACGAGTGCGAAGTATTCTTTATCAACGGTACGGTTTTTAAATTGCTCTTTAAGATGGTCGAACATTTTTTGTGTTCGAGCAATTACCATGAGACCGGAGGCTTCCTTATCAAGACGGTGTACGATACCTGGGCGAACATCTGGTTCATCGCCAACTTTTTTAACCTCTGGATATTCTTTTTTAATCCAGGCAGCCAATGTATTCTTTTCGTTAGCTTGGGTTGGGTGCACCAAAAGACCGGATGGCTTTTCAATAACGATATAATCCGGTGTTTCAGTGATTACCTTAGGAATCAGGGATTTAGCTGATTTTTTAAGGCTTTCTTTTGGTTGGTTAATCGGCATGACTTTTTTAAAGTCCGGAGTAGTTTTGGTAGCTTCGCTAACAACCACTTCATATCCTTCTCGCACGGTGTCGCCAGCTTTTCTTGGTAATTTACCATTAACGGTAACTTGGTCGAGCTCAAATAACTTTTGTCCTTGGGAGCGTGTGATGCCTAATTTTTCAGACACAACAACATCGAGACGTTGGCCGTGCTCTTCTTCTTTGATAATGAGTTGTATTGGTAGTTTTTTCATAATGATACCGATTACTTAAACAGTGTGCGCCAGGCGGGACTCGAACCCGCGACCCCCGTCTTATAAGGGCGGTGCTCTCACCAGCTGAGCTACTGGCACAGTTAGTGCATCAAACACCTGTTTAACAAGCGTTGAATGGCTTAACTATACCTAAAAAGGGCTTTTTTATCAAGGGGTAGCCCATAATGACAAGGATTGTCAGAACTAGTACCAGATGGTAAGATAGTTTCGATTTCTATGTCACTCAATACCCGTCTTTTTCTTACAATTAATGGTTTACAAGGCCGAAATAGATGGTTGGATGCTTTTGGTCGCGCTGGGGCGGAATGGGTAATTATTGCTATGCTTGGTTGGTATGGTGTTGGTACCTATATTAGTCTTCGACCAGATGGCGATGCGATTATCGTCCAATATGCCTTTTTAGCGATAGCTTGGCTTTTTGGTGTTGGTATTTCTCATGCAATTGGACGGTTAGTCAGAGAGCCGCGACCGTTTGTAACCTTGCTTGAGACTAAAAAGATGATTAGCCCGCTTGGTGCCAAATCGTTCCCTTCGGATCACGCCCTTTCCGCTTGGTTGATCTTCTTTTTGTCTTTTGTTTTTAATGTGCCTGGTTTTGAAGCTTTGTTGCCGTTAGCACTTTGGGTGTCATGGGGGAGAGTTTTTGCAGGTGCGCATTATCCGTTTGATACCGTTGGTGGTATGGTGTTGGCTGCTTTTATGGCAGGTTTGGTAACGTATATTTCAATTCTCTATTTTTAATTGTCATTCTGAGGAATCGAAGAATCTTCTTTTTATGCCAACGGTAACCGGGCGTAAGAGGAAGATCCTTCACATCCATTCAGGATGACATCTTTTAATGTGTATGAATGCAATTATTCTGTGCGGAGGGTTATCTACTCGTCTCGGGGAAATTACAAAAAGTATTCCTAAAATCTTACTTGAGATTAAAGGTAGGACAGTGTTAGATTGGCAGCTTGAGAAGTTGAAGAAAGTCGGTGTTACCGAAGTCGTTTTGGCTGCCGGTCATTTAAACGAAGTCCTTTATAAGGAAGTTGGTTTGGAACGAAATGGTGTTAAGCTTACCTATGCTATTGAACAAGAACGTTTAGGAACCGGCGGTGCAATTAAACATGCTTGGGGCTATATAATCAACAATGATCCCGTTATTATTTTAAATGGTGACGTACTTACGACTGTTGATTTGGTTGATATGGTTAAACATCTTGATGTTGATAGTGATGGTATTATTCTTGGTACACGCGTTGAAGATGCTGCTTCGTATGGTACGCTCGAGTACGAGACTGATTATCATTTAAAACAATTTAAAGAAAAAGAAGGCTTGCACCAAGTAGGATATATTAATGGGGGCATTTATTTGTTTACTAAAAAAGCAGCTGCATATTTTCCAGAACAAAAATCGTTCAGTATTGAATACGACGTTTTTCCAAACATGACTGATTTGTATGTGTACCAGTCTGATCGCGCGTGGATAGACATCGGTGTGCCAGACCGTTTAGCGTGGGCACGTGAAAGTTGGCAAGAATAACTATGAGTTTTAATACTAAAGCTATTATTGCTTCGCTACTCCTTGTTTGTGGAGTTGGTTTGTATGCGCAACATTATTTTGAAGCACGCCGCCCAAAACCTGTGGTGATTATTCCGCGTGAAGAAATTACACTGACTATTATTCCTGGTTGGAATTTGCGGGATGTGGCGGAATATTTGGTTAAACAAGGTGTTGCTTTGTCAGTTAAGGATGTCTATGCGGTGACTGGTCAGCCAGCTGATAAAAAAGATCCAAGCGGTAGTGCTGAAGGATTCCTAGCACCAGAAACGATCCGATTTTTTAAAGGCGCAACTGTTGAAGAAGTGGTAGAAGCATTCCGAGCTATTCGTGAAAAACAACTTACTCCAGAGATGGAAGCTGAGATAAAACGGCGAAAAATTTCACCACTTGAGCTGCTTACTATGGCAAGTATTATTGAGCGTGAGGCGCGTACATCGGCTGATCGCAAGCTTGTATCTGGCATTATGTGGCGACGTATTGAGGTGGGTATGGCGCTTCAGGTTGATTCCAGTGTGCACTATTTTGTAGACCGTACAGGTGACGTATTTACGACCAGTCAAGAACGCGCGATTGATTCACCGTGGAATACTTATAAACGACCTGGTTTGCCACCAAGCCCAATTTGCATGCCAAGTCTTGATTCCATCATGGCAGCGTTATACCCAGAAAAAAATCCGTATTGGTATTTTTTGAGCGGAACGAAGGACGGTAAGATGTATTATGCTACGACGCTAGATGAGCATAATGCGAATCGTTATAAATATATTCGATGATATGTTAACTTCTGACTTTGATTTTAATTTACCGATGGAGTGTATCGCTCAAACTCCCGCTGAGCCTCGCGATAGTGCGAAGCTGATGGTGATTGATAAGGGAGACCATTCTGTTGACTATAAGACGTTTAGTGATATTACCTCGTATTTATCAGAAGGAGATTTGTTAGTCTGGAATAATTCTAAGGTTTTTAAAGCGCGTCTTCGTGGAACGCTAGAGTTTGATGAGACAGTGCTTGATAAAAAGCCGAACGTGACGTTAACTGATAAATTTATTAATGCACCTACGGTGGAAGTATTTTTAGTCCGTCCGATGGAAAATGTGCATACATGGAAAGTGCTTGCGAAGCCGGGGAAGAAATTGCGTTTGGGTATGAAGGTTCGTTTTGCGGAAGATTTTGTTGGTGAGGTTATTACTAAGGAAGCTGATGGAACTATTTTAATGCAGTTTGCAGATGATGATGCTGTGGTGCGTACTAAGGCTAATCAGTATGGTGAAGTACCAACACCGCCGTATGTTGATAGTGATACTGCGAAGGCAGCGGTGAATGTGGTGGAGCGTTATCAGACAGTGTATGCCAAGCATGAAGGTTCGGTTGCTGCTCCGACAGCGGGGTTTCATTTTACAGCAGAACTCATTGAGAAATTAAAATCTAAAGGTGTGCAATTTGCGGAGGTGACGTTGCATGTTGGTTTGGGTACATTTTTGCCAGTTAAAAGTGATAAGGTGGAAGAGCATGTCATGCATAGTGAGTGGGTGGAGCTGACTGATAAAAATGCTGAGCTTATTAATCAGGCAAAAGCTGAGGGTCGTCGTGTGGTCGCGGTTGGTACTACTACTGTCCGTAGTCTTGAAGGTGTTGCTCAAAAAGTGTTGGCTGGCAGTACAAAAAAAGATGTTGGTAAGGATGTACTCATGCCATACAGTGGTGACATTAATATGTTTATTACACCTGGTTACAAGTTCCAAGCGGTTGATGCTCTTATAACTAATTTTCATTTGCCGAAATCAACACTCCTTATGCTCGTCTCAGCATTTGTGGGGGATAGGAAATTTACTTTGCAGTGTTACGAAGATGCGATCGCACATAATTATCGGTTCTATAGTTTTGGGGATGCGATGCTAATTAAGTAAAAAATAAAAAGACACCTGTATGGTGTCTTTTTTAATTGGAATTTTTAGTGGATGGTGGCGCAATCGAAGCCGGCACCATCCAGCCTGAACGAGACCCGCCCGTTCAGGTTTTGATGGGGATTTTTTCGGAGCAGTTGTTGCCTTCGGTCTGGATGAAGTATGGTTCTTCGAAGACCCCCTTGTAGAGTTGCCCGCGAATTCCGTTCCTTTCCTCCTGCAGGTGTCCGATCGCTTTAGCTTTGTAAATAGCATGGCAGCCCGGACGGATTTCATTTCGAAGTAGTACGTTACCTTGTTCGCTTATGATGATTTCCGTCTTCTCCTCGAACGGGAAGTTGAAGCAGATGCTTTTTTTCCGTTTACCTTCGATGTCGCAGATCATGCCGCCGTCGAAGAGCTTGACGTGGTAGTTGCCATCGATCAGGGTATTTTTCTCCACGTCGATCTGGATCAGATAGCCAATCGTGAGCATCGTTTCCTCACTCACGATGAAGAACTCGGTCGTGTTGCGCGGGTCGAAGATGGGGGCGGTCACTTTTTCTGCTACTGGTGCCGTCGCACAACCCGTATTCGAAAGAATCATTGCACAGAGAATGAACAGGATAGTTCGCATTGCTGCCCCTTTTGGTCGCTAGGCGACCGGTAATGTAATTGCGCCAACCACTATAAATTCCAATTGTAAAGGAACAGTTGATAATACTGCTTTTTAAGTATCTTGTCAACTATAAATAAGAACCCCCACCGACAATAATCTGTCGGTGGGGGTTATGCTGGTGGCCGTGAACACCATTACGCTGCCTCGTTTTGAACGAAGAAGAGGAAGCTGGTGCCCTTTGGCCAGACGCGTTCGAATCGGTCGCCGGTGAAAATCCGCTGGTCATCCAGCTGATCTGCGAATGCGACCCAATCTTGTGTGTCTTTATGTTCTTTCCAAGTGGTGCCCAGTGCGACGGTGTAGGGGAGAGGTCCTTGAATTTCCTGACACCATTCGCAAAGTTCCAAGATGCGTCCGGGGCGACCCTTGGCAAGCGTCAGCACCTGTCGGCTGGTCATCTTGTGTTGGATCACGTACCTGATTGCGTGTTCTTTGGAAGCCTTTATTTTTGCAGATGGCATATCCACCTTGTCGAGCACCATGATCAGTCGACTCGGAGCGTCAAGCCTGGCGCGTGCCAGTACCTTGGCGATCGGCGACTTTTTCAGGAATTTTGGTTTTTTCCCGTCGTCGAACTCGTCTTCCGACATGACGATCTCCTTGTTTGTGGCCACGCTATTGCGGCGCAGCTAACGTAACAGGTGTGCTATTGTTTTGTCAATTTTTTCCTCTTATATTCACATTGTGAAAAACAAAAAACCAGCCCCGAGAGGCTGGTTTTTAAAAGATAGATTATGCTTCAACGTTCACACCCATTTGACGAGCAGTACCGATAACCATGTTCATAGCTGCTTCGACAGTGTGGCAATTCAAGTCAGGCATTTTCTTTTCAGCGATTTCGCGAACTTGAGCCTTAGTGATTTTGCCAACTTTTTCCTGGAGAGGTTTACCAGAACCTTTTTTGATGTTGGCTGCTTTCTTGATCATTTCAGCTACTGGAGCTGTCTTCATGATGAAGGTGAAGCTGCGATCGTCAAAGATTGAGATAACAACTGGAACGATTTCACCGCGCAACTCTTTGGTCTTGTCGTTGAATTCTTTACAGAAACCAGCGATGTTAACACCGTGTTGACCGAGAGCTGGACCGATTGGAGGTGCTGGGTTTGCAGCGCCGCCTGGGATCTGCAATTTGACTTGCGTCATTAATTTCTTAGCCATAGTAATAATTATATATAAATGGGATGTCGGACCGTATAGAAGCCTAAGGTCCGCCATTACCCTACCTAAATTTTCTTAACTTGTAAAGCGTCGAGCTCAACCGGAGTTTCACGACCGAACATGGATACCATCGCTTTGATGCGGCCGCGTTCATGGTCAACATGACTGATTTTACCTTCGAAATTTTTAAATGGACCGTCAACGATACGAACAATGTCACCCATTTCCACATCAATCTTCTGGGTAGGTTCACTGGAACCACTGACGCGTTTCAATAATGTGTCGATTTCTTTCTGGTCGATTGGAGTAGGGGTTGTACCTGAACCAACGAAGCCGGTAACGTTTGGAGTGTTGCGTACAACATACCAAGAGTCATCCGTAACAATCATTTCAACAAGGATGTAACCAGGGAAAATCTTTTCTTCTGTCTGGGTACGTTTGCCGTTTTTGATTTTGATTCTTTTTTCTTTTGGAACGAGCACCGCGAAAATTTTATCGCGCATGTCGAAGGATTCGATACGCTGTTCAATGTTGTGCTTAACATTTTCCTCGTATCCACTATACGTGTGGAGCACGTACCAGCGGCGGCCGAGGTTTAGATTTTGTTTAGCCATAGTATAAAAATTAGCGAGCAATGAGTTGACTCAAGCCAGCATTGAAGATGTAATCGAGCACAGCGAAGAAAATTGCCAAACCCACGGACAAGCCGATAACCAACAAGCTGTAGTTGATGGTCTGGTTCTTAGTTGGCCAGGTGACTTTTTTTGCTTCTTCGTATGATGCGAAGAGGTAGTTTTTGATACTCTGTAACATAAAAAGGTATTTTAAAACGGCGCTGAGGCCGTTTAGTTATGTGCCTAGTATACTCGAAAAGGGCTGTTTGGTCAAGGTCTATAAGGTGTGCATAGAAAGGGGTTAGGGGTTACTGTTTATTTTGGCTAATATAAGCCTAAAAGTGCATAAATACCTTGACAAAAGGGTAAAATTGTGCTATACTCAATTGTTAGTTAATAGTCAGAGAGAGGCTATAAACTAGCGGAACAAACTGTTAAATCAGGCAAAAACCTCTCTCTCCGATGAGGTTTTGTTCTTTAAAAAGCGTAATTTTGGTGGATTGAATCTATCTTATAGATAGATTGAGTCTACCGAAGTTCGCACTATAACCGATGTACTATATTCCGCACACGTGAACGTGTGCAAAGGCAGGATATCCTGATGAAGAAACTTTTTGTTGCTTTTGCGGTACTTGCCGCGACCCTCACTGTCATGGCGGGTGTCATCCTGACGTTCCGCCCTCATTCGAAGGTCGTGACACTCACTGTCTCGCCGGCTCTCCAGAATGCAGTTTTGCATGTTTGGGACGGTAGCGATCATGTTATCAGTGGAGGTCAGGCGACCACTGTCAATGCTTGCGCATGGCGGCGTCCTCCCACAAACAATCAAGGGGCGACCGGACCCAGCGTGGCGTTCTGGGTGCAGTCAGCACCGGGTAGCCCCAATTATTGGGGCTGTGACGCTCCGGGTTCTGTTGGAGACGTTGTTGTCTCAATCAACGGACGCGACATGTCACCGATTCCATACCATGACCCAAGCGCTTGTAGTGGTTCCGCTCAGCTGGTAAACGGTTTCATTTCGGCGGAAGCGATGGGGGTGGTCTGTAATTAAGTACGTCGGTTCACTTTCGCGAGCCCAGGAGAATATCCCTGGTGCTCGCGACGAATCTAGAGTAATGTAATGTACATTATTCTAAGTTCGTTCTTTACAATAGCTTTCGGTCTATACAGGTTCATGGTTTTGTGAATCAGTACAGGCCGAAAGTTTCTGAGATGTTTCACATTCGCGCGCTTCAATGCGTGCAGCGAGGATGGATATTCAGATGTCCAAGTTCGTCCAGAAGTTCGCGATGCCTTTGATGGGAATTGCGCTTGTGCTCTTGCTCATCGCTTTGAGCGTGTACATCGTGCTCAAGCCGAGGTCGCAGACGCTTGCAGAAATCGTTCGTAAACGGTAAAATCATTTCCGTAACTTAACTGAAGTACTTACCCCAGCTTGGAGGCATTATGAAGCGTCTCATGATCGTTCTCGCTCTTTCTTTCGTCGCCGCGTGTGACGCACAGGTGGGCGACCGTCTGGTCGACCCCATGCCGTTCAGCATCAGGCAGCACAGCGTGATCGGCAAGCCGATTACCGCGTATGTGCCGCCGGCGAGCGCGTCAGCCACCCGCGTTCAGCGGTGGGCGAACTCGGATTAGGCACATTCGTGCCAGCCCCGGACAGGGTAACAACAATTCCGTAGGATCTGTGTCCGCAGATCCTACAAAAGACACTAGTTTCAAGTTTTGAAACTAGTGTCTTTTTTGTTGTTGACAGTTTCCATCGGGGCTGTTTCAGTATGATAGTAGGGGTAATAAGTGTAATTTAGGCTTACAACGCTGCGGGGGCAGCAGATGGGGGGCGTAATGCATCTTTTGAGGAATGGCGTAGTTCTGTCGGTTGTCAGCCAAATCATTTTTGGCTGTGTGCACAAGGAAGGGGTGTCGGATCACGTAGTTTCGGCCAAGCCTGGAACTGTCGTGCACCGCGCAAGGCGGCAGGCATTGTTCATGCCGCCTGTGGCAGAAGATGGAGCTATGGCAATAATCGAACAGACCGAAAAAGATGAGGTAAAGCTCCTCGATGGCACGGTTGGTTTCTTCGTACGTTTTCCTGATGGTGAGCGCGTTTTTCTCACCAGGGAACCGTTTTCATACGGTACATTCGACCTAGAAATCGATACACTCTTGCCCAACGAGCAGATATATTCTATTCCGGATATGCTCACTGGAGTGTGGCGCTTAGCTGGTCCAGAAGACGGCTCGCTTTTAGCTGAAGCGTGCACCATGTTCAAGGGTACCAGTGAAGTTCCGTATGCCTGTGTCTTCGGCTGCTGGGCAACGCCTGAGAGTTCTGAATACATGTTGCCGATCATACTTCCGAGCGGTGAAATGGAAACGCTTGAATGTGATGAGTCGGCCGGGCTCATGTACGTCAAAGAGAAAGAAACGGAGGACCAAAGCGTCAGTAATGGATAGAAGTGTGTTCGGGTGCGGCATAGCCGCTTGAGGGGGGTGACATGCGAGGACTCGGGTTGTTGTTCGTCGTTTCCATGTTGGTGGCCTGTAGCCACGGGGAGGACAAGGCCAGGTTCGTGAAGAGCGGGCATGAGTACGAGCACTTTATACTGGGCAGCAATGCTCCGGAGAAGTCTGAGCAGCAGAAAATCGACGCGGCAGTGGCGGCGAACATCGATCAAGAGATGTCCAAGTTGCCACACTCCGATCGTGACGTGATCAACGAGATTCTCTTGTCCATTTACATGGGGCAGGCCAAGGATTACGTGCTCACGGACTACGCCCAGCGGATCAATGATCCGAAGGCGGCCGCTTTCTGGAGTGAAGTGCTCCGAGTCGCGGCCATGAACCAGACGTTCCAGATGTGCTCCGAGCGCGAGATGCAGATGGCCTCGAGCGCGTTCGTCGGGCACCGGGCTTTCGAGCCTGGATCGGATGTGCGTGTGTCCTGCGATGACGCCGTAACACAGCGCGTCGGCAAGCAGCCGGAGCTTTGGCGGGTCAGGAATGAAATGCTCTGGTCATGTACGACTAAGAACGGCAAGAACAACGTCGACGACGCGGAGTTGACGGCCAAGGCGCAAGCTTACCTGAAGGGGAGGAAGCTCGGCGCGTACGGTTGTAAGTAATCTGAAAAACCGGGAGCGGCGATTGTGACTTTGACAGTCGCCGCTCCACCATTCTATACAAAACGCCTTAGGCGATTTTTTTATAACCAAAATTAGTGTATAATACGTACACTATGGAACGTGGACCTCGACCAGAACAACATGAAAAAAAATTGCCACGCATGGAAGTGGCAACACGAGCGAGTGAAAAACATCCTGATCGTAATGAGGATAGTTTTTTTGTATCTCCTGAGCATGGTGTTGCTGGTGTGTTTGATGGGGCTGGAAAAATTGCCGGTGCAAAGGAGGCTTCAAAAATTGCTGCTGAAGTAATTTTTACTAATCTTTCAGAATTACCAAAAGGGGCGACGCTCGAAGATGTAAAGCGATTTATGCGAGAGGCCTTGCGTGATGCAGATGGTCACATTAAACATAGACAGTTACTGGATGAAAAGCACAAAGACATGGCGACAACCGCGAGTGTCATTAAGCTTTGGGAAAATGATCGAGGTAGAAAAGTTGTTATTGGTAATGTTGGTGATAGTCGTGTGTATCTTCATCATGAAGATGGGCGTTTAGATCGTTTAACTGTTGATGATTCTTCGGCGCTGATGGAGGTATGTGGTTTTGATATCGATTTACACCCAACAAAAGCCTTGCGAATATTACAAAAATTGGATTCCGCAGTCAGTAGCTCTGAGTTAACTGACGAAGAGTATCGTGTTTTTAAAAAACGTAATGTTTTAGGACAAGCACTGGGTGCTCACATACCTCTTAAACCACGTATCTTTGAAACAGATTTACCACCGGGAGCAAAGTTGTTATTAACAAGTGATGGTATTTCCGATAATTTAACTCATGGTGAAATAGCAGCTTGTCTCAATGAAGCATCCTCTGATACACGTGCGGCTGCTGACCTGCTTATTAAAGCAGCTCATATGCGTAGTGAAGAATTAACGATGCGATCAAAGCCTGATGATATGACAGCGATCATGGTACGCTTCTAAAGTGTGTATTAAAAAACCTCTCCAAATTGGAGAGGTTTTTTGTTTGTAGTTTAGATGTCGAGATTTTGTACGCTCTTCGCGTAGGTCTGGATGAATTTTTTGCGAGGTTCAACTTCGTCGCCCATGAGGACTTCGAACGTTTCATTTGCCATTTCAGCATCATCAGCTGTGACTTGTTTCATGATGCGATTTTTTGGGTTCATGGTTGTTTCCCAGAGCTGTTCAGGATTCATTTCACCTAAACCTTTATAGCGCTGGATGTTGATCTTCACACCACCAATGGTCATTGATTCAACTTCGCCTGGTTCGCCTTCGACTGCTGGTTCAGTTGAGACAGATTCTTCTTCAACTTTACCCTTAGCAGCATTTTTCGCACCTTTTTTAACTTCAATTTCTTTTAAAATCTTTGCCTTCTCTTCATCATTATAGGCATACTGCATTTCTTTGCCGTGCTTCACGCTATAGAGCGGAGGTTGGGCAATGTAGATGTGGCCACCTTTGATGAGTTGCGGATAGTAGCGGTAGAAGAAAGTGAGGAGGAGGGTTCGGATATGCGCACCGTCCACGTCGGCATCGGTCATGATGACAATGCGGTGGTAGCGTAATTTTGTAATATCAAATTGTTCCCCGATATTGGTACCCATCGCGATGATGAGTGATTTCAATTCGTTGTTGGTCAAAATTTTATCAAGACGCGCGCGTTCAACGTTCAAGACCTTACCACGAAGGGGGAGGATAGCTTGATGTTCGCGATCGCGACCTTGTTTGGCGGAACCGCCCGCAGAGTCGCCCTCAACGATATAGAGTTCGGAGTTTTCAGCGTTACGACTGGAACAATCAGCGAGTTTACCTGGGAGGGTAAAACCTTCGAGTGCACCTTTACGCAAGATTGTGTCGCGAGCAATCTTAGCAGCGGCGCGAGCTTTTGCAGCGAGCACACATTTACCAACGATTGATTCGCCATCTTTCGGATGTTCTTCAAGGAAAATAAGGAAGGCGTCGCCAAGCACAGCTTCGACCGCAGTTTTTGCTTCGGTGTTGCCGAGCTTACCTTTGGTCTGACCTTCAAATTGTGGTTCGCGGATTTTAACTGAAATAACGACATTCAAACCTTCACGAACATCATCGCCGGTTAGGTTAGTATCCTTTTCTTTCAAGTAACCCTTGTTACGAGCGTAAGTATTGATACAGCGGGTGAGTGCGGTGCGGAAACCGGCAACGTGTGTACCACCATCTGGGTTATGAATGTTGTTGGTGAAAGCGAATAATGATTCTGTATATTCAGTAGTGTACTGGAGGGCAATTTCAACACCGACATTTTCAGCTTCTTTTTCAATATAGAAAACTGATTCGTTTTTAACTTCTTTATTCTGGTTGAGGTAGCGGATATATGAAGCTACACCACCTTGGAAAAAGAATTGGTAAGTTGGGTTTGGAAATTTGATGGAAGATGCATCCTTCGCTTTTTCTTCTGGAGAACGTTGGTCGCTAATTCTAAGGTGTACACCTTTAGTGAGATAAGTGTGTTGGCGCAAGTGGTCAATGATGGTTTTCCAATCAAAATCGACAGTTTCAAAAATAGTTGGGTCAGGGCGGAAAGTGGTAGTGGTACCAGTGTCTTTACATTTGCCGATTTCAGCAACACGTTTCAATGGTTTACCAATTTTATATTCCTGCATCCAGATTTTACCTTCACGATGTACTTCCACTTTCATGTACGTAGACAAAGCGTTGACGACAGATGCGCCCACGCCGTGTAAACCACCGGAAATTTTATAACCTTCACCGCCGAATTTACCACCAGCGTGAAGAATAGTCATAACGACTTCAAGCGCGCTGACTTTTTGTGTTGGGTGAATATCAACAGGGATACCACGACCATCGTCACTCACTTCTACAGTGTGGTCGGGGAGTAAGGTAACAGTAATAGTTTTTGCGTGACCTGCCATCGCTTCATCGATGGAGTT
>JBKJTY010000026.1:0-40945 GCA_046590235.1 Candidatus Magasanikiibacteriota bacterium | reverse complement strand
CAACAGTAGCCCGCACTGTTGCGTCAAGTGGTAATAGCCTGCATGCCGCAGTAGCTGCCGGGATGTTGGCTTTGGGTGAATTGCATGGGGGAGCTGTAGAAGGTGCTGCGATGTTCTTCAAAACACATGTGGACGAAAAGAATGTGGAAGCCTTGGCAAAAAAGCTAAAAGAGGATAAAGTACGTGTCCCAGGCTTTGGACACAAAGTGCTTACAATAGATAAGCGTAGCCAAAAGCTGTTTAAAGTGGCTAAGGAAACAGGTTTTTATAAGCAGCATTGTGCTTTTGCGGAAGTGTTTGAAAGTGCGCTTAACAAGGTTTCTTCTAAAAAATTACCCATTAATATTGATGGGTCAATGGCTGCTATTATAGTCGATATGGGCTTTGATGCCAGGTTGGCCAAAGGTTTTTTCATGGTAGGCCGATTACCTGGACTTGTTGCTCATGCTTATGAGCAAATGGTCAGCGGTGAAGGTATAAAGCGTATTGATGAATCTGATATTGAGTACGTCGGTGAAAGCGGGAAAAAAATATAATTATTTATGGATTATTCGATTGTTACAACTGACCCAGGTAAAGATTATGAACTGCTTGATAGTGGTGACGGCGAAAAGCTAGAACGCTATGGTAAGGTCATGATTGCTCGTCCTGATCCACAAGCATTGTGGGCAAAGCGTTTGCCGCAAGGTACGTGGGACAAAGCTGACGCTTCTTTTAAGCGTGAAAAGGTTGCTCGTGGTGGAATTTCGCACGGCGAAGGAAGCTGGAAGTCTCGTTTTGTTATTCCTGAACGTTGGGAAATTGAATTCAGTAGTCTTCGTTTTTTAATTAAACTTTCTCCGTTTAAGCATACGGGTTTATTTCCGGAGCAAGCTGGAAACTGGGATTGGATTCGCGAAAAAATAAAAAATAGCGGACGCACTCCTCAAGTTTTAAATTTATTTGGTTATACCGGTGGTGCATCGTTAGCGGCAGCACAGGTAGGCGCAGAAGTTTGTCATTTGGATGGTTCTAAAGCGGCAATTGCGTGGGCGCGGGATAACGCGGCAGCATCTGGTTTGGCTGCTAAACCAATCCGCTGGATTTTGGATGATGCTATGGTTTTTGTGCAGCGTGAAATTAAGCGTGGCCGAAAATATGACGGTATTATCATGGATCCGCCAGCATTTGGACACGGTCCGAATGGTGAAGTCTGGAAGATTGAAGAAGATTTTCCAAAGTTATTAGAACTTTGTCGCCAAGTGCTTTCTGACAAGCCATTATTTTTCTTGATAAACGGTTATGCTTCCGGTTATTCCGCTTTAGCGTATCGAAATAATTTAGTTGAGCTCATGAAATCGTATAAAGGTGAGATTGAAGTAGGGGAATTAACTATTGGTGAGTTAGACAGTGAGCGTTTGTTGCCGTGTGGTATCTTTGCGCGGTGGAATTCTGTTTAAATTTTTTTGCTATAAAATAAAAACCACTCGGTCATTATACCTGCAAACTCGTGTAGGCATAATGACGTGATCGAGTGGTTTTTTGTTCCCCTCGATCGCGCCATATGCACGAACTGCGGGGACTTATTCGATGTAGAACGTGAACGTCTTCTTCTCGCTGGAGCTGTAGCAGGTCGGTGCGCTGAAAGAGCACGTCACGAAATCGATCCCACCTTTCCAGACTTTCACGGAAAAGCGGTAACTCACTCCCGGTGACAGGTCGACGTCTTGGCTGTTCACGGTCTCGCCGCTGTCGAGGAACGACTCGTCGAGAACGATCCCACCACTTCCGTTGACGCGGTCCACTACCAACTTGACGTCGTTGCTGTTCAAGTTCTTGGCGATCACGATGCCGCTCGTTTCGGAGGTGCGGACAATACTGAATTCGACTCCGCCGACTGTGAGCTGCTCCGCTTCGTCGAGTGGAATGGTGACATCACCCGGACCCTGATGAACTGGTCCTGGGGGCGGCGGAGGGGGAGGAATGGGTTCCTGAACCCCGCCTCCAGGCGGCTCGTTACCGATAGGAGGAGTGCCGCCTCCGGTGTCTGCCCCACAGCCTGCGAGTGAAAGTGCTAGCGCCATACCGACTACCACGCCCCGCATTTGCGCCCTCCCGTGGCAGAGACTATCCCTGCCATTACGTACTGTTCACTATTATTGACGGTGTGGTTAGAGTGCTATTACAAAGACTATTGCTATCAGTTGTTTTTTCTCTCGTATATGGTAGACTGGATGCACTATATAATTCTATTTTAGATTATGGAATTGCAGGTTTTATACGAAGATAACCACTTAATCGCGGTCTATAAGCCGTGCGGGGTTTTGGTGCAAGGGGATGATACTGGTGATTCGACCCTTATGGATGCGGTGAAGTATTATTTAAAAGTTAAGTACCACAAATTAGGTAAGGTCTTTCTTGGATTGATTCATCGTTTGGATCGGCCGGTGCAAGGTGTCATTTTGTTTGCGAAAACATCCAAAGGGGCATCTCGTTTATCAGAACAATTTCGTGAGCATACTATTGAAAAGATATATCATGCCTTGGTTAACGGTAAGCCAAAAAAAGAAACTGATTCCTTAGTACATTATTTGCAAAAAGAAGAAAAAAATAATAAAGTGTCAATTTCAGAGGCAGAACAAAAGGATTTTTTACGCGCTGAACTGTCGTATGAGATAGTTGAAAGTAATGAAAAATTTTCATTGTTAAAAATTAAACTTGGCACTGGTCGGCCACATCAAATTCGAGCGCAATTATCTGCGATCGGTTGTCCAATTGTCGGTGATGTAAAGTACGGGGCTCCAACACCGTTGCCTGATAAGTCGTTGGCGCTAGCCGCGACGTCACTCCGGTTTATGACAGCGACTGGTGACGAAGAAAAAAATGTTGCAATTGCAATACCTGAAGATTGGAAAAAATATCTTGTATAAATATGAATTCAGTTGAATATCACGAACAGTTGGGAGGAAAAATTGAGATGATTTCTCGAGTTAAAATTGTAACTCGCGAAGATTTAAGTTTGGCTTATACACCGGGTGTTGCGGAAGCTTGCCAAGCTATTGTTGCTGATAAGGAAAACGTGTACAGATTAACTAGAAAGCATAATCTTGTTGCAGTGATTACTGATGGCAGCGCGGTTTTAGGTCTTGGCAATATTGGTCCTGAAGCAAGTTTGCCGGTAATGGAAGGTAAGTGTGTTTTATTTAAAGAATTTGGTGGTGTTGATGCTTTTCCAATCGCTCTTTCAACTCAAAATACGGAAGAAATTATTGAGACTATCAAAAATATTGCACCAATGTTTGGTGGAATTAATTTAGAAGATATTGCCGCGCCTCGTTGTTTTGAGGTCGAACGTCGTTTGCAAAAATTATTGAATATCCCTGTTTTTCATGATGATCAACATGGCACCGCAATTGTTGTTTTGGCTGCTCTTTATAATGCTCTCAAAGTAGTTGGTAAACAATTACCGCAAGTTTCAGTAGTTATTAATGGAGCAGGCGCAGCCGGCCTTTCGATCGCGCAACTTCTTTTAGATGCTGGTGCCGTTGATATTACTGTAGTTGACTCCAAAGGTATTATTTACGAAACACGTGAAGATATTGATGGTGAAAAAGCAGTAATTGCCAAGCGGACAAATCGACGTCAGCTTAAGGGAAGTATCGCAGACGCAATTGCTGACAGTGATGTTTTTATTGGTGTAAGTAAAGGTAACATTGTAACTTCTGAAATGGTTAAAAGCATGCACCAGGATGCAATTGTCTTTGCGTTAGCAAACCCAACACCGGAAATTATGCCCGATTTCGCTAAGGCTGGTGGTGCACGCGTGGTAGCAACCGGAAGAAGTGATTTTCCTAATCAGGTAAATAATGTTTTAGCGTTTCCGGGCGTGTTTCGTGGTTTATTGGATGGACGAATACAACAGGTGACCGAAGCTATGCAGCTTAAAGCTGCTCGAGCTTTGGCTGATTATGTAAAACAACCTAATGAAGACATGATCCTTCCTAGTCCGCTTGATAAACAGGTGTCCGCAGTGATTGCTGAAGCAATTAGATCGTAACAGGTATGTAATCGATCTTCATATGTGTCAGGCAAGATTATTCTAAGCCTACCCAGAAAACTTTGGTATAAATAAAAAACTCCCTCACGGGAGTTTTTTAAAAAGAACTATTTCTTTTTACCCTTTTTTGCTTTTTTAGCAGCAGGTTTACGTTTAGCGGCTTTGCGCTTAGCTGGTTTTTTAGCAGCTTTCTTTTTCTTTGGCATAGTTGCCACCTCCTTAATCTTTTTTAGTTCCAAATGAGTTTGGAACAAGATGTAAATAATTTTTTCTAAACTCGCGATCGCGAGAAAAAATTTTTCATGAAGTTTTTCACAAGACAAGCATTGTCGTGAAAACTTTCTTCGACCTCTTATATTATAAAGCTAATCAAGGAATAAAGAAATAGTAAAGGGGGGAGTTATACACAGTTGAGATATTCTTAAATTTTTGAATAAACAAACTTTGTAGTTATATTTTAGAATATATTTTAATAATAAATTATTGTATGTTAATTTTTTTAGTTTAAAAATAAAAAAATCATCTTGGTAGATGAGTGGTGGGGCCGGAGCGGGCGCCACACTCTGGGAAGAGTGGGCGCCCGCTACCGGGTGGGAGAAAACTTCTGTTCGTGGGGAAGTTCGGTTTTTTCCGCGGGGTGGCGTTGGAGTTTTGTTCATCGAAGTTTCGCTGGGGGCGAGGTGACTTGAGGAATTATTCTCCGCTCAGTTTATCTGAGCTTTTGGTGTAAACGCCTTACACCATTGGGCTACGGGGGCCCAGTAATGAAGTACATGCTTCCTCCGAAGCGGGTACAGCGGGTTGGAAACTTACATCATCGGGGGACCTGTGATGAAGTACACTACAACTCCTTTCTGAAAGGTGTGACCATTTCGATCGCGCGATCGATATGGTCGGAACCTTTCACATGAAGAGACGTGTTCGTCGCCAATTAAGTGCGGCGAGATGGTCTTTTGTAGATCCGTTCTTCACCGACTTCCAGTTGTTTTTATGTTTTTCCTTTTCGGCTTTGCGCTTGCTCCGATCCTTTTCTTCCTTGCCTCTGACCGAGGCAGTTCGCTTGCCGATCACAAGGGTGATCGGGTTGGCAGGGATTTTGAGCGGAATGCTGATTGGAGTTGGAACCGCAAATTCAAGACATGCGAACAGTAGGTAGCATGCAACCGAATCCATGGCGTCTCCGGGGAAAGGATGGTCGTGAGTTTAGCAGATACTTTACAAAACGTCAAGAATAAAAAATACACACCTTAGCAGTGTGTATTTTGTGCTCCCAAAGGGAATCGAACCCCTATCTTCAGGTTCGAAGCCTGATATTCTATCCGTTGAACTATAGGAGCAAAATTGTGTGGGTCGCGTGGGGATCGAACCCACGACCTTATCCTTAAGAGGGATCTGCTCTACCAGCTGAGCTAGCGACCCGTATTAGTCGTCCGAAGCCTTAGCGAAGGCGACTTGTGTTTAGAGAGGATCTCCTGGGCTACGTTTGATAATATTTACGTGCGGACCCTTCCAACTCTTAGTTTTGACAGCTGCTTCTGCAGCTTCAGTTTGAGCTTCTTGTTTACTTGATCCAAAACCTGTCGCGATTAATTCTTTATCCAAGAAAACGCCGACTTGAAAAATTTTGTTATGATCTGGTCCTTCTTCGTGCAAGACTTTGTAGGTTGGAGTAATACCAAGAAGTTCTTGGGAAGATTCCTGGAAGCGACTTTTTGCATCGATCCATAAACCGTTTTCGAGTACGTACGGGAGTTTGATCAAAATCCAGCGAGTGATAAATTGTTTTGCGATTGTATAACCGCGGTCGATGTAAATTGCACCGATCAACGATTCCATCGCGTTGGCTAAGATGTAGTCACGAGCTTTCGTGCCGGCATCTTTGGCCTCGCCATGACTTAAAAACAAATACTCTTCCATATCGATTTCATATGCAATCGAAGAAAGGATTTTTGCGTTTACTAGAGCAGCGCGCCAGTTGGTGAGTTCACCTTCTGGGTTGCCGTATTCTTCAAATAAGAATTCAGTAACAATAAGTTCTAAAACCGCATCACCTAAAAATTCCAGGCGTTCATTATGACCGACTGGAAAATCGTGGTGTTCGTTAAGGTAAGAACGGTGGACGAATGCTTGAACTAAGTGCTCTTTCTTTACAAAGGTAACACCAATGCGCTCTTCGAGCGTTTCGAAGTGCTTTTCTTGTACCTCCGGCAAAGATTGTACTTGTTCAGTCAATGTCATAGACTACTTTTTTTCTTTTTCTTCAGCGATGCTTGGGTTTTCTTTGACCATGTCATTGAACATGGAACCGAGAACGCCGTTTACAAATTTACCAGAAGCAGCTCCGCCAAAGCTTTTTGCAAGCTCAATCGCTTCATTGATAGCGACTTTTGGCGGAACTTCTGTGGAAAATTTGAGTTCATAGACGCCGAGACGCAAAATATTGCGGTCAACGAGCGTGATTTGATTGATTGGCCAGCTCGGAGCGTATTTGCCGATAATCTGATCGATGTCTTTGATATGTTCTATCACGCCATCAACCAGTTTTTTGGTAAATTCACTTTCTTCGAGACCTGGGCCAAATTCTTCGACATTATGATCGACAATCACCGGAAGGATAGCAGTAGGTGTGCCTTTGAAATCCCATTCAAAAAGAGATTGCATGGCAATTGAACGTGCTAAATGGCGATTGGACATAATGCTAAAGATTAATTATTTCTTAGCTGTAACAGCTTTGGAAACAACCTGACGACCACGGTAGGTGCCACAGGATGCGCAAGCGCGGTGTGGACGAATTGGTTTCTGGCATTTTGGACATTTAGTGACACTCTGTTCTGTGAGTGCAATGTGTGTCCGACGGCGTCGTTTATCACCTGACGTTCGGCGATGACCGGGAAGACCCATATGTTTACGAAAAAATTACTTAAAAACGGTAAGAGATTTACCGAGAGTATCAATAGTGTAGCATAAAAGTTTGGTTTTGGCAAGGGGGTGGGGGCGGTTGACAAAAACAGTTTTTTTGGCTTATACTTGGCTCGTTCTTCCACCTTTTATCGCCTTGGCGAATTGGAGTCAGTCGTGACGTTTGAACAGCTTGTGGGAAAATACGGTTTTGGATTAGCGGTGGTCATTGCTAAGGCAATACTTCCGCCGCCATTTTGGAACCACATGACCCTTGAACAGGCAGCTCAGATCTATGAAGCTGCGAAGGATGATCCTCAGCTTCAAGCTGAAGTATGGCGCAAGATTACGCACACTGACGAGACTTTTTCTGGTGCCATGGAGGTGGTCGAGAACGTCTCCAACGAAAAGTTGCGAAGCGTGCTGATTAAGCGTTTATATAACACTGCTGATACATTCATGCAGTGTGCTAGAGTGCTCGAGCTCGACTACGGGGGTAGGTACGGTAATTTGTCACTCCGTAAGATGGAGCGCAAAGCCAGTGGTATGCGGGAGAAGGAAATTCTCGCGTGCTACACCGATCCGAAGAGTCCACTGTATGCTGAGCTCATGATTTTTCTTGAACGATCCTCGAGGTCGTTCACAGATGAGTTGCGGGTTTGGCGGATTACCAAGGGTACGGCGCTCAGTGAACGGGCGTATAAGCGGATGCAGCGTCTTGGCAGTTTTGCCCAGTGGTTGGAGTTTTATCGTAAGCACGCAGATACGCCAGAGCTCAAAGAGAAGGCGCACGCTGAATGCTTTCGATTGGCGGAGAGGGTTTATCGCCGGCTCAAGCTGATGGAAATTCCTGAAAGGGCTAAGTGGCCACATTTGCAGGAGTTTTGTAACCTGCGCTGTATTACAACCTCCACATTTACTGAGCGTTTGTACGAACTTGAGGCAACGAGAAAGTACGCTTCTCCTGAATGTTTGCAGCAGCTTCGCGAAGATCTTGAGGCGCAAGCTGTTCAGTTTGAAGAGCTTGCGCAGCTGTACCATAAGGTGCCCGAGTTGCGACCACGGCTGCTGTTGAGGTTGCGCCAGGCATACGTTTCTAAGTTAAAATAAAAGGAAAAGGAGGGACTTCGGGGAGCGCTTCAGACGCTCCCCATCCCAACAGTAGTTTTTTCTTCAAAAAGCTAGTGTGGGATTGACAAGTAAGCCATTAGATTGTACTATTTGCTGTTGCTTTGCTACCGTAAAAGGAGCAGGCATACCGGGTCATGGTGACCTGGGGTTCTGAGAAGGAGACGGCAATGGCACGCGGCAAGGTAAAGTGGTTCAACGACGCGAAGGGTTTTGGTTTCATCGCGCCGGATGATGGTGGAAAGGATGTTTTTGTCCACCATACTTCCATCCAGAAGGAGGGCTTTCGCTCGCTCACCGAGAACGAGGTGGTCGAGTACGTGGTTGGCCAGGGTCCGAAAGGTCCGCAGGCCAACGAGGTCAAGGTGGTCGGCGATGCTCCGACTCATTCGACGCGCGACGAGAGTTGGCGTCGCTAACAGTATTTGTGGGGGCCGGAATGCGAAACTACGCGTTCCGGCTCCCACCCCATAATCTCCCGTCTGGGAGTTTTTTAATTGACGCGGTAGTTTTGACATAGTAAACTAGGAGTACTATGCATCGATTTTTTGTTAACCATGAATTAGATTCCGAACTTCTGACGATCACGAACCGTGATCAACTTCACCAAATTCGGGATGTTTTAAATTTGCAGCCTTCTGAACAAGTTATCATTGTTCCAGGTGATGGGACAGAGATAGTTTGCGAGATTACTTCAATTGATAAAAAAGCAGTTGTTCTTGGAGCGCTCGAAAGTCGGGAAAGTAAAACTGAATCTAAGCGAAATATTACTTTGTATTGTTCGGTTTTAAAGCGTGATCACTTTGAACTATTAGTACAAAAAGCAGTGGAAGTTGGAGTTACCAAAATTGTTCCGCTCATTACTGAACGTACGGTGAAGCTTGGTACGAATCGTGATCGTATGTTAAAAATTATTCTTGAAGCAGCTGAACAGTCTGGCCGGGTTATGTTGCCAACGATTGATGAACCGACTCCGTTTAAAAAAGTGCTGCAAGAAAATGTAGATAATGAAATTCGTTTTTTCTTTGATTTTTCTGATACACAATTCTTTTCTACTGATATTGGTAAAACAAAAAATGTTGGATTGTTTATTGGTCCAGAGGGTGGTTGGACAGAAGCTGAGCAGTTGTTTGCTAAGGAAAAAGGTTGTATAACTCGATCGCTCGGCTCAACCGTGCTTCGTGGTGAAACAGCAGCAATTACAGCGAGTTATATTGCCGCACAGCAATAATATGCAAGTGCGTATTGCTGAAAAAGTATTATGGAACAAGCTCCTTACTAAGGAGCTGTTTGCTTCATTCACGCAATCGGCGGAGTGGGCTAGTATTTTGGAAAGTGAAGGAAAAAAAGTAGAACTAATAGAGGTTATTGATGGTGAGCGAGTGGTAGCGCAAGCACTTATTTGTTATATGTCGCTGCCATTTGGTTGGTGCTATGCGTTTAGTCCGTCTGGTCCAGTGGTGAAAGAACAGTCAGAAGCGGTTTATACAGTCATCGTAAATTTTTTAAAACAAAAACAGTGTATTTTTTGGCGGGTTGAACCAACCGATGTGTTTTTTGGAAAGTTGTCAGCTAAAAAGGTGTATGATGTTAATCCTCGCGCAACAACTGTGCTTGATTTGGTAAAAACAGAAGATGAGATACTAGCGGCAATGCATACGAAAGCTCGATATAATGTTCGGTTGGCTGAAAAAAAAGGTGTACAGATTGTTGAGGGGAAAAATTGGGATGCTTTTTGGAAATTAATGAGTGCAACAGGGGAGCGTGATGGTTTTCGGTTGCATGAAAAGAAGCATTATGAAGCAATTTTTGCTTCGCCACTTATCACGCAATTATCTGCAATGGTGGAAGGTAAAGTTGCTGCCACGGCTATTTTTGTTGGATTTGGTGCGACGTTTACTTATCTGTTTGGCGCATCAGATTACGAATTCCGACAATATATGGCGCCACAGCTATTGCAGTGGGAAGGTATTCGACTTGCGAAACGCTTAGGATATTTACGATATGATTTTTTTGGTATTGCTCCAGGCGAATACAATGATGGGGAATATGTATATGATGAAAAACATCAGTATGCAGGTGTAACTCGTTTTAAGCTTGGCTTTGGTGGACGAGTGGAGCAGCGATCGGGGACATTTGATTTACTTATCTCACCGTTTAAGTATAAGGTGTATAACACTTTTCGCGCACTTAGACGTTTGGTGTAATGCTTTCATAGTCTAATGGATATGACGCTAGCCTCCGAAGCTGGAAGTTCAGGTTCGATTCCTGATGAAAGCACGACGAGCCACCTAATTGGTGGTTTTTTGGTTTTTTATATGATAGAATAGGTAAACATTGTTATGCAATTTTCACCATTCATGCGGGTGGAGGCCTCCGCGACTGTTGTTATGAATTCACTTGCCCTCGAGAAAAAATCTCGGGGTGAACGTGTTTATAATTTAAGTGCGGGAGAACCGATGATCCCAATGCATCCCGCGATAAATGAAGCAGCGATTGCGGCAATGCAGGCAGGTAAGACAAGATATCCGCCAGTGGCTGGTATTCCTGAGCTTCGTGATGCTGCTGCGGCTTGGGTGAACACGCTGTATCAAACTAATTATACGCGAGAACAAACAATTGTAACGTGTGGTGGAAAATTTGGTATTTATGCGGTGTGCCAAGCACTGCTCGAACTGGGTGATGAGGCGGTCATGATTGCGCCGTACTGGGTTTCATATGCTGGTATTGTTCAGCTGTTTGGTGGTAATCCAGTCGTTGTTGAAACTGAGGAAGAAAATGATTGGAAAGTGTCTTTAGAAAAATTGGAAGAAAGTTTTACCAAAAAAACAAAAATGCTCTTTTTAAATAATGCAGGAAATCCGACAGGTACGCTTTACACTCGCGATGATCTTGTGGCTATTCTAGCTTTGGCAAAGAAGCACAATATTATTGTGGTGTCAGACGAAGTCTATAGTGGGCTCATGTATGACAATAGTGTGTTTGTATCATGTGGTTCGTTTCCTGAGTACCAAGACCGTGTAATTGTTATCCAAAGTTGCTCTAAACATTTTGCGATGACAGGATGGCGTGTTGGTTTTGTCTTTGCGCCAGTCGAGTTAATTAAAGTACTTAGTATGTTACAGAGCCAGAGCACAACTGGAACATCGAGTATTAGCCAGTGGGCTGCTGTAGGAGCTTTCACGCAGGCTAAAGAGGTCGTGCTAGCTACAAAAACAGCATTAATTGGTCGTAGGAATGCTCTGACTCAAGCTTTGCAACAGCAATTTGGTTTTAACTGTAAGCCCGTTGGTGCCGGTTTGTACCAGTTTATTTCATTAAAAAATTTAGGAGTGCAGGAGCAGGATTCTGCAGTATTTTGTAAGCGTGTTTTGGCAGAAGGGAATGTAGCGATGGTTCCGGGTAGTGCGTTTGGAAAAGAAGGGTATGTTCGTATGTCGTTCGGTGACACAGAAATAGAACTTAAGTCGGCGGTGCAGGCACTTTATAATTATTTACAACATTAATTTGTCATCCCCGTGAAGACGGGGATCCAGGACACCCAACGTAGTATCCTGGATTCCCGCCTACGCGGGAATGACACACGCATTCTATGCATATTGATCGCAAAAAAATAGCGGAATTGGCAAAATTGATTCGCTATTTTATTATTCGTTCTACCACCGCTGCTGGTTCGGGGCATGTGACGTCATCTTTTTCCGCGACCGAGCTCATGACAACTTTATTTTTTGGATTTTTCCATGCTAATTTAAAAAATCCAAACGACAAGGCTAATGATCGACTTATTTTTTCTAAAGGTCATGCTTCGCCTTTGTTTTATTCTTTGTATGCTGCAGCCGGTGCGGTGACTGAGGAAGAATTATTAACTTTGCGTAAGTTCGGTAGCCGACTAGAAGGACACCCGACTCTCCGTTTTCCTTATACAGAAGCTCCAACAGGTTCGTTGGGACAGGGTTTATCTATCGGTGTTGGTATGGCGCTTGCGGCTAAGTATTTAGATAATTTGCCGTATAAAACATTTGTCTTGTTAGGGGACAGTGAGATGGCCGAGGGTTCAAATTATGAAGCAATGCAGGTAGCCGCGCATTATAAGCTGGATAATTTGGTGGCGATTGTTGATGTTAATCGTTTAGGTCAGCGCGGCGAAACTATGTCAGGCTGGCGAGTTGCCGAACACGAACGCAAAGCTTGGGCTTTTGGTTGGAAAACGATTGTGGTTGATGGTCATGATATTCGTGAGATTGCCGCGGCTTATACTAAAGCAATGACTGCTAAGCAGCCGGTAATGATCATTGCAAAAACAGTTAAGGGTAAAGGAATTTCGTTCACTGAAAATAAAGAAGGTTGGCATGGTCGTGCTATGAACCAGGAAGAATATGGAAAGGCTTTGCATGAACTTGGCGAAGTAAATCGTACTTTGCGTGGAATGGTTCCGGAACAACATATTACAAAAAAACATATTAAAATGCACGGTGAAGCAATGGAGCACCATCATCACGCTAGACCGGCTTCGGTTTATCCGATTGGTGCAAAAGTGGCAACTCGCAAAGCGTATGGGGAAGCTTTGGTGCAAATATTTCCTCATCACCAGAACATGGTAGTGCTTGACGCTGAGACAAGTAATTCAACGGGGGCGGAAACATTTAAAAAAGAATGTGAAAAACATTTTTTTGAAATGTATATTGCCGAGCAAAATATGGTTGGTGTTGCGCTTGGGTTGTCACGCCGCGGTAAAATACCATTTGTTTCAACTTTTGCAGCATTTTTTTCTCGCGCGCACGATCAAATTCGTATGTGTCAATATGCTGACGCGAATATTAAATTTGTTGGTTCACATGCCGGTGTTTCTATTGGAGAAGACGGTGCTTCGCAAATGGGTTTAGAAGATATTTCTCTTTTTAGATCGTTGCTTGGTAGTGTTGTGCTCTATCCGTCTGATGCGCCATCAACTGAAAAATTGGTGGCTCTCTCTGCGACATATCACGGTAATGTGTATATTCGGACTACTCGCAGTGAAACCCCGGTTATTTATCACGCTAATGAACAATTTGTAATCGGCGGTAGTAAGACATTGCGCGCAAGTGCTGAGGATCAAGTTACTATCATTGGTGCTGGTATTACTTTGCATGAAGCATTAAAAGCATGCGATGCTTTGAAAGAGCGGGGCATAACTGTTCGAGTCGTTGATCTTTATAGTATTAAACCGGTTGATGTTCAGGTGCTTGAAAAGGCGTCTCGTGAAACCAAAGGCATTATCGTGGTTGAGGATCATTTTGCAGAGGGTGGTATCGCTGAAGCTGTTCGAAGTGCTCTTAAAGATTCCACTGTTCGAATTGAGAGCCTCGCTGTTCGTCATTTGCCACAGAGTGGTACGCGTGATGAGTTGTTGGCTTTTGAAGAAATTGACGCGTACGCGATTGTGGAGCGAGTTAAAAAAATGATTGTTTAATGAATGTATCCTGGATTCCCGCCTTCGCGGGAATGACAGGTAAAAAAAGACCAGCTTTGAGGCTGGTCTTTTTGTTTTCTTAGAGAATTGTTACACCAGCAACGATATCACCATCTTCTTTAAATCGCATGAGGCGAACACCCTGTGTGGCTCGGCCTGAAGTGTTAATGGATTTAAATGGTAGGCGAATGACCTGACCTTTGGCCGACATCATCATGAGATCATGTTCGTCAGTTTCGGCTTTGTTGATAACTTTAGCATAGATGATGCCACCAGTCTTTTTGGTAACGTCTGCAGTTTTGATACCGCTGCCGCCACGACCCTGGACTTTATATTCATCGAGCTCAGTGCGTTTACCAACACCGTTTTCACCGATAGTAAGGAACTCTAGACCAACATCTTTTGGATCAACAATGTCCATGCCGATCACGATATCATCGGATTTGAGGCGCATGCCGCGGACACCGCTGGCTGTACGACCCATTGGGCGGACATCTTTTTCTTTGAAGCGAATTGCTTGCCCTGCTTTGGTGGCTATCATAACTTCGTAGTTGCCAGTTGATGGTTTGACCCATTCAAGGTTGTCGTCATTTTTGAGTTTGATAGCGATGAGACCGCTGCGGCGAACATTGGCGAAGTCTTCGAGCGGTGTTTTCTTGATGTTACCTTTAGTAGTAGCCATGATCAAGAATTTATTTTCCTCGACAGCGCTCATTGGGAGAAGTGCGGTGATCTTTTCGTTTGGAGCAAGCTGTAGGAAGTTCACCAAGGCTTGGCCTTTTGCGGTGCGGCTGCCCTGTGGAATGTCGTAGGCCATTAATTGGAAGACGCGACCACGGTTGGTGAAGAAGAGCATGTTGTCATGTGTGTTGGTGGTGATGAGTTGGTCAACTGATTCTTCTTCCCGAGTAGTAACGCCGATAACACCTTTACCGCCACGAGATTGTTGTTTGAAGGTGTCTGGTGGTAAACGCTTGATATAACCATCGGTAGTCGTCATGACTACAGTTGGTTCGTTTGGAATCAAATCTTCGGTAGTGAATTCTTTCACGCCGTGAGCAATGATTTGTGTGCGGCGGTCTTCGCCGTATTTTTCTTTGATTTCAGCAGTTTCAGATTTAATGATGCTGAAAATTTTTGCTTCAGAAGCGAGAATGGATTCAAGTTCTTTAATGATCGCTTTCTTTTCTTTTAATTCATCTTCAATCTTCTGCGCTTCAAGGTTAGCGAGTTGTTGCAAGCGCATTTCCAAGATAGCAGTTGCTTGACGTTCGGAGAATTTGAATTTTTCGATCAAATTAACCTTTGCTTCTTCCTTATCTTTAGAAGCGCGGATGGTTTTGATAACTAAATCAATTTTATCAAGCGCCATTTGCAAGCCTTCTAAAATGTGGGCGCGATCTTTTGCTTTTTCAAGATCAAATTCGGTGCGGCGGCGAATAACGACCTGGCGGTGTTTGATAAATTCATCGAGAATGTTCTTGATGTTCAAAACGCGAGGTTGGATACCGTCTACCAAAGCCAACATGTTGAAGTGGAACGTGGTTTGGAGTTCAGTTAAATTGAAAAGTTGGTTTAAAACTTTTTTTGGATAGGCATCTTTTTTCAAATCAACAACAACGCGAACACCATCTTTGTTGGATTCGTCACGTAAGTCTTTGATGCCTTCAATTTTCTTCTCACCTACTAAGTCAGCAATTTTTTCGAGCAAAGTTGCTTTGTTGATTTGATATGGAACTTCAGTAACGATGATTTGAAAAGATCCATTTTTATTTTCATGGATATCAGCTTTTGCACGAATAACTACACCACCTTTACCGGTAGCGTATGCTGCGGCAATATCTTTTTTGCCGTAGATGATACCACCAGTAGGGAAGTCAGGTCCTTTAATGATCTCACAAATTTCTTCAACAGATGTTTTTGGACTTTCAACTAATTGAATGATGGCATCACAAAGTTCATTTAAATTGTGCGGAGCAATGGATGTCGCCATACCAACAGCGATACCCATAGTGCCGTTTAAGAGCAAGTTTGGTAGTTTGGTTGGCAAAGCAGAAGGTTCTTGATGTGAGCCGTCGTAGTTCGGTGTAAATTTAACAGTGTTTTTTTCGATGTCGAAGAGCATTTCTTCAGCAATCGATTTGAGGCGGGCTTCAGTATAACGATAGGCCGCTGCAGAGTCGCCGTCCATGGAACCGAAGTTACCTTGGCCATCAACGAGCTGGTGGCGCATGGAAAATTCCTGTGCCATACGAACCATAGAGTCGTAAATGGAGGAATCGCCGTGCGGGTGGTATTTTGCCATCACTTCACCGACCACGTGTGCTGATTTACGGAAACGGGAGCTATGGCGCAAGCCCATGGTCCACATCGCATATAAAATACGGCGGTGAACAGGCTTTAAACCATCTCGGACATCTGGTAAGGCACGTGAAACGATAACGCTCATGGCGTATTCCAAATATGATTTTCGGACTTCATCAACGATTGGCGCCGGGGTCAACATCCCAACATCTCCTTGTGGTAATTCAAGTTTATCTTGCATACGTACATTTCATTAAAACACTGATATCTCATCACCGAAAAATGATGAAGAGGTGGTAATGCTCTAAAAACTTGTTGACGTTGTCGTTTCAATTGTTGAAGTTGTTGTCGTTGTCGTGATATCGACGGTTGCTTCAACGGCAGGTGTAGAACTTGCAACAATATGGTTTAGCGCTGCGTTGATCTCTTCGCGAATACTAACGTCATCAGCTGGTTGTTGGGTAAAAAAGTAGTTCCACTGTTCTTTGGTGTTTTTAAATAATTTTACTTCGCTTGAGCCTGACCAACTAAAGAAGCTGAGCTGGGCCATAATGCCATAACCCCAAACAGCAATAATTGCGAGTGTAATTATTCCTGTACAAATCCACACCCAGCGTGCAGCACGTTGATTGTTAGGGCTAGTTCTTTCTAGAATTTTTTCGCGAGCTGTTTTTTGTTGTCGTGATTCACCGTCAATCGTTCCTTGACGCACAATTAATCCCGGCATCGGTTCTGCCTCGTTACCTGATTGATTTGCGGCATCATTGTTACGAGGCATACCAGTGTTAGATGTTTTTTTCGAGCACCATGAGCTTCATGTCTTCCTGTGGTAAATCTTTTTTCTTGATAATTACTTTTTTGTCCGTTACTTCTGGCTTCAAACCCAGTTCTTTGATGAAAGCGGAGAGTGGTTCAGCTTCTGGATCGCTGTCGCATTGGTAGCCCATCGGAATAACGATGCGTGGTTCGAGGGCCGTGACGAGGTTGGCCGCGTCTTCTGGTTTGAGGTATTGTTTACCGCCTCCGACTGCAATAAAAAGAACATCGATAGAACCGATTTTTTCTAACTCTGCTAATTCGGGTGCTTTGTTCATACGACCTAAGTGAACGAGGTTGAGTTGTTCAGCATTGATCTTATAAATGATGTTGCCGTTGTCATTTGGGAAAGCAGTAACCATGACTTCTTTTAATTCGCATTCGCCAAGTGTGTCCATGATGAACGGATCGCCGGAAAGGGTAGTTGCTTCATCGGTTCCATTAGAGAAGAGAGCAAGTGTAGGGGTGAAGCTGCGAGGGAATTCACCTGTCTTTGGTTTATAGGCATCGAGAACGACCATTACGTCTTCATCGAGGTATTTTGTTTGGAGTTTAACACCAGTTTGACCAAGCCAGGAGATATGCATACAGTTGGAATTGCAAGAGTTTCATTAAAAGTAACGTACTTATTTTAGCATGGTATATAAGGTTCTGCAAGGCCTGCAAGGGCATAAAAAGTGGATTTTTTCTTTGTCGCAGAGGATGTAGTATCAGCACTTGACATAATCCTCATTTTAGGCTAGAATGGCCCTATCAATAAAGAAATCAAGCCGTCCCGCTTTAGAGGAAGGCACTCGCTTTCAGACTTAGTTCTGAACGGGTTAAGAAGATTTTTTTGTTTATGTCAGCAGCACAAGACTTTAAATCGCTCTTCGAGACGCACGTCATGAACGTGCCAAAAGTTGGCGATGTCGTAAAAGGCGCAGTTATCTCTGTCGATCGTGGTGAAATCCACATGGACATTGAAGGTATGACCACTGGTGTTATCCGTGGCCGCGAAATGTTCGTTGAATCCCGCGAATATTCTTCTTTGAAACCAGGTACAGAAGTTGAAGCAACCGTTATCGATCTCGAAAATGAGAACGGTGAAATGGAACTTTCCTTCCGCATTGCTGGTTACCAGAAGGCTTGGGAAAATATGAAGAAATGGTTGAAAGACGGTTTGACTTTGAAAGCAAAAATTACCGGTGCAAACAAAGGTGGTCTCATGCTCCAGGTTGAAGCCCTCAGTGCTTTCATGCCAGTTTCTCAGCTCTCTCCAGATAACTACCCACGTGTAGCTGGTGGTGACAAGAACCGCATCCTCGAAAAATTAAAAGAAATCGTTGGTAAAGAATTGGAAGTTAAGGTTATCGACGTTAACGAAACTGAAGAAAAACTTATCGTTTCAGAACGCGCAGTTTGGGAAGATTCTCAGAAAGCAGTTCTCGAATCCTACAAAGTCGGTGACGTTGTGGAAGGTGAAATCAGCGCTCTTACTTCATTTGGTGCATTCATCAAATTTGGTCAGGGTCTCGAAGGCTTGGTACACATTTCAGAAATCGCTTGGCAGCGTATTGATCACCCTAAGGATGTTCTCAAAGTTGGTGACCAGGTTAAAGCTCAGATTATCCAGCTCGATCACTCTAAGATTTATCTCTCCGTTAAACGCATCGTTGACGATCCATGGAAGAGCGTAAAAGAAAAGTATAAAGTTGGTGAAAAAGTCACTGGCAAAATCTTGAAAATTGAATCTTTTGGTCTCATGGTTGGTCTTGATAAAGATATCCATGGTTTGGCACACATCTCAGAATTGTCTGATGAGCCAATCAACAACTTGGCTGAAAAGTTCAAGATTGGTCAGGAAACAGAATTCGAAATCGTTTCCTTGGAACCAGCTGATCACCGCCTTGGTTTAAAACTCGCTGGTGTTAAAGGCAAAAGTGGCCGCAAGCCATCTGAAAAGCCTGCAGCAACAGAAGAAAAGGTAGAGAAGAAAGAAAAGAAAGCGAAAGCTACTGAAGAAAAAGCGTAATCTTTTACAAAAACAGCCCTGTCTCGGGGCTGTTTTTGTTTATGGTATCAGCTTGCCTTTCTCCTCGTTTTCGGGTAGCATAGACAGACATTTGAGAGTGGTGTAAGCTCTTAGCTGTTGCTCTAGTCATATATATCACCTTTATCACTATGAAGAACTTTTTGAAGAATTTTATCATCATTTTCGTTGTCCTCCTGCTTATTGCGGGTGGTTTGACGTATTTCCGCGGTAATTCGAACCAGCCTGAAACGGTTGGTATTGAAACGCTTGTTTCAGAAATTAACTCTGGAAAAGTCTCTAAAGTTGTTGTGCAGGGCGATACCTTGAACGTTACTTTGAAAGATCCGAAAGCTCGTCAGCAATTGGTTAAGAAGGAAGTTAATGAATCTTTTGGTCAAATCATGGAAAATTA
Source organism: Candidatus Magasanikiibacteriota bacterium (assembly GCA_046590235.1). GTDB lineage: Bacteria > Patescibacteriota > Patescibacteriia > Magasanikbacterales > GWA2-37-8 > 2-02-FULL-45-10. The sequence goes on along the minus strand of JBKJTY010000026.1, from coordinate 21,888 downwards.
TGGTGTGACCGATGCTGCGCGCCAACAAATCCAAGTTGAGGTTAAAGACCAAAGTTCTTGGAAATTCTGGGCAGCAAATATTATCCCGGCTCTTTTGCCGTTGATTATTATCATCGTGTTCTTCTATTTCATGACTCGCGGTATGCAGGGGGCGCAAAATAAAACGATGGGTTTTGGTCAGAGTAATCCGCGCCAGTCTAAACCTGACGATAAGGATAAAAAAACATTTGCTGATGTTGCTGGTGCTAAAGAAGCTAAAGAAGAATTGAAAGAAGTTGTTGAATTTTTGAAAGAGCCAAAGAAGTTTGCTGACATGGGTGCAAAGATTCCAAAAGGCGTGCTTCTCATGGGTGGCCCTGGTACCGGTAAAACATTGTTAGCTAAAGCAGTTGCCGGTGAAGCGGGTGTGCCATTTTTCCACATGAGCGGTTCTGAATTCGTAGAAATGTTTGTTGGTGTTGGTGCTTCTCGTGTTCGTGATTTATTCCAAAAAGCTAAAAAAGCCGCTCCAGCTATTATCTTTATTGATGAAATTGATGCTGTTGGCCGCCGACGTGGTGCTGGTCTTGGTGGTGGTCATGATGAACGTGAACAAACTTTAAACCAGATTCTTGTTGAAATGGATGGTTTTGAAGCAAATTTGGGTGTTATCGTGATGGCGGCTACTAACCGCCCAGATGTTCTTGATCCAGCGTTGCTTCGCCCAGGTCGTTTTGATCGCCGTGTGACCGTTGATATGCCAGATATTAAGGATCGTGAAGAAATTTTAACGGTGCACGTTATTGGTAAGCCGCTCGCCAAAGAAGTTACGATTCGCCGTTTGGCAGAACGTACGCCTGGTTTTTCTGGTGCTGATCTCGCCAACCTTTTGAATGAAGCAGCTATTCTCGCTGTACGCCGTGGTAAAAAAGAAATCGGAGAAAAAGAAATTTTAGAAAGTGTTGAAAAAGTTCTTCTTGGTCCTGAACGCAAGAGCCGTGTCATGAGTGTTCATGATAAAAAGATGACAGCGTATCATGAAGCCGGTCATGCGGTAGTAGGCTATTTATTGCCAAACTGCGATCCAGTTCGTAAAGTTTCCATTATTTCTCGTGGTTCAGCTGGTGGTTATACTTTGAAGATGCCTTCTGAAGATAAACATTATTACACTCTTGCTCAATTTAAAGATGATATCGCTATGGCGATGGGTGGTTATGTCGCTGAAAAAATGATTTACGGTGAAGATCAGGTTTCTACCGGTCCATCTAGTGATTTGCGCACAGCGACTAAAATTGCTCGCAACATGGTTGTTAGTTACGGTATGAGTAATCTCCTTGGTCCTCGCACTTTTGGTTCGCGTGGTGATAACGTCTTTTTGGGTGGTGAAATGCACGAGGATCGTGATTACAGTGAGAAAACAGCTGAGATAATTGATAATGAAGTCCGTCGTATTGTGCAAGAAGCAATGGAAGTTGCTAAGAAAACGCTGACGGATAACCGTGCGACTATGGATAAGATGGTTGCTGTTCTCCTTGAGAAGGAAACAGTTGAACAGGAAGATATTGAGAAAATTATGGGTGTACCACAGACAAAATTACATGATCATCCAGGTATTGAAATTAATGGTTAAAAAATAATTTTGGAAATCCCTCCGTATCTCGGAGGGATTTTTGGTTTTGCTAGCTGAAATGTGTTATAATAATGTCATCCTGAACGAATGTGAAGGATCTTCCTTTAAAACCGCATTACTGGTGAATTGATTAATAGGAAGATTCCACGCTTCGCTCTGAATGACATTTTTAATAATTATTTGTATGCTTGAACCAACGTATAATCAGGCGATGACCAAAGCGTGGCAGCTGGTACGACATCATAAAAGTCTTTGGATTCTCGGTCTTTTATCTGTATTGTTAGGACAATTCGGTATTACCAATTTCATTGGTCAGATTGCTTACCTTGATAAAAATACATTCTTTACATCGCTTCCGTCGGAAACCATTTTTTCGCTTGCTTGGTGGCAGCCGATCGTATCTGGTTGGTCTATTTGGTTAATGATTATTGTGGTGGCAGTTTTGCTTTTGGTGGTTGTTATGGCTACTGCTGCAGAAGGTGCATTGATTGCTATTTCTGGCGATTGGTATAAACAAGGAAAAATTGATTCTTTTGATAAAGCTTGGCATAAGGGAGTTAAACATTTTTGGCGCTTGTTGTCTGTTAAGGTTGTAGAGCGAGCTTTACTAGCCGTTTTGTTGGGTGTAGTTGGATATTTGCTTTTGCATTTTATCGCCATCAATACCAACACGGCATTAGTTGCGGCAGGTTTTGTGTTTGCGGCAGGTTTTTTATTAGCACTACTTGTTTCGACTGTGGCGATCTATGCGTCGGGATATATCGTGCAAGATGAAAATTCATTTTTCGTAGCTTTGAATAAAGCTCGATTATTATTTGCTCGTCATGTTCTCGTTTCGCTTGAACTTTCCATTGTCCAATTTGTTGCTAGTATAGGTTTAATTATTCTTATTGTTGTTGGTGGCTTTTGGCTTTTAGCACCATCAGTCATATTATCTTTGATCGCTGGTTTTACCGGCTTTACCGGTTTAATTAGTTTCGGTATCTATCTCACTTTAGTATTGTTTGTTGTTTTAGTAGCTGTTCTTGGTGGTATATTCAATGCTTGGGTTACGAGTAGTTGGATTTTCTTATTCATGAAAATGCATCGTGAAGGAGTGGTAAGCCGTGTTATGCACTGGTTTGCCCATTCTCTTCGTTAAACTATGTCGGATTTTCCTTCGATTAACGATATAATTAAAAAGCCGGCTGGATCAGCTGGTGCTTCACCGTCTTCGCAAAAAGTATCAAGTTTACCTCCAAAACGTGGAACAGCTGGCACTACAGCTCAAGAAGCCTTTGATCAAAAAATGGGCCAGATTGCTACTCATGAAAAAGAAGAACAGGTTGCAATGCAGGCTGCCCAACTCGGTTTACCGTATATTGATCTCGGTGCTTTTCCAGTTTCTGCAGAAGCGCTTAAAGCCATTTCACAAGAGACTGCAGAAAAGGAAAAAATGATCTGTTTCTACTTTACTCCTGAGCAAATTCGTTTAGGTATTGTGGCGCCCTCAGCCGCAGCTGATGAATTTCAAGCTGAACTCACAGAAAAAAATGGTGCTAATGTTCAAATATATCTTATTTCTCCTCGCAGTTTTGATCGTGTTATTAAATTATACGCTACTCTCCCAATTGTTAAGCCGGTGAGTAAAGATTTGATTATCAGTGATGAGGAAATGGAGAAATATAAAATTGGTATTAACAACTTAGATTCGTTAAAGGATGCTTTTAAGGATGTTACGATTACTGATATTGTAACATTGATGGTTGCTTCGGCCTTGAAGTTGAATTCGTCAGATATGCATATTGAGGCAGAAGAATCGGGGGTTGCTGTTCGTTATCGTATTGATGGTATTTTGCACGATATTACCACATTGCCAAAAGACCAATGGAAGCGCTTTGTTTCACGCATTAAACTTTTAGCTGCTTTAAAGTTAAATGTTACTGATCGTCCGCAAGATGGTCGTGTTACATTGCAGCTTACATCGGGAAGTATTGATGTTCGTGTATCTACTCTGCCAACCATTCATGGCGAGAGTGTGGTTATGCGTATTTTGCATAGCGGTAGTAAAGGTGTGACCTTTGATGAGCTCGGTTTGCGCGGAGATGCCTTCGAGCGTTTGAAAAAAGAAGTTGAGCGTCCAAATGGTATGATTGTGACTACTGGTCCGACTGGTTCCGGTAAAACAACTACTCTATACGCTATTTTACGCACACTTAATAAACCAGGTGTGAAAATTATTACCTTGGAAGATCCGATTGAAATTAAAATGGAAGGTATTAATCAGAGTCAGGTGGATGCTGGTCATGATTATACGTTTGCGAAAGGTCTTCGTAGTATTCTTCGTCAAGATCCGGATATTTGTATGGTTGGTGAAATCCGCGATTTGGAAACGGCAGAGATTGCTATCCAGGCTGCGCTAACTGGTCACTTAATGCTTTCCACTATCCACACTAACAGTGCTTCCGGGGCGGTTCCTCGTTTTTTATCAATGGGTGTTCGGCCGTTCTTGCTTGCACCATCACTTAATTCGGTGGTTGGCCAACGTTTAGTTCGTCGTATTTGTAGTAATTGTGTAGTAGAAGATGTTGGTGTAACTGCTGAAAAAATGGAAAAAGCAAAGGTGTTATTATCTACTTTACCACCTGCAGAACAGAAGAATGTTGATTTAACAAAGATCGTCTTCTATAAAGGTAAGGGTTGTGAGACGTGTAGCGGTTTGGGTTACAAGGGCCGTATCGGTATTTATGAAATTTTCACGATGAATAAAGAGATTGAAGCTGTTTTGTTAAGTGGTAATTTGTCTGAGTACACCATTCAGGAAATTGCGCTTAAAAATGGTATGGTTACCATGGCACAAGATGGTCTTTTGAAAGCCTTAGAAAAAATTACTACCATTGATGAGATCTTCCGTGTAACAGAATAGGCTTGTCCACAGGGGGTATACTTGCAAAATATGGTATAATAAGGTCAAGATCGTCTACACTACCAAAGTATGATCACGCATCGAATGTCAACACAATCAACAGAGCCATCGGCCAAATGGTATAAATTTGTGGCCGTGTCTTTTTTGTTGATCACCATTCTATTATTAGGGGTGATCATTTTTATTACGTCTAAGAAGGCGGATATCGTGATTGTTGCTAAAGAAGATGCAAAAAAAGTGAACATGACTGTTGTCTTAAGTTCTGACAAAAAGCCTGGTTCAATTCCTGGCTCGGTCACTTCAACTGTATTTGCTTGGATTGAACAATATCAGCCGACTGGTACGCGAACAGTACAAGGAACTTCAAAAGGTGAAGTAATTATTTATAACAAAACTGCCGCAGATCAACCGCTTGTTAAAACTACCCGCTTACTCGATCCAAAAGGTGTTATGTTCCGTTTGGCGGAAACAGTGCGTGTGCCTGCGCGCGGACAAGTAACGGTTCCTGTTTATGCTGACCAGGCTGGTACACAAGGGGATATTGCTCCAACACAGTTTACTATTCCGGGCTTGCCAGAAACAAAACAAAAAGTTGTCTATGCTGAAAGTAAGGCTGCGATGACTGGCGGCGCTGCAACTGTAGGTGTTTTGAGTGAAGATGATATTAAGAGTGCTCAAGTTAATTTTAAAGAAAAAGTAAAACAAGCTTTTTTACAAACTATTTCACAGACTGGTAAAGAGATCAATGTTTCGGTCGCTGATCAATTTGTTGTAACTAGTGCTAAAGCGGGTGATCAAGTCGGATCGTTCAGTGTTAGTGGTACCAGTACTTTGATTGTTGTGTCTTATGATCTTAAAGATCTTACCGCTAAGGTGGCAAGTGAAGTTGCTTCAAAGATCGATACTTCAGCTGAGCGCTTTATTACTGCTGATCGTAAACCATTAATTACCGTTTCAAATTTTAGCCTCAAAGATCGCACTGCTGATTTAGCTGTGACGCAGGATGCGTTGGTGACGCTTGATGCGAATGTTGATAAATTGGCTCCAAAGAATTTTGTTGGGAAATCTAAAGATGAGATACAGAGATATATCCTTGGTCTGGACCATGTGGTGGGTGTTGATATAAAGTTTTCGCCTTCGTGGATGAGTAGTGCGCCAACGGCGGCTGATCGCATACGGGTTATGGTTAAGAATGTTCAATAGCAGACTGAAAAGTCTGCTGTTTTTTTATTGTCATTCACGCGAATCCGCCAGCTGGCGGAGGGAATCCAGGATATTATAATGTCATTCTGAGGAATCGAAGAATCTTCCTATTATTCAATTTTACTTCACTATCGTTCTCTTACTTATTACTACTGCGTAGTGCGCATATCACTTTTCTTTGTAACCAAAGCAAAGTAACCAAAAGAAAGTTTCGGGGGAAAGTAAAACTCGGCTGCGGCCTCAAACAGTTACTTTCCCCCGAACCCCCGACGATCTCGGAGTGGGCTTTTATATAAGAGAGGTAAGTGGTTGATTTTTGTGAGTAAAGTTGGTATGCTCTGTGGACTATGAGTACTTTGTTAACGATCGAAAACTTACGTAAAGCCTATGGACCGCACAGCATCTTTGACGATGCTTCTTTGCATATTGATGCGAAGCAGAAGATCGGTGTTATTGGTAGAAATGGAGCGGGGAAGTCTACTTTGTTTAAGATGATTGTGGGAGATGAAGATCTGGATAGTGGGGAGTTGTCTATTTTGGACGTGGCTCGTCTTGGGTATTTGGAGCAGCATGACCAGTCTAGTCCGTTGCCTGTTCGCCAGTATTTGGAGGAGACATCAGGTAAGGAAGGTTGGCAGTGCGATAAGGTGGCGGGGATGTTTGGGATTAAGCATGAAATGTTGTCGGTGCCGGCGAATAGTTTGTCTGGTGGTTACCAGATGCGGTTGCGGTTGGCTATTATGTTGTTGAAAGATCCGAATTTATTTTTGCTTGATGAGCCAACTAACTATCTTGATGTTCATACGCAATTGCTTTTGGAAAATTTTTTGCGTTCGTATAATGGAGCGTTCATGATCATTTCGCATGATCGCGAATTTTTAGAACGAACCTGTGATCAGACGTTGGATGTGGAGAATGGAAAGTTATTTTTGTACCCGGGCCCAGTATCGGAATATTTGGAATTTAAGGAAGCGCAGGCGGCGTATGCTCGACGATTTAATGATAAAGTGGAACGTGAACGTAAACATTTGCAGACATTTGTTGATCGTTTTCGGTATAAAGCAAGCAAGGCAGCACAGGCACAAAGTAAAATGAAAGCGATTTCAAAATTAAAAACAATTGATATTGATAGTCCGCTTAAAACAGTGCGGATTAGTATTCCGGGGGCGGATACACGTAAGGGGCAGGTGCTTCGGGTGAAGAATATGTCGATTGGTTACGGTGATAAGGTGGTGGCCGATGACATTTCTATTGATTTAAACCGCGGAGATCACGTGGCGATTATTGGTGATAACGGACAGGGTAAAACAACATTTTTAAAAACAATTGCCAGTGAATTAGCTCCCCTCAGTGGATCGTTTAGTTGGTCTACTGACACAACGGTAGCCTATTATGCGCAGCATGTGCCGAGTGGGATGAATCCGCTGCTTAGTGCCTGGGAATATTTGCGAGGTATGGCACCGCTCGGTGTTGACAGTGAAACCATTCAACGCATGGCTGGAAATTTTTTGTTTAATAAGGATGGATTGCTGAAAAAAGTAAGCATGTTATCCGGTGGTGAACGCGCGCGTCTTTGTTTGGCTGGAATTTTATTATCGGAGAGCCAAGTATTGATTCTGGACGAACCGACGAACCATCTTGATTTTGATACAGTAGAGGCTTTGGAACATGCCCTCGAAGTGTTTCAGGGTACAATATTTTTTGTGAGTCATAACCGTTCGTTTGTTAATTCTTTAGCGACTAGTATTATTGAAGTTGGTGGTGGTAAAGTGCAGCGGTTCAACGGTACGTATGATGAATATGTTTGGCGTTTGGAACAGTCGGTTGGGTTAGTGGGGGAGCAGGAATCGTTGGTTGTAACTCCGCCTTTGACTGCGGCTGTTAAGCACGCTCGCTATGAAGACCTGAAAGAAGCTAAGCGTAAACTCCGTTTAATCGAAGAAGCGATTCTTGATTTCCAAAAGATGCAGCGAAAGCTGGAAAATAAACAGGCTAAGCATCCGGAGAAGTTCATGCATTCTGATTATGCGGAACTTGGTAATGTTATTCAGGAGATTGCGAAGAAAGAAGAGGAGTGGCTTGATATGCAGGCGCATATTGAGCAACTGGGCCGTTAGTTGACAAAAACCGGCCTAATTTGTACACTGGAATTACCCTGCGCTTGTACAGAGCTACCAACTCTGGAGTAGGTACAAATTGACGAAAAGTGAAACCTTCGGGTGGAACCGTCTTGATACAATCTTGACCCCGATATACCTTTTTTGGTGTATCGGATTTTTATTTTTAATGGAACTGGATTCCCGCCTGCGCGGGAATGACACCGGTTTTAGTATTACTATTTTATATGGATGCACAAAAGCTTGACTACGCACGTCATTCAGCAGCCCACATGTTGGCTGCTGCGATTTTGGAATTGTACCCTGGTACAAAATTAGCAATTGGTCCAACTATTGAGACTGGTTTTTATTATGATTTTAAGTTTCCAGCTGGTGTTTCGATTTCAGAAAATGATTTGGAAAAAATTGAAGAAAAGATGAAAGAAATCGCTAAAGGCGGTCATGCTTTTGTGCGTAAAGAAATTACTGTTGATGAAGCAAAAGCTTTTGAAAAAGATCAGCCGTTTAAATTGGAATTGATTAATGAGTTTGCGGGTGAGAGCAAGACACTCACTTTGTATGAATCTGGTCCGTTTACAGATTTATGCCGCGGTGGTCATACAGAAAACACTAAAGAAATTCCGCTTGATGGTTTAAAATTACATAAAGTTGCTGGTGCGTACTGGCGCGGGGATGAAAAGAATGAAATGTTAACCCGCATTTACGGTTTGTTGTTTGGTAACCGTAAAGAGTTGGCAGTGTATTTGAACATGCTGGAAGAAGCGAAGAAGCGCGACCATCGTAAACTCGGTAAAGAGCTCGACCTCTTTGTTATCTCGGATTTAATTGGTCCGGGTATGCCATTGTTTACTCCAAAGGGTACGCTAGTGCGCAATAGTATTGTAAATTATTCTCGTGAACTCAATAAGAAAATTGGTTTTCAGGAGGTACACACACCAAATATTAACAAGGCAGAATTGTTTAAGGTGTCTGGTCACTACGATAAGTATAAAGATGACATGTTGGAAGTGAAATCACACTATTCTGACGAGCAATACTATTTGAAACCGATGAATTGTCCGCAGCATACTCAGATTTATGCTTCACAAAAACGCAGTTATAAAGATTTGCCACTGCGCTTTGCTGATTTTGCTAATCTTTATCGTGATGAGCGTCCGGGTGAACTTTCAGGTTTAACTCGTTTGCGTTGTTTTGCGCAAGATGATGGACACTGTTTCTGTCGTGAAGATCAGATTGAGGAAGAATTTAACAATGTGCTCGTTGCTATTAAAAAAGCTTTGACTACATATGGTTTGAAGTATTGGATTCGTTTATCATTGCGTGATCCTGCTAAAAAAGAGAAATATTTAGGTGAAGATAGTACTTGGGAAAAAGCTGAAAGCACACTCCGTAAGCTGCTTGAACAAAACAATATTGAATTTAAAGAGGCGATTGGTGAGGCGGCATTTTACGGTCCGAAAATGGACATTATGGCCACTGATTCTATCGGTCGCGAATGGCAGATTTCCACAATTCAATTGGATATGAATATGCCACTACGCTTCGGTTTAACCTATGTTGATAGTGATGGACAGGAGAAACATCCAATTATGATCCATCGTGCCTTGGTAGGCTCTCCGGAGCGTTTTATGGGCATTCTGATCGAGCATTACGCTGGTGCGTTCCCGCTTTGGATGGCTCCGGTGCAAGTGCAGCTCGTTCCGGTATCTTCTAAGCATATTGAAGGTGCGCAAAAGTTATTTGCTGAGCTCGATGAATTGAATATTCGTGTAGGAATTGATATGGCTGATGAGACAGTCGGTAAAAAAATTCGCAACTCAGCTGGGCAGAAAATTCCGTACATCGTAGTGGTGGGTGATAAGGAATTGGCTGGTGAAGAATGGATGATTCGTGTGCGAAGCCAAGAAGAACAGATAAAAATGTCTAAAGAATCCTTCATTGAGAAGGTTCTCCAAGAAATAAAAAACCGTTCGTAACAGCATAACCCCGGGTTCGCCCGGGGTTTGTTGACTCTTTTGTTTGTTATCGATACGATAGTTAGTACTATGAATGCTCTCCCCAAAGTTATCGCCATAGTCGGCCCAACATCAAGCGGTAAGACCAGCTTAGGTTTATTATTAGCCAAAGAATTTGATGGCGAAGTTATTTCAGCTGACTCAAGGCAGTTATATAAAAAGATGGATATTGGCACTGCTAAACCGTCCGGTGAATGGAAAGAGCGACAAGGTAAAAAAGTGTATTTGGTTGAAGGTATTCCTCATTATATGGTGGATATCGCTGATCCTGGTAATGAGATTAGTTTGGCGGATTTTAAACAGCAAGCGGTTGATCATATTAATGATATTTTAAGCCGTGGAAAGTTGCCGATTATTGTTGGAGGTACTGGTTTGTATATATGGTCAATTGTCGACAATTTATCCATGCCAGCAATTGCGCCGAACAAAACTCTTCGACGTAGTTTGGGCGCGCGTTCGTTGCCTGATTTATTACTTTGGTTGGAAAAAGTAGATCCAAAAAGTTATAAGACGGTTGATCGTCAAAATCCTCGTCGGGTTATTCGTGCTCTTGAAGTGGCGATATTAAGTGGAGAGTCTTTTACTGAACAGCGTCAAAAAGCTGAGCCGTTATACGATGTTTTACAGATAGGTTTAAAGCGGGAGTTACCCGAGTTGTATGCTCGTATTGATACTTCAGTCGATGAGCAATTAAGACGTGGTTTAGTTACTGAAACTGAAAGTTTGCTCAAACAAAAGTACGGATGGTCGCTGCCAAGCATGAGCAGTATTGGCTATAAACAAATAGGTGAATATAGTCAGGGCGTCTGTACGCTTGAACAGGCGGTTGTTGAGATTAAGATGGCAACGCATCGTTATGCGAAACGACAAATGACCTGGTTTAAGCGGGATAAACGTATTTGTTGGATACCTGCGGATGATGTGAAGACAGCTAGGAATTTAAGCAAAGCATTTCTTACTACAAAAAAATAACCTGCCATAGACAGGTTATTTTTTTGTTTATTTGAGTCCGATTTCGTTTCCTTGTAGCGTGATGACTTGATTGGTATTAACGTCTGTTGCTTGCACGCTAACTTTTGAAAGTAGTGTGTTTTGTGTAGGATTTTTACTGCTTAAAACCAGTGTAAAATTACTGGTGGCAACGTCTACACTCTCTGGAAGAGAGGGGATAGTCCAGGTTACTTTTTTAGTGCTTGGATTATATTCGGCAGTACCTGAGCTTACTGCTCCGACGAGATACGTTACATCGCCATAGGCGTTTGCTGTAACGGTGATGTCTTTTAGATCGTGTAAATGGTTGGTAAGTGTCCAGGTGATAGCATGTTCTTCTTTACCCTGGCTGTTAGTTGAGACCGAATCTTTACCGCTAAAAGCTAAATCACTGATAATTGTTAGGGTGAGCGGGCTGGCAGCTAATGTTTGTGTTTGGCTTCCATTTACGTACGAGAGGGAAGTGTTAACTTTAATTGTATTTTCTTTTGATGCGTTGAAGTCAAAATCTCTCGTGTCTTTAACAGGGATGCTGAGATCTACCGTTACAGTTTCATTTGGTTTGATAGTTGCTAAAGCTGGGATTTTTTTACTATTCCAGGTAATTTGGCCACGACGAACCGCGTCACTTATTTGCTCGCCAACAATGACTCCGTCATGTGCGTCTTTGATTTCAGACCAAGCAAGTGCGCTTTGGCGTTTGACAGACGGGCCTTCTAACGAAAGGACAAGTGAAGCATTTTTTATTTCTGTTTGGCTGGTGTTTTTGAAATTAATTGAAATTTTAAGCTGGTCGCCTGGTTTAGTGTTAAAGTCGTTGAGGTTGCCGTTAATGGCAGTTGCAAAAGTTACATCATTTTTAGCTACTGTTGGTCTAATTTCAGCTGAAGCTACTTGGAGAATCTGGTTGGTAGCAGTGAGTGGTAAATGCAGGACGGCTTTTATTCCAGCAGCTGTGCCACTGTCCTTAAACTTACCTTTTAAGATGTACGTATTGTCTGTGGAGGAGGTAAAGTTAACTTTCCAGCGATTATTTTTATCGAGCGAAGGCGACGAAGAAGCTAGTTGAAAATTGGTTGGCAGTAGTGGGCTTAAATAAAGTGCTTGGCTGGTTGGTTTATCAGAAATGGCGTGTAATGTGTAGATAGCATCGGAACCCACGGTAATTTCGTCAGGGCCAGTCATTGTGACGTGGTATGGTGAGTCAGTTAATGTTACTGATTTTGTGGTGATTTTTTGTAATTCAGAGTTGAAGTTACTTGGAGTGTAGTTAAAGAATGCGCGCCATGATTTTTGATCGTTAATTACTCCGTAATATTTTCCTGTTACACTGATAGTTTTCTCTGCTCCTTGTTCAATCGTGTTTAGTTTCCATTCATTATGACCTGCATTCTGAGGTGGTTGTGAACTTTCAATATAGACGAATCCTTCTGGGTAGTAGAGGTTTAAAGTTGCGTTTTTTAAGCTATTTTGGTGATAGTTGGAGAAGGAAATTCGATAGGTTGTTGTGACTCCGATGGTAACGTTGTTTGGTCCATCAATACTTAAATCAACCTGGTCTGCTGTAGTATTCGGTGTTGGTAAAAAGAAGAAGCCTGCCCAAGCCAATAGGGCGCAGGCAATTCCCACCATGAAAACAATTGAGACAAAACGTCCAAAAGAACCACTTTTTTTAATAGTCATAGTTTTCATATTAGGCATTTCACCACGTTCATCTTGGTAGATAGTGGTCAAACAGTTTTCGATATCTTTTTCTTGCGCAACAGGTGTAATCCGAGTAGCTGTTTTACGCCGAATACTATGACGCCGTTCTTTTTTTTCGTCATTAATAGTAGGGGTTTCCATTGTTTCCGACATACGAACAGGTTAAGATTTAATCGCGCATCATCAGGCTCCAGACAGAGTCTTTGGTCAATTCGCTCGGCATGATGCGGGCGCCGTTGGTGGCAAGTGTCATATTGTCACCATCTTGCCAATAAGGCTTCCATGTTTCCGGGAAGATAATTTGGCTATCAAATGATGTTTTTACACCTGACTGCTTTTGTACCACAAGCTGGTACTGCATGAGTGATTGTTCTAAAGGTGAAAGCAATTTCTGCCAGCCTGAAATGTGTGCTGCCTCTGAATTAAGTTTAAACGGAAGACGGTAGGTAAAAGTAACTTGGCTTTTTGTTCCAGGTTCAGTTATTACCCAATTGCCAAAGGCAGTTTTCTTAAATTCATGAGTGATGCGGGTGCCTGATTTTTGATCGATGCCTTGTTCAATTTCTGTTTCAGACAATAAACTATCGGCTGTGTACCATTTTTCTGGTGAGCGGAAAGCTTTTTCGTCAGGCCATGTAAAACCGCTGGCGTTCATGAGTTCACTTCCTTCAGGTACGTAGACACGCAAGTAGTCGATGTTAGTGTGGCCATAAAGAGTCTTGTCCGCAATACCAGTATGTTCTCGAGTGATAGTAACGGTGTTATAAACGGACCCATCGCTACTTACGACTGCCTGGTGACTAATGTCTTGTTTAATCATGGCATCACTTTTTTGTCCTTGTATATTACTATTTATGACTAATAAATAGTCTTGGTTTGGTGTTGTTGGTAAAATGGCGCCAGACCAGCCAAGGTTTTTTATACTTGCTTCAGTTGCGTCATCGGTAAAATAAGCCTGTATTTCTTTTTGTTCAATCGCTTCCTGTAATTGTGTTAAAAGCGGTAGAAGAGTGGTAGTATCAGCCTTTTTAATGTTACTAAGTAGTGTTGGTGCAAGATCTGCAATAATTTGTTTAGGTTTATTTAATTTCTTTTCTGGACCTTCCTCAACTATTTTTTGGAGAGTAGGGATGGCGTTGATGGCATCAAGTGTTACAGCACGTTTATCGTCAGCGATTGGGCCGAGTACTGTTAGGAGGCGTTCTAATACGGATGCGTTGATAGCAATTACACCGTCAGCAGTAACGCCGTAACTATTTCGGTAGAACCATAAAATTTTATCCGCTGTAGTTGGGAAATCTGGAAACCAGTTCGCATCTTGGAACTCCCAGCGTTTATTGGAGAGGAGTAACGGGGTAGGGGGTTGGACAAACTTTTTAAGCTGACCTTGTAGATCGTATGTTCCGCCGGCTGGGACATCAAGTTTGGTGATTTCGCCGTCTTTAATGTCCATAATTGCGAAACTTCCCATAAATCCACCTGTTGCACGTATTTCGTGTGGATTTTGGAAAACTAATAAATAGCGACGATTTCCTTTGCCGCCAAAAATATCTAGGAAGGATGAACCGAGTTGATCGATGGTAGTGAGGTCGTGAACAAGCGTGCCAAGGATTTGTTTGAATTCATTAAATTGGGCCTGGTATTCAACTGGTACTGCTGTACTATCGACTGTTTCAAGATTGTCTTTAGCTTTTTGGTAGTTTGGAAGAGCTTCGTGAATAGTGTTTAAAACGATTTGTAAACGGCCGGTAAAGGTCGTTTCTTTTTTCTGTGCTTGTGTTATGCCGTGAAGAAGGTAGCTGTTACCAACGGTGATTTCTTGGCCGGCGAGCAGGATTTTTTGTCTACTAGCAATGCTGTTACCAAATGTAGGAATGATACTGCTTACCGTTTCGATAAATTGATGGTCTTCAATGGTAGCTAAGACTTTGTTAAATTTGTTCAGCGCATCATTTGTGGATGCTGCCGCTCTTACTAAGTCAGCCTGCTTAAGAGCTTTGGTAGAATCTTGTAGAGCCATGAAGGCATCGGTCGAGTCTTTGGTCAGAGTTTGTTTGGTAGTGACCATTGTTTCATAATAGCCAAGTGCTGGTCCCGGTATAGTAATCGCTATTAAAAGAAGGACAACAGCGGAAGCAAAGCGGCGTGCTGGAAAGGCGGTTTTTAATGCGTCAGCAGCATCGTGGTGCCAAGTGATTGGTTTTTTTAAGGTTTTAGAAAGAGGTTCGTCAGCTGTAATCTGAGCGGCAGTGGTGTTAGAGAGATTAGCGGAAAAAATATTTTCAGGTTTTGCTTGGCTTGTGTGCCATGTAGCCATTTTAGCTTTAGCCCTCTCTAAAAGGCTTAACTGCTTAGTGTTAATAAAATTTGTTGGGATTGAAAAAATTGCCGGAGCTACATCTTCTTGTGCGGGTGTTTCGTGATATGAATGGTAAAGTGAGTTGGCATGTTCTGGAGCAGATGTTTCAACTTTATTCCAAACATGTTCCGTTTTCTTTTTTAAGTTTACAACGTGCGGTGAGTGTTCAGGGGAATAACTAACGTGGTGAACAAAAAATTTAAGTGGCTGAGCTGTTGCAATAGATGTTTGGTTTTTAGTAGCATTCTTTATCGGAGCAGGTTCAGCAGTAGCTATTTTTGCAGCAACAATTGGCTCGACTGGTGAAGTCGGAATTTCTCTACAGGTAGCGCGATTGTGACCTACTTTGTCGCAGGCTTGGCAACGGCGCAATTGAATTTTTTTCCGTTCGGCAAGCATGGAAGTCGAAATGGAAAAGTAATAGCAAAAACAAAAAATGTGTTCACCTGGTAGTATACACTATTTTAGGGTTTTTCGGAATTACTTTTTGATGATGTTATCCACTGCCTGATTGTATAGCTGTAGCGTTTGTTCAGCTAAAACTTTGGCGCTGTATTTGTTTTGAAGTTTAGCGCCTTCGTGTAATGATTTTTGGCGGAAAGCAGTATCGGTGAGTCCTTTAAATATTGTAGAAGCTATTGCTGTCGTGTCACGTGGGTTAAAGTATAGTGCAGCATCACCCAAAACTTCGGGTAAGCAGGTTGCTGATGAAGAAACAACTGGTAGGCCATAAGACAGCGCCTCTAAAGATGGTAAGGCATAGCCTTCATAGAGGCTTGGCATAACATAGAGTGAGGCTGCACGATACAATGCTGGCAATTCATTGTCTGGAACAAAATCAGTGTAAATAACCTGACGGCAGGTTTGCCATGTTTTGGTAGCGAGTAAACGGTCGTAAAAATAATTTCGTTTTCCGACCAAGACAAGTTGGTAATCCGTTCCGTAGGTTGTTTCAAAGAGTTGCCAAGCTTTTAGTAGTTGATCCAGATTTTTATGAGGATAGCTTACGCCAACATATAAGACAAAAGGCTTAGTAATGTTATGTTTTTGAATAATTGATGATTGGCTTTCTGTGCTTGTTGGTAATGATGTCGCGCCTTGATAGGTGATAGTGATTTTATTTTCTGGAATGTTGAAGGTCTCTATTATATCTTTTTTAGTAAAAGCGCTGGTTGCAATAATTGCTTGTGCCTTTTTAATTGCATGGCGAAGTGTCAGGCGGTAAGCAGTGTTTTTAATCCAATAGAGAATTGGCCCTAGAGTGCTCGCGCGACGAGTAGGGAAATGCATGAGTAGTAAATCGTGTATCGTAACTATGAACGGTTCGTTGTAAGTGAGCGGTATGTTCCAATGCGGAAAGTGCATGAGGTCGACATGTTCTGCTTTAACAATTTTTTTAAGTAGTACCTGTTCTTTCCAGCCGTACCAAGAGATATCCGCAAGTACTTTCTTTGTTGTGCGGTTTGAAGGGGTAAATGCGTCCCAGTTATCCTTACGTAAAAAAACGACCAACTGGTCTTTTCCTTGAAGTGGTTCCAGGTGTTTGATCAATTGTTCTATATAGCGGCCTAAACCACCTTGTTTTGCCCCAAGCATGCGGGCATCGATGCCAATCTTCATATACGCGTAGTATGCCAGAAAATAGCCATTTTTACTAGTGCTCTTGCCAAAAAACGGTTGATTGCTATAGTAGGTATAGCAGTGCGTTTTCACCGGTAAGAGGGGGTAATAATCAATGGGGCAGCCAGCATTTCGGATTGTGGACGAAAGTACAGAAGTTGAAATGAATCGGCCAGTTCCGGTTCATGTGGGTACGCCGCCCGATATCTCACTCATCGGTCGGATCAAGGTCCGTGTGCTCGCCATGGTTCTTTTGTCACCGTGGTGGTGGTTTGGGTGGTCGTTAGATGAAGATCGACGACCGTGGGCAGTGTTTTTTTCCATCTTGCTCACGTTGGTGCCTTTGGTGCACAAGATGCTTCGGGGCAACAACGCTCGCCGCACAGAAAAAGTACTTGATGGGGTCTTTAGTCTCATGATTGTCCTGATCATGAAGACGGATATGCTAACTGCCGCAGCTCTTTGTTTTGCGCTTGTAGCATCTCCTGAGGATTCGCTCTTTATGGTGCCGGTGACCATTTTTTTTCGAGTGGCTTTGGCACCGATGTTTGCGGCGATAGCACTTTACAGTAGTAGTTTTAAGGAGCTGCGCTGGTACCAGGTGGCTGTACGTTCGTTTGAAGTTGGGGCGCATGCCGGGTATGACTTGGCGCATCAAACGCACAACAATGTGGTCAGTAATTGGTTTGAGCGTTACGGCAAGCGACTCTTCCAGCTGGTGAAGAAAAGTTAGTCAAAAAAAAGGGGGGATTTTGGGCGCTGTTGGTCTCAAGTGAGATCAAACAGCGCCTTTCCTTTTTAAATAATTTTTTTGTTTAGATTAGCTCTCTTTATTGACATATTAGCCAAAATATGGTAATGTTCTATGCTTTCAAGTAATTGCTATTTATGATTTTTGAGAGTACAATAGGTTCACTAAATTACTATGATATATTTTAGCCAACTCATTAATGCTAAGGTTAGAGATAATGCTGATGCGAAAGTGGGCCGGCTTAAGGATATCCTCATTCAACCAAGCGTCGGCACTTATGCTCCGCTCTTATTTTTGCTGGTGACAGGTCCTAAGAAGCGGGAATACTATATCCCATTCACCTTTGTACAAAATACTAGTCCGGCCGAAATTACCTTAAATAAAATATTGGCAAATGTTCCGACAGAAAAGCCAGAAGGGAAGTTTGTGTATCTGAATAAAGATTTGCTTGATGAGCAAATTGTTGATGTTGAAGGTGCGCGCGTGGTTCGTGTTAATGATTTAAAACTTGGGGTATTTAATGATGAAGATTGTTTGCTTGGTATTGATGTTAGTTTTAAAGCGATTTTGCGTCGTCTCGGTCTATCTTGGTTGGTGGGTGACGCTTTTCAAAGCCAGCTCATTGATTGGCGTAAAGCGCAGCAGGTTAAGGGTGCTTTGCAGCTTAGTACGCTTTCAAATGATTTGATCCGCCTCCATCCAGCAGATTTGGCAAATATTATTGAAGATTTGAGTACAAAGCATGGTGCTCGTTTGGTGACCTCGTTGGATGAAGATACTGCAGCGCAAGTGCTTGAAGAACTCGACCCGCGACTCCAGAAAATTTTGATTGGCCGTCTTGGTCCTGAAAAAACTGCTCACATTTTGGAAAAGATGTCGACCGATGAAGTTACCGACTTGGTTAAGATGTTGCCAATTAAAGAAGCTGAGCAAGTGTTGAAAATTTTGCCAGGTGTTAAGCTCGATAACGTTGAAAAATTGTTGCACTATAAAGATGATACTGCTGGTGGTTTGATGACTACAGACATGATTCAAGCAGAGCCGAATTGGACTGTTAAACAAACCATGGAAGAGATTAAAAATCACTCAAAGACAATGCGTTCATTGTTGTACGTGTACGTTGTTGACGAACATGGTGTATTTAAAGGCGCTGTTTCAATGCGTCGTCTTTTGTTAGCTGAATCAAAACAGAAAATCGGACATTTGGTTCCGAAGGATCACCCTTTAGCAGCTCTCCATGTTCACCACTCAATTCGTGATATTGTCCGTATTATGACTAAGTATGATTTGTATACGGCAGCAGTGCTAGATCGTGAAAATAAATTACTTGGTATGGTCACTATCGATGATGTGATGCGATTTTTACACCCTGAAGCATAGCGTATGATTTTTCGAAATAAATGGCAGAAGTTTATCATGGCAATGTCTGTTGTCGGTCCAGCGATTATTGCGGGTACTGCCAACAATGATGCTGGCGGTATTAGCACCTACTCGTTTGTTGGTTCGCGATTTGGTTACGGCATGTTATGGGTGCTTTTGATTAACTTTATTACGTTGGCTTGTACCCAGGAAATCGGTATTAAATTAGGTGTTCATACAGGTAAAGGTTTATCAGCGCTTATTCGTGAACAGTTTAGTATTCGTTGGACTTTTTTTGCGCTAGTTACCTTGTTTTTCGCTAATTTAGCAGTTACTACATCTGAATTTGCTGGTATTGCCGCTGCGCTCGAATTGTTTGGGATTAGTAAATTTATCAGTGTTCCCGTATTTTGTGTGCTGGTATGGCTGATGTTGTATAAAGGATCGTTTAAAAAGATTGAACGTTTTTTCATGTTCATCTCGCTTTTCCTCTTGGTTTATATCGTTTCTGCTTATTTAACTAATCCTAATTGGTTGGAAATTGCTCGTCAAACTATTACTGTGCAAATGCCGGCAGATTTTCCGTTCCTTTTGGCACTTCTTGGTGTAATGGGTACTACTATCACACCGTGGGGGCAATTCTTTATTCAGTCCTACATAGTAGATAAAGGGGCAAGTCCGAAAAATTATCGTGTGCAGCAAATCGAAGTATATCTTAGCGCTTTCTTCACTTGTATCATTGCTGCAATGATCATGATTACTACTAAAGAAGTTTTATTTAATAATGGCCAAGTAGTAGAAAGTGCTAGTACGGCTGCACTGGCGTTAGCGCCAATACTCGGTTCGGCAGCAACAATTATTTTTGGTCTTGGATTTTTCTTTGCTTCATTACTTGGCGCATTTATTCTACCGCTCACTACTAGTTATTCTATCTGTGAAGCGCTTGGCTTTGAGCACGGCATGGACACAACCTGGAAAGAAGCTCGTGTTTTCTATGGTATCATGGGAGCAACAATTGCGGTTGCTGGCATTATTACCTTGTTGCCTAATTTTTCCTTGTTCCAGATCATGATTTTTGCCCAGGTGGTTAACGGAGTTCTTCTGCCAATTATTTTGGTATTTATTTTTCTCTTGATGCTCCGCGGTAAAGAGCTTGGTTTACCAGAGGGTTCTAAGATCGGTAAATTTTTCTATTTATTTATAACTGGTGAAACCATTCTTCGTTTGACTATCGTTAGTGTCCTCTTAGTGGTTTTAACACTTTTCCCGAGCGTGTTAAGTCGTTTAGGATTTTAATTGAGAATAGTTAGCCATTGTTGGGCAGCTTTCTGCCAACTAAATTTTTGGGCTTGTATGAGCCCTTTTTTTATTTTTTCATTACGATATGGCTGATTGGTGATAAGCGTTTTTAGACCGTCTCTTATATCGAGAGGGTGATGTGGTTGTATTAAATAACATGCATTATCAGCGATTTCGAGAAGTGATGATCGATTACTGCAGATAACGGGCGTACCGGCTGCAAGTGCTTCGAGCACCGGGAAACCGAAACCTTCGTACCATGATGGATATACAAAAACTGCCGCCTGTTTGATTAGAGTGGTTTTATCTTCAGGACTAATATAGCCTAGTAGTTTGATGTGTTGATGCAGCGGGGAAGCTGCAATGGCCATGAGTAGCTCTTGCTGTTTCCAGCCCGTTGCACCCGCTATAATTAGGTCATGAGGAACAGGTAGATCGGGAAAGGCGGCTTCATAGCCGCGTAGTAGGGCTAGGATATTTTTACGCGGTTCAGTAGTACCTAAAAATAAGATGTAAGGGTTTAAAATGGAGGGCTGCTTTGTTTCGTTCGCAATGACAGGTGTAGTGTAGCCGGGATAAATGACAGTAATTTTTTCTGGTGCAATACCAAAATGGGTGATAAGATCGCGACGGGTATTTTCTGAAGGTGTGATAATACGGTCAGCATTACGGCATTGTCTTTTTGGTTGGACAAGTCGATGCCAAAGACGTTGTTTAGGCGTTAGATGTTCTGGAAATAAACTGAAGGCAATATCATGTATTGTTATGATATGTTTTATACCCGGGCTAAGTGTAGTGAAGTTAAGGTTTGGTGAAAAAAAAGTATCTAGATTTTGTGGGCACAAACGATCAATGCGGGGGCGATGTAAAAGGAGTGTGGAGGCATTATAAAGTTTATTAGGTATTTTTGTTTGGACGTAGGTAACTTTTTTTCCTGTAAATTCTTTGTTTACAGTTAATTTGTGAGAGTTGTAGTATAAAAAATACTCGTTACTTTGATCGATAGCGAGAATTGCTTTGATAAGTTCAGCGGTATATTCGCCAACACCGCTTCGTTTTGTACCTTCTAGTGCGCGAAGGTCAATTCCAATACGCATACATTAATTCATGAGTTGGGGTTGCTCTAAGCCACGTTTAAATTCTTCATAACGGTGATTAACATGTTCAGTCATTTTTAATTTGAATGTGGCCATATCAAACTGTGCAGCACGATCTCGGATGCGCTGGCTATCCCAGGCGCGTTTGTCAAAATTAAGAATGGTATTGAGGAGGGCTTCCCACGATTGTTCGTAGAAAAATACACCTGTTTCATTAGGTATAACGGTTTCAGTAGCCCCGCCCTGTGCGTAAGCAATAACTGGTCGCCCGGAAGCCATGCTTTCCAGTGCGGTAATGCCAAAATCTTCCACTTGTGGATGGATAAAGGCCTGGGCTTTGGCCAATAGATCAGCTTTATCCTGATCACTAATTCGCCCCACAAAGGTGATGTTGGATTTAGCCATTTTTTGCAATCGTTTTAACTCGGGGCCAGTACCAAAAACAGTGAGTGGTAAACCGAGGCGGTTGAAGGCTTGGATGACCATATCAGTATATTTGTAAGGGACGAGTCGACCGCCAGTAACAAAATAATCCTCGACAATAGGACTAATTTTAAAATCCTTGAGTACTATAGGTGGGTGGATAACCGTGCTTTCACGGCGGTAGTATTTTTGGATGCGATATTGCACGGTGCGTGAATTTGCAATGAAGGTGTCAACTCGGTCAGCACTCATTTTGTCCCACAAACGCATTTTGGAAATAAAGCGGGGGAGAATGGTTTTAATAATCTGGTTGTGATGTAGATCATCGATATAATGATGTGCGTCAGACCAAAGATACCGGGCAGGGGTGTGACAATAGGAGATGTGGAGAGTGTGAGGTGGAGTAAGAACGCCTTTTGCAAAGGCGCTTGTGGAAG
>JBKJTY010000029.1:0-20054 GCA_046590235.1 Candidatus Magasanikiibacteriota bacterium | reverse complement strand
TGCTTTTGCTACAACACGGCCTTCGGAAGCGACTTTATCAGCACGTTTAGCGGCTTTGACAATCCCCTTCTTACGAAGAAGTTCGGCTGCCTTTTCCATGTCTCCAGCGGCTTCCTCCATGGCATTTTTACAATCCATCATACCTGCACCTGTTTGGGCACGTAATTTGGCAATGTCAGCTGCGGAAATAGACATATATGTGGGAATTTAAAGGAATAAGTATATATGACGAAAAGCAGAAACAATTTTTTCCGCTTTCGCCTTATTGAAGTTTAAAGACTAGACCGCTTCTTCTTTCTTGATTGTGCGGCGTTCCTTTGTAGGAGCTGTTGCTGCAGCTTTTGCTGGAGCAGCTTTTTCAGCCATTTTCTGAACTGGAGCAGCTGGACGTTCATCCTTCATGGATGCTTTATTCTTTTCGAAGTCAGCTTTACCAGCTTTGATAGCTTCAGCCATGAGACCAGCAATGAGTTCAATAGAGTGAACAGCATCATCGTTAGCTGGGATTGGGAAATCAACTTTAGTCGGATCAACATTACTATCACAAACCGCAATCATTGGAACACCAACGCGAGCAGCTTCTGCAACAGCAGTCTTTTCAACACGGAGATCAGCGATGTAAATCGCATCTGGAATATTTTCCATACTTACCAAACCGGCCAAGTATTTGTCCATTTTGATAATTTGTTTCTTGAAATCGGATTGTTCTTTTTTAGTATATTTTTCAATTTCACCCGTCGCAAACATTTCTTTCAAGTGCTTATATTTCTTCATGCGGC
Organism: Candidatus Magasanikiibacteriota bacterium; assembly: GCA_046590235.1. Taxonomy (GTDB): domain Bacteria; phylum Patescibacteriota; class Patescibacteriia; order Magasanikbacterales; family GWA2-37-8; genus 2-02-FULL-45-10. The sequence continues at coordinate 19,275 of JBKJTY010000029.1, read as the reverse complement.
GTTTAAACTCGTCAAAGTTAGTGACGAGACCGCCGATCCAACGTTCAGTCAAAAATGGAGAACCACAGGATTCTGCAGCTTCCTTGATGATTGAGCGAGCTTGGCGCTTGGTACCAACAAATAAAATTGTTTTACCTTTTGCTGCCATGGAGCGAGCGTAATCCAATGCTGTGTTTAAAGCCTCAACAGTTTTATCGAGGTCGATAACGTGCACACCATTGCGTACGCCAAATAAGTAAGGCGCCATTTTAGGGTGCCAGCGTGATTTTTGGTGGCCAAAGTGGACACCGGCTTTGAGCATTTCGAGCAAGCTCGGCATTTTCGTAGACATAGTTTTCCTTATTACTGCCTCTCAACACGTCACCCCGAAAGTGGTTCCAGGGAGGAAGACTGTACGTTCACTGTAAAAAGTGAACAAAGTGTTGATGAGTGATAAATAAACACTCCCATTCGAGAGTGTCGCTAGTATACGCTAAGATTAGGGCAAAGTCAAGAGTAGAGAAGGTAAAAAAGAAGTAATCACTTATGAGTGAGTTTTAAGCAGTTTATACCCATATTTAAGCGAAAAATCAGCTACACCCTGCTTTAAAACACTTTTTAAACCGATGTAAGCTTCTGACCCCCGCTCTACCACTTCCAAAATCCGACCGTAAGCATAAAAGGTTTCCACAATCGACTGAACCTCTTGTTGTATGTGAGGAGAAAGGGCTAAAAAAGGTTTTTCATTTAAATAAGTGCTCGGTTCAAAACCAACCACTAAACTATCCTTACCAAAGACTACTTCGCATTCCCCCTTCAAAGTTATTATATTGTAATGAATTTGTAGAAAAACACCATCATCATATAAACGGTCTAAAAATCCGGTCACGGTAGTAGGGCCATTCTTATCTTCCAAATCATTAGCAACCGAAGATGAAACAGCTTCCCTCACTATCTTACTTTCTTCCAAAGCAGCAATAATGCTTTTTCCGAGCGTAGAAATAATAGCGGTGTAGCCAGGCGCATCGGTATTTTTACTTAACAACGACAAGGCTTCAAGTACTGATGGTTTAGTTTGAAAAAAAACTTTTTTAGCTTTCTGCTGTTCAGAAGCATCACTTTTTTCTTTGTACGGCTCATGTAGCGCTTTATTTGCTACCACTTGCACATTTGTGATAGCTTGCTGCCAAAAAGCCCACCATGCATCAGCCCCAACTTTTTCAGCAAAAAGTGATACGAACAACTTTGCATAACGTGCATCTAAGTGTGGTAGAACGGCCATTCCCAAGCGCTTCTCGCGTTCTTTAATTGGTAAATTGGACAAACGAGATGTAACTTTTTTTACACCAGACTTCTTTCGCACAGTTTTTTTTGCTTCAGAAAGTATTCCTTTTAATTTTACCAATTTTTCCGAATTTAAAGCATAACCAAGAGAACTATTTATCTCTGTTAAAAAAGCCAATGTCGATGCAAGTTGATTGCTCGGAACAGGATACTTATCAACCAGTTGACCTAACTTTACCAAATCACCGGCCCGAAACAATTCGTAGGACTTTCGCACACGAAAAGCCAGGGTTGCATTCTCAGCTTCCCAGGTGACAGCTCTCTTTTTATTGGTTACAGCAGATGCTCTCTTCTTTTTCAGTGGCATAGTAAGTTTGTACTGTCTCACATGATAACATACCACCCCCTAGGTGACCAAACTCCCCCTACCATCCAGATATTGACAAAAAAACCCTTTGATGGTACAATCTGCTCACTTGAAAATCATCATTCATTCTATATCTAGATATAGTTTTCATTCGTTCGAAAGTGATTCGGCTACGGCCGATCACTTTCTCACTCATTTCTACTATGAAAAAGGCTATTCACCCACAATATTTCAGCGACACAGTAGTTACTTGTGCATGTGGCAACACATTTGTTACAGGTTCTACTTTGAAAGAAATCCGTATTGAGCTTTGCAGCCAATGCCACCCTTTTTATACTGGTAAACAGAAATTCGTCGACACAGCTCGCCGCGTTGAGAAATTCCAGGAAAAGATGAGTAAAGTTGCAGGTATTGCCGCTACTCGCAAGGGTAAGAAGGTAAAGAAAGCAGCTGTTGCAGCAAAACGCTCAGCAAAGAAAGAAGCTTCTAAAGAAACTACAAAGTCAGAAGCCTAGTTACGTTTTTTAAACAGACTATACTATCTAAGTTAGTCTGTTTTTATTTACACTTGGCATTCACTGCACGACTGTCATTCCCGCGAAGGCGGGAATCCAGGATACGGGCCGTTGGGTGTCCTGGATTCCCGCCTTCGCGGGAATGACACAACCTATATGTTACCAAAATTTCAACAAATTCTCGCTAAATTCAAAAGCCTTGAAATGAGTCTACAGGACCCGGCTGTTATTAGTGACCAAAACAAACTTAAGGATGTGTCACAGGACTATAATGATCTTAAACCAGCCGCTGAAATGATCACCGTACTTGAAACACTTGAAAAAAACATTGCTGATACCGAACTCATGGCGAAAGATCCTAATGCTGGCGAAATGAAAGATCTAGCTACCGCGGAACTAACAGACTTAGTCGCACAACGAACCATATTGGAAAAAGATGTCGCCAACCTCACACGCCCAGTCGATCCGCTCGATAAAAAAGATGTTATCGTTGAAATCCGTGCTGGTGTAGGCGGTGATGAATCTGCTTTGTTTGCTGCTGAACTCTTCCGCATGTACAGCAAATACGCTGAAAGCCAGAAATGGAAAACTGTTTTGCTTGATACGAATGTTACTGGTACTGACGGCTATAAAGAAGTTGTCTTTAGTATTAAAGGCAAGAACGTTTATAAACTCTTAAAATGGGAAATGGGCGTGCACCGCGTGCAGCGTGTCCCTGAAACCGAAAAAGCTGGCCGCGTACACACTTCTACCGTTACCATTGCTGTCCTACCTGAAATTGAAGAAACTGAAATTAAAATCGAAGCTAAAGATTTACGTATTGATACCTTCTGTTCCGGTGGTGCTGGTGGTCAAAGTGTTAATACTACATATTCCGCTGTTCGTATCGTGCACGTCCCTACCGGTATCGTTGCCCAATGTCAGGATGAACGCTCCCAGACTGCCAACCGTGAAAAAGCAATGGCTGTTTTACGCGCTCGTTTGTATGCTGCAGATCGCGACAAGAAAATGGCTGAACTCACTGAAAAACGCCGTGCTCAAATTGGTTCTGGCGACCGTAGTGAAAAAATCCGCACCTACAACTTCCCACAAGATCGTATCACCGATCACCGCATCCACGAAAACTGGAACAACATTCCAGTCATTATGGACGGCGAAATTGAACCTATCATCCACGCTCTCCAACGCGCTGAAGCTGAAAGCCTCGACGCAACATTAATCGAATAATATGCTTAATTCCAGCGTTAAGGAAGTTCTCACGACCTACGCTAAAGACTGCCCATTATCTGACAGCGTTGTTTTGCTTACAGAAACTCTAGGCAAAGATTCGACTTTCATCCACACCCACCCTGAATACATTTTAGGTTTTTTTGAACGACTCAAGTTCACCTATTTTATTTACCGTTACAAACAAGGTTATTCAGTTGCTACAATAATCGGCCACAAAGAATTTTTTGGCTTAGATTTTACAGTCAACAAACACACCCTCGTCCCCCGCCCTGATACCGAACTATTAGTAGAAACTGCTTTGCAAAAATTAACACCTGAGACAACCTTAATTGATATTGGTACAGGCAGTGGCTGCATCCCAATTACTATTCTCAAAAAATTCCAACACACCATTCATGCTTATGCGACGGATGCCTCCTCACCAGCCTTAGCTGTTGCAAAACAAAACGCCAAAACACACCAAGTAGCAATAACTTTTTTCCAAGGGAATTTATTAGAACCAGTTATCTCCTATCTTACTAACCGCCCTCTCGTAATTACCGCTAACCTCCCTTACCTCACCCCAGCTCAATTTGCCGAAGAGAAAAGTATCCAAAGAGAACCATACAACGCACTTGTCGGCGGCACAACAGGACTTGAATTGTACGTTCAACTACTTGAACAAATCAATCACTTGGACCAGCAAAAGACATGCTTATTTGAAATTGATCCAAGCCAATCTGAAGCACTTCAAAAACATATTGCCGAACACTACCCAACTGCAAAATTCGAGATACAAAAAGATCTCGCATTGCGAGATCGTCTTGCTGTTATTTCATTTTAAGAAGTAACCTCAACCTTGGTACCACTCGGAACAATTTGCAGCCAGACCTGTCCAGGTTTCAAAGCAATTTCACCGCCAGCCTGATCGTAAAAACGAGTCCGGTCGGTCGGTGAATTTTTTTTCCACGTACCACGGATCATCACACCATTATAAAGCACTCGAGCAGAACCAACACCGACAGTGTCCATTTCTTTTCTACCATAATCATCAATTACTTTAGTAGACATCTCTTGGATAACAATTGTATCCACCGACATGACCACTCCAGTATCATCTTTGTGTGGTACATTATTTATCTGACGCGTATAGCGACCTGTTGCTTGGTACTCCCAAGAAACAACGTAATCACGCGCATACGTTATATCAACCGAGGAAACCTTTGTGCTTGAAGCCGTTGTACTTGTTGCAGCAGCGAATAACCACCCCTGCCACGTTTTTTTACCACGCTTCACACCCTTATCCGCCAACATATCTTCCCAACGAGTCGTATTGGTAAACAAATTATGCGGCGCATCACGCTTGTTGTCCCGCCAAAAATACGGACCATTGAAAAACTGGTCAACATCAAACAAACCAATTTCCTTAATCTGACTAAGCGCTTCAGGCGAGCCACCGCAATGCAAATAAGCACTATCACCATATTCTCGGAACCAATCAACATAATACGGTCTAGCACTACGTACAGGACCAACCTTAAACACTTCATCAGCAGCATTAAAGATAGCCAAATAACGAGTAATCCCACCCTCCGCAAAAGCCTCATACACCACCCGCGCCTGCCCCAACCCAGCCTGCGGCCGAGCGTCAGGGTGGTTATCAATCATAATGCCAAGTACAGTCGGAACGACTTCAGCCGTACTAGAGACAGCAGTGCCATCAAGCTGACTATACAATTTAATTTCTTCTTCTGCCTTAACAAACAGAACAACCTCTTGAGGCGCACCTGGCTTAGAAGTAATGTAATAAACGAGTGTAATAATTGCTACAGCAAGTAACGCCAAAGCAATTGCATATTTCTTTTTTGAAGAGAATTTTTTAATCATAGTGTAAACAGTATATCATGTTTATCAACCCCGTAAAGCATCATACTTATCACTTGGGGTTCGGGGGTTATTAACTGTCTGAGGCCGCAGCCGAGTTTTAATAACCCCTGAAACTTTCTTTGGTTACTTTCCTTTAGTTATAAAGAAAGTGACATGCGAACTGTGCAACAGTAAAGAAACAGAAGAACGATAGTGAAGAAAAAATGATAATAAAAAAACCTCGGGTTGAGCCCGAGGTTTTAAAAAATCTTTATTTCTTAACTTCCTTCTTTTCATCCTTCTTAGCATCCGCAGCAGGAGCAGCAGCTGCAGCACCTTCAGCGCCTTCTTCAGCTTCTTCTTCCTTCTTCTTAGCAGATTCGATCTTACTAAGGTCGACGTTAGCAGTTGAAGCATCTTCCATAGCTTTGATTTCAGCTTCAGACAATGCAGGAGCAGCTTTCGCAACGAGATCATCAGTGTTAGGGCTAGTGATTTTGATACCAGCTGGAACTTTGATGTCTTTAACCTTGAGAACAACTTCGTATGAAGTGATAGAAGTAAGTTCAACATCGATGTGGGATACCAAATCTTTTGGCAAACATTCAACGATAACTGTATTGATGTTGGTAACCATAGTACCACCAGATGCTTTGATAACTGGAGCTTCACCAACAAAGCGCAATGCAACTGGAGCAGTCATAGCCTTGTTCATGTCGATGCGGCGTAAGTCAGCGTGGATAATACGATCAGAAACTGGATCAAATTGCACATCTTGAACGAGCACTTTACCAACTTCCTTGCCAGCGATCACAAGGTCAATAAGACTTGATTCACCAGCTTGCTTGTATAATTTAAGAAATTCAGTTGGCGATACAGCCAATGATTCAGCTTCTTTGCCAGCACCGTATACAACAGCAGGAAGCTTACCTTCGTAACGAAGTTTATTACCTTTGATTGTACGGAGTTCGGCCGTTAATGTGTAGTTCATACGCTACTTACCCATTTAAAATTAATGTTTGTAAAAAATGTTTGTTATTGATTGCTTGATATCCTTTAATCATTTCATCAGTCGTAATCGGGTCTGTCTTATACAGCCGACGGATATCATCGAAACTTAAATCTGTCACCATGCCAACCGAGCTAAGCCCGTGGCCAACCATCACAATCATTGCAACAAAATAACTCTGGCATTTCGGACAAGCGATATGAATCAAACTCGCCGTTTCGTTAGCCGCAAACAATTGCGCCTTGTCTGTTTCGTAGTTTTCACTACAAATTGGACAACGGTTGATGAATTTTAAAGCTTCTCGCCAGGACTCTGGCTTTGCGGAAAGTGCCATAGAGGTGGGCTTATTCTACATAAAAGAGCTTTTTTTGTCAAGACCTGCCTCCCGACAATCAAAAGCCACTAAAGACATCGTATCATATACGACGAAAATGTACACAAAAGGTTTTTGCTAATACAAGGATTTTAGCTAATCTTAAGCACTTCAAAGCACAAAAAGATAGGAAATTCGGCTCGAGCTCTGTTTTCAGCATCTTTTCGGGGTCCGTGCGGGGTACGGGTATGGCTAACCCATTCTTCCATTCTACTAACAGCTAAACCATATTTGGCAAAAGCCTTAAAATAGTACTGCAAAGGGCGATGAAAAGACCAGGTAACGTCATTTGGATTCGCTCCGGGGTGCATTTCGATCTTCAACTTCTTCTCGGACATATACCCATCAAGACGTCTATACTGCACTGAACTTTTTTCGTCCCATCCCCAACTACTCACGCCGGGTATACGAAAAGCTGGATGATTGAGTACGATAAACAATTTTCCACCTTTCTTTAATATACGAGCAGCCTCACTTATTGCCCCCAAAGCATTTTCCATATTCTGAAGCGATAAAACCATAATCGCTTTGTCAGCAGCGCCATCAAGCACAAAAGGAATAGCATCAGATGAGGCAACATGATACGCAATACCAGGATGCGGAACCTCTTTCGCCTTTGCGATCAACTCCTTTCCTACGTCCAACCCAATAACCTTCGCACCTTCGTTAACGATTGCGCGAGAAAAAAACCCTGTTCCACAACCGATATCAATGACGAGTTCATTTTTCTTTAACTGCAAAAGACGAATTAAATTCGGCAAAATGACTTCTTTTTGGTATGTCCCCTCTTGTGAGAGAAGATCGTTATACCAATCAGCCACACCGCCCCAAGAAGTATCTGTTTTAGATTTATTTATTTTATTATTCATATAATTATTTAATTTTTCTCTTACTTCGATTAAATGTTATCGCGAATCGATGTGCCTCATCCCGCACTCTGATAAGCAGCGGTTGGTGCGCAGACACCCAACGAACAAATGCTTCTTCTTTAGTTCCAAGTATTACATCATTACGTTTACGTTCAGCCCCTTTAGCAATTCCCAAAAATGGAATTATACAATTAAAATCCTCGAACACTTTTTTTACTCGGTTGATTTGTGGTCGCCCACCATCAATAAGAATAACGTCAGGCATCTGCCAATCGTTGCGTTTTAGACGACGTCCCAAGACCTCTGCTAAACAATCAATATCACTTTGACCTTCAACTGTTTTAATATTAAATTTACGGTACTCAGATTTAACTGGGCCTTCATTATCAAATACTACCATACTCGCCACCTTATCAGTCGCACCCAAATTAGAGATATCATAACCTTCAATACGCATCTTTCTGCCTGCCACCAACTCAGGTGCTTCAATTTTCTGGTCTTCAAAAAAACCTTTATTAATCAAAGTTACATCGTGAATACGGTACAAGTCCTTTAACTGATTGCGGATCAAGGTCGCCTCTTCAAACCGTTCCTGCTTAGCCGCGTCTTTCATTTGCTTTTCAAACGCCTTAATAACCAACTTCTTTCGTCCAGCTAAAAACCATTTTAAAGGAGTAGTTACACGACGACGATAATCAACTGGAGTAACCTCTCCAATGCACACGCCCAAGCATTGTCCCATTTGATAATACAAACATGGTCGTTTAGCACCTGGTTCACAAGTGGAAAAATGGAATAAACGACGTAAAATTTTCATGGCAGCACGCGTGTTTAGCCCTGGATACGGACCATACATATCCGCCATTTTTTTATATTCTCCCAAGTTATTAACTCGAAGCATTTCCAAATCATGCTGACGCATGGTAACAACTTTCGGATAGTCATCTTTTGTTAAAATAATATAGTTCCAACTTTTATTATCTTTTCCAAGAACATTATATTTTGGTAAAAAACGTTTGATGAAAACCGATTCCAAAATAACAGCTTCAAGCACAGATTCAGTTGTGCGCCAATCAATCTTTGCGACCTCGTGGATCATCTCCTCGATTGGGCGCGGTGTACGTAAACCTCTAAAATAGCTTTTTACACGACTTTTAAGCGAAGTAGCTTTACCAACATAAATAAGCTCGTTTTCCGCCGAGTAAAAGAGATAAATTCCTGGTTCATCTGGTAATTGCTGAAGGCGTTCCGCTATCATAGCCATTGTTGAAAACAAAATACTGGTATATACTAGCTCTATAAAGCAATTTTAGCAACCTTAATATACTTTAAATTATGCCACAGGCATTCTCGAAACAAGCCCTAGCAACAGGTTTTGTTGCTGCACTTTTACTCATCGGTGGTGGATGCGATACTGCACCAGCTACAAACAACGTTTCAGCGGTTGTTGCCCCAATAGAAGGTTACACTGCATACGACCAAGCTGCACAATTTAAATTCAAACTTCAAATTCCAAAGGGTTGGGAAAAAGACGAAACACCTGATGAAGGTAGTTTAAACGTTGCTTTCTACTCTGAACAAGCCGGCGAAGAAGATATGTACCGAGAAAATGTTAACATCACAGCTATCACTATCCCTGACGGTGAAAAACTCACCCTAAAAGAGCTTTCAGACGAATCACACAAGGCGCTCGCTAATTCTGTTCAAAAATTGAACGCAAAAGATGAAGGTGTAACCACTTTGGGTGGTGTAACCGCACATAAATTTACCTTTACTGGCGAAATCAGCAACCCAGAATACCCAGCTGAAAAACAAGCAATCAAAGGTGTTGAATACTTCGTACTAAACAACCAAACCGCTTACAACTTTACTGGTACTGACGCAACACCAACATTTAACACATTCCTCCCTACTGCAGAAAAAATCTTTGCTACAGTAGAATTCAAATAAAACATTCACAAAAAACCACCTCAATGAGGTGGTTTTTTAATTTAAGCTAACATTCGTTTTAAATACTGCCCTGTAAAGCTTCCGGCCTTTCTCGCCACTTCTTCTGGCGTACCAGTAGCAACGAGCTCACCACCTTTATCCCCGCCTTCAGGTCCAAGGTCGATAATCCAGTCAGCTGATTTGATGACATCCAAATTGTGCTCAATGACCATAACTGAATTCCCCTGCCCTACTAAACGCTCGAGCACTTCAATCAATTTGCGCACATCATCGTAATGCAAACCAGTTGTTGGCTCATCAAGCAAATACAATGTTTTTGACGTACCACGTTTAGAAAGTTCACGACTAAGTTTGATACGTTGCGCCTCACCGCCAGACAAGGTCGTTGCTGATTGGCCAAGTGTTAGATAGCTCAAACCCACTTCATTTAACATCTTCATTTTATCTGCAATCGTAGGAATATCCTTGAAGAATTCTCCAGCATCCTCAATGGTCATGTTCAAAACATCGGTAATACTTTTTTCTTTATAGTGCACCTGTAAAATTTCGTTCGTAAACCGTTTTCCCTTACAAACATCACAGACAATTTCCACGCTCGGCAAGAAATGCATTTCAATTTCAAGCGTTCCTTTACCTTCGCAATTTTCACAACGTCCACCCGGAACATTGAAACTAAATTTACTAGATTTATAACCACGAATTTTTGCTTCAGCTGTTTCTGCGAATAATTCACGAATAAAATCAAAGGCTTTTGTATAAGTCGCTGGATTTGAACGTGAAGTACGACCGATTGGGTTTTGATCGATCGTCACCATATGATCAATATATTCCGTACCAGTAATTTCCAGATGCTTACCAACCTGATGGGAAGTACGGAAAAACTTATTTGTCATGGCTCGCTGTAAAATATCGTGCATCAAGGTCGATTTACCCGAACCAGACACGCCAGTCAGACAAACAAAGCGACGAAGCGGAATTTCAACATCAATATTCTTGAGATTATGTTCTGCAGCCTTTTTAATCTTAATACGTGGAGTAGAACGATCAACAGCACGGCGCTTTTCAGGAACTGGCACCTTAGTTTCACCACGTAAATACCTACCAGTCAGGGAAGATTTTGCATCGCCCAAAACTATACAATCAGTTTCGGGATCTTTAGAAGTTTTAACATTTTTACCAGATAAAATATTCTTGAGCGGACCAGAATATACAACATCACCGCCATGTTTACCAGCACCCGGACCAAAATCAACTAACCAATCGCTGGTTAAAATCGTATCTTCATCGTGCTCCACCACAATAATAGTATTACCAACATCACAGAGATTGCGGAGTGTTTTTACCAAGTGGTCATTATCACGCTGGTGCAAACCAATTGTCGGCTCGTCCAACACGTAGAGAGCACCAACCAATTTAGTGCCAACTTGTGACGCCAAACGAATACGCTGTGCTTCACCACCTGATAACGTACCAGCTTTGCGATTCAAACTGAGATAATGCAAACCTACATCAAACATAAATTGCAGGCGACTGCTGATTTCTCGTAACACTACCCCAGCAATTTCGCGTTGGTTTTCAGTTAACTCCATTTCCACTTCAGCAAAAAATTCACGCGCAACATTAATCATGAGAGTGGTAACTTCCCAAATATTTTTACCGCCAACTTTTACACTAAGCGCAGTATCATTTAAACGTTTACCGTGACACTTCGGACATTCTACTTCGCTAAACAATTCTTGCGTACCCAAACCCGTACAGGCATCACAATAACCATATGGGCTATTGAAACTGAACAAGCGTGGCTCAATTTCAGGAAAACTAAAACCATCGTTCGGACATGAATATTCCGTACTGTATACGTGCTCAACACCGTTCGGATAAATAACCGCACAAAGACCGTTTGATAGTTCGACGGCATTTTCTATCGCTTCAGCCAGTCGCTGTTGCCCATCCTTGCTCTTCAAATATTCAGGACTGCCCGACAATTTATCAACCACAACTTCAATGGTATGCTTGTTGTTCTTTGATAATATAATTCGTTCTTTTAAACTTTTCATCTCACCATCAACACGTACTTCCAGATAGCCAGAATTATAAACATCATACAACATTTGGTAGTACTCACCTTTACGTCCTCGCACGACTGGTGAAAGAACGATAAACTCACTACCGTTTTCTGTTCCTGTTTCGGCTTTAGCAGCAGAAGATTTCTTTTCTTTTTTTAAAGCTCGTTCAACCGTCTCAATCATTTGATCGGTTGTCATTTTCTCGATTTTAGTTCCATCAATCGGACAATATGGTTGACCAACACGAGCATACAACACGCGTAAGTAATCGTAGATTTCTGTAATCGTCGCAACAGTCGAACGCGGATTAGCGCTGTGTGCTTTTTGATCAATTGAAATCGCCGGCGATAACCCTTCGATTTCATCAACATCCGGCTTTTGCAAACCACCCAAAAATTGGCGGGCATAGGCAGAAAGGCTCTCGATGTATCGGCGTTGCCCTTCGGCAAAGATAGTATCAAACGCCAAACTAGACTTGCCAGAGCCTGACAAACCAGTAAAAACAATCATTTTATTGCGCGGCAATTCCACTGAAATATTCTTCAAATTATGCTCGCGCGCACCTTTAATTACGATTTTATCTTGCATATAATGAGGGTAAACGACAAAAGGACCCAATTTGGGCCTTCATACTAAAGTATCGGTTATAAAGAGCATTGTTAGCCTACCACGACCCACCTAAATGAGGCAAGTTCAGCAGTTGCCAAAAAAAGATAACTGGTCTATAGTACGTCTACTATATATACTCTTAATTAAACAATATATGAAAGTATCGTTACCTATTACGTTGGTCTTGGGAGGACTTTTACTCGTTGGTGCTGGTTGTCAACAAGCTCCTGCCCCTGTGACAGACACTTCAACCCCACCTGTAACTACAGACACAAGCACTACACCAACCACAACACCTGAACAGCCAGCAAGTGACTTAAGCCTATCAGCCACATCTGATACGCGTGGTATCGTTAAAGCTAGCTGGAACATCCCAACCAACCTACCAGAAGATGCGACTTTCCGCTTACTTCATAGCAGCAGCCCAAATGTTGAATTTCCTAAGCGTGCTTTCTGGACAGCTCTCGCAAAAAACAAAACTGCCCTCGAATGGGAAGGTGTTCCATCCGGCAAACGTCACTTCCGTATCTGCGTTTTTGTAAAAGGCGCATGTACAGAATACTCCAATGAAGTTGAGGTAAACGTAAAATAACTACCAAAAATAAAACACTCCGCAAAACGGAGTGTTTTTTAAATTATGGTTACTTTTCCAAACTAATCGGCAACGGACGCGTAATTGAAAACTGCCAAAAAGCTTTAAGACGAGCGAGAGCTTCACGGACATTCATTTTATATTCATCAAACCCATAATCGCGAAGATCAGCAGCCACACCAAGCGTGTCGATACCAAAACCCTGGCAAAGATACGCTATCCGAGATAAATGAAACTTATTGGAAACAGCGATTGTACTAGTCATTCCATAAACATGAAATTCCCGATAACAACTTTCATACGTGCGATATCCGTGAGGATCAACCAAAATATCTTCTAGAGGAACTCCGAGCTCGATAGCATATTGCTTCATAAATGTGACCTCATCACTATAATATGCACCATCATCACCAGTCATCATTAGCTTTTTTACCTTTCCAGCATTATACAAAGCAACACCTTGAATGACTCGATCTGTTTGCATGTCGCTCATTATTCCCGGCGCTTTCATGCCACCGCCGAAAATTAAAGCAATATGCCGCTCTGGTACGGCCCCAGCCGGAATAATAGAACCTTGAAACGACAAAATAAACGCATTAGCAATCAGGAACATCCCCATCGAAAAAACAACGATGACCAAAATTATTTTTTTAAGCATAGTTATTTTTTCTTGCGAGGTTTTTTCTCTTTGACCTCTGTCGTTTTAGCACGTAATTTTAATTCACGAATTTCATCACGAAGAATAGTTGCCATTTCAAACTCAAGATCCTTAGCAGCTTCGCGCATCTGTTTTTCTTTATCCTTAATAATTTCTTCGAGTGGGCGCGCATCACCAAGAAGATCGAGTTCAGCCACACTTTGATTACGAGCATTTTTCTTGCGATCACCTTTTTTAGATTTGTCCGAAGAAATACCAAATTCTTCCAAAATGTTGCGAATAGTTTTCTTAATAGTCTGCGGAGTAATACCGTGATCCTCATTATATTTTAACTGAATAGCGCGACGACGAGCAGTTTCATCAATAGCACGCTGCATAGAATTAGTGGTGTGGTCTGCATATAAGACAACCCGACCATTAACATTACGGGCTGCACGACCTATAGTCTGGATAAGACTTGTTTCACTACGTAAAAAACCTTCTTTATCTGCGTCGAGGATAGCTACGAGCGATACTTCTGGCATATCAAGACCTTCGCGAAGCAAGTTCACACCTACAAGAACATCATGCTTGCCTAAACGTAAATCAGTAATAATCTCAATACGCTCAAGCGTCTGAATATCACTATGAATGTACGCAACTTTAACTTTTTTCTCTTTTAGATATTCAGTCAAATCTTCAGCCATCTTTTTTGTCAACGTGGTAACAAGTACACGTTCGCCATCAGCAATACGTTCTTGAATGCGTATATATAGATCTTCCACCTGCGACAATGTACCTTTCTTTTTATCACCAACAATCGGTCGAATAATAACTTCAGGATCAATCAAACCAGTCGGACGAACAACTTGTTCAACTACCTGCTCGCTGATTTCTACTTCATACTCACCTGGTGTCGCTGAAACGTAAATAGTTTGACCAACACGTTTATCAAATTCATCATACGTCAACGGACGATTATCACGCGCAGAAGGCAAACGAAAACCGTGTTCAACGAGCGTATCTTTGCGCGCTCGATCGCCATTATACATACCACGCACCTGGGAAACGGTAACATGCGATTCATCAATTACCGTCAAAAACTTTCCATTACCAACACCGTGCCCAAGATAATCTAAAAGCGTAAATGGAGGCTCCCCTTCCGCGCGACCTTCAAAATGACGAGAGTAATTTTCGATACCGTTACAATAACCAATATTTTTAATCATTTCCAAATCATAGGCAACACGACGTTTCAAACGTTCATATTCCAAAACTTTACCCTGTCGTTCAAACGTAGCTAACTGTTCTTCCAATTCTTGTTTAATACGAATAAATGCCGCTTCACGAGCAGATTCACCTACTACATAATGCTTCGCTGGAAAGAACCAGGCGTCTTCCTGTGAACGACGAACGGCACGCGTAACACTATCTATTAGCTCAATACTTTCAATGCGGTTAGAAATTTCAAAACGATAAATCGCATCTTCATTCACCGGCATAATTTCAAAAACTTGGCCATGCATACGAAAACTACCACGCTTCAAATCACCATTCGTTCGCTCAAACTGCATAGCAATTAATTGTTCCATCATTGCCCGACGGTCAAGTTCTTGTCCAACACGTAAATGTAAAACAATTTTTTCATATTCAGTTGGAGAACCCAAACCATAAATAGCAGAAACAGAGGCAACAATAATAACATCCTTACGAGTCAGCAAAGCCTGAGTACAAGCATGACGTAATCGGTCGATCTCCTCGTTTATCTGCGCTTCCTTTTCAATATACGTATCGCTATTGGGCATATACGCTTCCGGCTGATAGTAATCATAGTAACTAACAAAATACTCGACAGCGTTGTCGGGAAAAAATTCACGAAACTCATTACAAAGTTGAGCTGCCAACGTTTTATTATGCGCAATTACCAAAGTCGGCTTTTGAACATTTTGAATGACATTAGCGACGGTAAAGGTTTTGCCCGAACCGGTAACACCAAGCAAAGTTTGTCGGTCAAACCCTTTTTTTAGCCCTTCTGTCAGCTGGGCGATAGCCTTGGGCTGGTCGCCTGCCGGCTTGTATTGTGAGTTGATTTTGAAATCCATAGTGTACGTAGTCTATCACATAAACAATCGAAAAGCAAGCTAAAATGGCTTAGTT
Organism: Candidatus Magasanikiibacteriota bacterium; assembly: GCA_046590235.1. Taxonomy (GTDB): domain Bacteria; phylum Patescibacteriota; class Patescibacteriia; order Magasanikbacterales; family GWA2-37-8; genus 2-02-FULL-45-10. The sequence goes on along the minus strand of JBKJTY010000029.1, from coordinate 3,793 downwards.
ATGGCTTTTTTTAGTACATTACAGGATAGGGATCTTGACAAAGACTCATAGACATGGTAAGTTGAGACGTTCTTTGAGATAATAGATACATTCGCGAGGGTGGTCCATTGCAGTAGCGGAAGCTCTGCAATTCGGATGGTACTGAGAAAAAGTAGTATGAGCACAAAGAGTTAGATTAAAATACGTGCTCATACTATTTGCTTGTACCTGGTTGTGATCGGTGACTGCGACAAGTAGATTTCTGGCTGGTGCACCTCTCCTAGGGGTTAGACTTCTATGCGTCGAGCACAGTCGCAAGGTCCCTGGACTACAAGCTATCAGACGGGGTTCAAACCCCCGCACCCTCACCACTTAATTGTGGTATAACGACGTCTTGCCCGAGTACGATAACTCGGGCACTACTAAAAACAACCCATTAAAATGGGTTGTTTTTTTATACATTAAAAATTCGTTTTTAGTACCGTTTCCCCACCATACACTCCGCCACTCCAATCAAAAACAAATTAATCATCAACGAAGAACCCCCGTAACTTACAAATGGTAACGTGACACCAGTAATCGGCAAAAGCCCAAGATTGGCACCTACATTAATAATAAGCTGGGAAAAAAATAAAATTGCGATACCACCCACCACCACTGCACCAAAATCATCATTAGATAACCTGATAATACGAACCAGCCGGTACAACATCGTACTAAACAAAATTAAAAACGCCACAACTCCAGCCATACCAAGCTCCTCACCGATAACCGTGAAAATAAAATCGGTTTGAGCTTCAGGCAAAAAACGAAGTTGAGACTGCGAACCAAAACCAAGCCCACGCCCAGTAAGCTGTCCCGATCCCACAGCAATGATTGCCTGAATACTATTATACCCACGACCAAGCGGATCAGCCTCAGGATTTATAAAAGTTAAAATACGCCCTTTCTGGTATGGCTGCAAAAAGAAAAACCAACTAAGCACTGCCGTCACAATCGTCACACCAACCAACCCTACGATATATGCTCGACGAGCACCGACCAGTAACATAATGCCAAACCAAATCAAACCAATAATAACGGCAGAACCAAGATCTGGCTGCAACATGATCAGCCCCATAATGAGCAAGGTTACCAAGGCGGTACCGAAAAAAAATAGCGGCCGCTCATAGCGCCGTCCAAAATGGTACACAATATATGCCAACATTAGGATAATACCTACTTTAGCCGCTTCAACCGGCTGAAAGCTAAAGCCGCCCATGACAAACCAACCTTTTGTACCACGAATATTCGTACCGATAGTTATCACACCAACCAGTAAAAGAATGGTCAAAGCGTAAAATAATTTCGCGTATGAACGGAAAAAAGTATGTTGAATTAGACTGGCGGTAAACAACAGTACCAGACCAATACCAGCAGCTAACAATTGTTTTTTGAAATAAACTAACTCCACGCCACGCGATAAATCAACACTATAAATTGCCGCCAAACCCATGGATACTAAAAGCAGCGAGGAAAACAAAAGTACCCAATCAAAGCTCCTGGGAGAGAATTTTTTGAGAGAAAACATACCTTAACGGGTAGGCGCGAGATAGACCGAGTGGTCGTACAGATTAATGAGAGGGAAAACTTTAATGGTAGAAACATTGAGACCGCCCACAAAATTACGGAGGTCAACAGGTACTGTTTGCAATGACGCAAACTGCGGCAAGGTTAGCGGCATCACACCAACTAACGATTCGCCTTCATACAAACCAACATAAAAGTTTGGTTGTATATAGCCATAGGCACTGTTATTCGTCAACTCAAAGGCAATAGTATTCACCTTTAATCCCTCACCAAAATTCTGGCTCGGGCTATACGTTGTACTTGCTACTGTAAAATCAAGTCGATCTGTCTGCCATTCAAGCGGTCGCGGTACTTCATGAGCATCAATACGCTGCCACCAAATATTTGAAATCTTAAAAGTTACGTCCATCGCACTATCAATACCGCCAAGACCAAGCTCTGCTACTGGACGATTTTCACCTGGTAATAAAACTGTTGTACGTTTTGAAGTCGCCGTTCCTCCGATGATAAAATAATATTCAATTTCAGCCATGAAGTTCTCATCAGTATTCGCAACATCTGCAACCGCATCATATTTATCTACCCCGCCCGGTAAAAGCGACGTAGAGAGAACTTGCAATTGTGTTGGGGCAAACCGTTTACCAAACAATGTATAGTTAGGGGCCGTAGCAAGCTGTTTTGCAACTAAAGTGTCTTTATTCCAATCCAAAAAGAAAATACCCCAACGAACGAGGCTATATCCCCATAACACAACTGAAATTGAAATAAGCGTAATCAAAATTAAGCGATAGATCAGCAAGCGATGTCCGACATACCACATTCCGTAACCGAGATCACTGCTATTCAACTCCCCTGTCGGATCAACGTACTTTTTAAAATCAGCATGCACCGCCGGTTTTGGGGGTGCTGTGACCTGAGCCTGCTTTGGTTCATCCATCTCCTGATTTTGTTGTCGATAAATATTGAGCATATGATGTGTATAGTATACCACAAAATAAGCACCTAAAAAAGAAGAAGCCCTGCCGCGATGTAAATCACGGCAGGGCTTCGGTTAGAGTTCGTTTCTTTTTTCCTTAGTCAGAGGTTAGATGTGGTGAACGACCGGGCCGTTGCGACCAAACTTATTGAGTTGCTGGACCGCCGCTCGCGAGCCCTTGTTCATGTTCACACCGGGAATCTGGACGAGCTTCGCCTTTGCGCCATCAAGACCGAACAGCTCCTGCTGCACAGTAATGGTGCTGAACTCCTCATCACCGCCATTCACCAATTGGTTAAGAGGACTCTCACCAAGCATCAGGAAACCCGTACGGCACAACAAACGCGGATTCCAAAGGGCAAGGTTATTCCAGGGCACCTGAAAACCGTCAGCATCGATAATCATAGCACCTGGCCGGTAGTCGTGCCCCTCCGTGACTGCGCCAACCACGAGGGTTTGGTCGTCCATATGATCGAGGAGCTTACGGACGATCTCCACATTCAACTCCACATCAACAGAGACCGAGAGAAAGTACGCCCCTTCAGCGAACTTCGGACGTCCCTTGATGAGAAGAGCGTTGAGCGGCTGAACGAACTTGCCCCACGGCGTAACGTTGAAGATCTCGAGCCGCCCCTCCTTCTGAGGACGTGCGAACTTCTGATGAATGAGGGAGGACGAACGCACATCGGACCTATCCTCGTCGCCATTGACCGCCACGAGCACCTGGGACACATAGGTACCCTGCATGTCAGGGTTGAGCGGCGGGGTGAGGAAACGGTTGAGCCGATCAAGCGAGACCGTCACCTTCGACGGATCACGCTCGAAAAAACGAGTACCAATCACAATACGCTTATCATCTACAACCATGGCTGACCCCTTTCTTGGTCTAGTGCGGAAAAAAGAAAATTACAATGAAACGAACGTCACTTCTAAGAAGTTACAGGCTTGTCATAGCCATGTCTTTCACAAGAGGCGAACAGCTTAATCTACACTAAAAGAGAGTTATTGTCAAGAGTAGCACGCCTACACCATAAGGCTTGCCACGGCAAAATCCGTGTGCTAAACTATCCCCATTATTGATTACCATTATAAGCTTGTCATATGGCTGAAGAAGCAAAGAAGAAAACCTCGTATGGTGCCGAAAGCATTACAGTTTTAGAGGGTTTAGAAGCGGTCCGCAAACGTCCCGGCATGTATATCGGTTCCACCGGTCCTACTGGTTTACACCACCTTATTTGGGAAGTCGTCGACAACTCCATCGATGAAGCG
>JBKJTY010000034.1:0-19445 GCA_046590235.1 Candidatus Magasanikiibacteriota bacterium | reverse complement strand
GAAAAACTGCACAAGGTTACGACAATAGTTGTTGATAAAACCGGAACGATAACCCGAGGAAAGCCGGAACTTATTTCTATAGAACCTCAAGCCGGAATTACAGATAAAGAAATTATTTCTATCCTTGCCTCGCTGGAAGCTCGCTCGGAACATCCTATCGCCCACGCTATTATTTCCTATGCTAAAGAGCATGGTATAAGCAATAGTATTGTCGAACAATCTGAAATGATCAAAGGCAAGGGAGTAAAGGGTACTATCGGCGGTATAGAATACCTCGCAGGTAATACTAGACTGGTAAATGATATTGGCATCTCACTTGATACCCATACATTCGACCAGGAAACAAAAACAGGTAAGACGCCTATTATTTTAGCAACTAATAAAAAGATACTTGGTACTGTCATGATTGCTGACGCCCTTAAACCAGAGGCTAAGGAGGCGGTAGATCGGCTTCATAAGCTGGGTATCAAAGTTATCATGCTGACGGGAGATAACAAAAATACCGCTCGTTATATTGCCGACCAAGTTGGTATTGATGAAGTAATAGCTGAGGTATTGCCGGAAGATAAGTTGTTAAAAATTAAGGAATTACAGGCCCAAGGAGAAGTTGTGGCCATGGCTGGTGACGGTGTAAATGACGCGCCAGCGTTAGCTCAAGCCGATGTTGGTGTTGCTATGAGCACCGGAACAGATGTGGCGATTGAAACGTCAGGTATAACATTGCTCAATGGTGATGTTTCAAAATTGGTTAAGGCAATCAAGCTTTCCAAACTTACCATGCGTGGTATTAGGCAAAACCTCTTTTGGGCATTTTTCTACAACGTAGTCGGTATACCTTTGGCGGCAGGTGCTTTCTATCCTATCTTTGGCTGGCTCCTGAACCCTGTGTTTGCTGGGCTTGCCATGGCGCTCTCAAGCGTGTCGGTTGTATCTAATTCCTTACGACTTAAAGCAAAAAATTTATAATTAATTGATAATTATATGAACAATAAAATTATTCTAGCGGCGCTGGGTGGTTTAGTCGTTGGTCTATTGCTTACCCTTACGGTTATTCCGATGACAGGGTTGCATTCTACGATGTTTGGTGGTCGTGGTGCTATGCATCAGGGAATGGGAACGGTTATGGACAGACATTTTATTGAACAAATGATTCCTCATCATGAAGATGCCATTGTAATGGCCGAACTCGCTCTAGCGCGATCTAAACGACCGGAAATTAAAACATTGGCAAATGCCATTATCGAATCCCAGTCTAAAGAAATCAAGGATATGCAAGGCTGGTATAAGAGTTGGTACGGTACGGAAATTTCTAAGAGTACTACCAATTCAGGAGGCATGATGCATGGTGGAACGATGAGTGCGGGCGGAAGCAACACAGATGTTGCACTACTTGAAAATGCTGCTGATTTTGATAAGAAATTTATTGAGTTGATGATTCCCCACCACCAAATGGCGGTAATGATGGCTCAGATGTTGCAAGGCGGAACAAGTCGTCCGGAGATAGAACAGCTTACTCAGAACATCATACGTTCCCAATCAAGCGAGATAAAGAAAATGCAAGATTGGTATAGTCAGTGGTACAAATAATTACTCTATGACTCCAAAGAAATACACTTTTCATGTCCGCGGCATGCGCTGCAAGTCGTGTGTCATGCTAACTGAAAGTGAACTCACGGAACATCCAAAAGTCATATCGGCAAAATCTAGTCTTGAAACCCGCACCGTGGAAATACAAGGTGACTTTGCCGAATTGTCACCCGAGTTGCTGGCCGCAGAGCTTACCCCCCTCTTAACCAAGCATGGCTATTCCCTCTCGACAGAAGCAGAAAAAAAGCAAGTTGCTTGGAAAGATTTTTCAGTGGCCATCCCTATTGCTCTCGGGTTTATTTTCCTATTTTTACTTTTGCAGAAATTGGGAATCGTAAACTTAGTGAATACTGGTAAAGTAACCTATGGTACAGCTTTTACCGTTGGCATCATCGCTTCCCTCTCAACCTGCATGGCGGTCGTCGGCGGCTTAGTGCTTTCTATGTCAGCCTCATTCGCACGAAAAGGTGAGAAGGTGCGACCGCAAATCCTCTTCCATCTCGGGCGCATTGTTTCCTTCTTTGTACTTGGCGGTGTTATTGGTGCAATCGGGTCAGCTTTCCAACTCAACGCAACTGGAGCATTAGTACTTGGAATCGGAATCGGTTTAGTCATGCTGGTGCTCGGCTTAAACCTCCTTGATGTTTTTCATTTTACAAGACGCTTACAGCCAGCCATGCCAAAGTTCTTATCGATCAAGGCATTAACCTTAACAAAACTTAATCACACGCTCACGCCTGCCTTGGTTGGTATTGCAACCTTTTTCCTACCCTGCGGCTTTACCCAATCAATGCAGATATACACCCTTTCGACTGGCAGCTTCCTCAAAGGTGGCCTGACCATGTTATCCTTCGCTTTAGGTACGCTGCCTGTACTAGCTTTAGTCAGCTTTAGCTCCTTTAGCATTCAGAATAGTTCCAAGTCTGGCATCTTTTTTAAGAGTGCAGGACTAATCGTTATTCTTTTTGCGATATTTAACATTATTAATGCCCTAGTCGCAGCTGGTTACATCCAACCAGTATTTAACTTTTGATGTGGTATAATTATAACTATGAAAAAAATCCTTCTTTCAATTATTACAACAGCACTGCTCTTTGGCGGATTTTTTATACTCATGCGTAACGAAGCAAAAGTGAATATTACCCCCCAGCAAGCCAATGTTTCAGTCGTTGACGATAGGCAAATTATCGAAATCACAGCTAAAGGTGGTTATACACCACGTCAAACAGTGGCAAAGGCTAATTTACCTACCACGATTAAGGTTGTGACTAATGGAACCTACGACTGTTCAGCAGTATTAACGATACCTTCTATCAAATACCGCTCATTCCTTCCGGCTACAGGCGAAACTACTATCGACCTTACAGCTCAGCCTCCAGGCTCTGTTCTAAAAGGCATTTGCAGTATGGGTATGTATAGTTTTTCAATAAGTTTTAATTAAGTATTTTACTTTACCAACATTAACAAGAAAACAATTATGGAATCAGTTTATCGCAAGCTCTTTTTACCTTACTTAGTTTACATCGGTTTATTTATCGGCACTGGCTTCCTTTCCGGGTCGATCGTCCACTTCCCAATGAATCCAGCGCGTTTTAGTATTATTGGCGTTATTGGTGCATTTATTTTTGCACTATCCTCAACTATAAATGAAAAATACTTTAATAAAGCTAATTTTGAAAAAGAGGGCTTACTTAAGATTATTGCTTTCTCGCTGATTTTGTCGTTAGGTGTTGGTATGGTTAGTGGTGCGGTACAACACTTTGATGAAGAACCTTTGTACGCTAGCTATCTAATTCCAACCGGTATAATGATTTCTCTCATCGGTTACATTCTTAAAAATGATATCCGCTTTACCTTCAAGAAGTTTGCAGCGCTTGGCAGCGCTACACTTATCACTCTTTTAGTCTTAGGCTTTACACTTCAGTCTATCGTTCGCGAGCAAACACCACATTCCCACGATGAAGTAGCGATTAACAGCCATAACGAATAAGTGTATTTATAACATGAAAAAATTAATTCTTAAATAACCAAATTACTACTTAATCCTGACGGAAAAAATAAAAAACACCTGTTACAGGTGTTTTTTATTTCTCACTAATTGCAGTTTTTACAATTAGAGTCGAGGTCTGCTGGGAGCAGACGCCTGATCGACCTGGGAACGCGATTGAACGCGTTCGCAACAGATACTTGCGTTTATACACCGTCAGGAACAGTGTTGCTACTTTAGGGGTAGCGGCTTGTAATTTCTTTGATCGCCTCCTTAATTTCATCAACCTCACCTTCGCGGGGCGGATTAAGATCGAGGAGGAATCGCTCGATGTGGCCGAAGGTGTACCCATCACGACGCATGATGCAGAGACCTTCTTCTGAGTGATCTAGCGCATCCACTTCACCAACAGAAACTGGCTGGTGATGTGGAAAGTCGAACAGGTGCGCGATTTCATGCGCGGCAATTGTTTCGAAATGCAGATAGACCGTTCCGAGCGTCAAAACACCCGTGTCATCGGTATTTTCTATTGCATTCGATATGCTCGGCTCACCCAGAACCATTTCGATGTTGGCCGGCCACGATGACGCGCCGCTTACTTCAAAGTTCCAACCTGCGAATTGAAGTTCTAGAAGGTGCTTGAGCGCCGCAAAGTGCTCTGCTTCATTCTGCCAGGCGGGATTGTAGATAACCTGGTTTAGATATGAGACATGCACCGTCATGGTTCGTGGTGACTGCCCCTGTACAAGCGGCAATCGAGCCAGCACGTATGCTTTCGCGTATTCTTTCTGGTGAGCGACCATGAAATCAACCCATGACCGTGTAAGCCCGTTTGCCGCCGCGTAGGTAGCAACGTCACTCACATAGTTCGCGAGTTGGGTTCGGAAATGCCACCGCCAGACGAGCGGATCAGTCTGCTCGTGCAGGCAATGTTCACTTTCCCCTGTTAGGTCAAGCTGGTCAAGTCGAACCGTCAGGGTGTGACCGTTCTGGAATTGGCTAGTATCAACCACGAGCTCAAACATCTTGCTTTCTTTCTGCGGCTCAAGGTTCACTGGCGTATCGAGCTGCATGCTGTAGCGCCTGTTTCCTTTAACGGTATTACCGCTTCCAACCACCTCACCATCGTATATGATGGTCCAAGCGACTGGTCGGAACGGTTCGAACGACCACAGGAACGAAACTTCGTTCACGGTCATGACGTTCAGCGGGTATAACTTCCATGAAGCAATCCGTTGCTTTTTATTGGGCACCACGTACTCTACGTCACTCCCTTCATGGAATTGGTACAGTTCGTTGCCATCACACTCTTTGGTGTCCCCCTGCTTCGGAAGCGGAATTTCTGATCCGCAGGCCACCATGGCCGACACACAGAGAAAGCTCAAGATTCGCATTTTTTCCTCTTTCAGTTGGATTGTTAAAGAAAGTGTCTTTCTGACACCGAACTAAGCCATTTTAAAGCCTATTTCTGTGCCATAAAGTGCGTTTTTATCGCAAACTACAACGTTGCATTATAGCATAAAAAAGGCATTTTGTCAAGACTATTATGCAAATTTATGCTTTATTTTAGCCAAAATTCATTGTTTTACCCTTTGTAAATTGTGTTAAACTGCTTTTTCTATATCCCTAGCGGAACGTTTCAATACTTGCTATATTATTGTAATAATAACCTGTCTATGAACAGCACAACAAAACATCGGATCTATACAATGAGCTTTGCGAGTATCTACCCGCTTTATGTTACAAAGGCGAAGAGAAAAGGAAGAACAAAAACAGAAGTCGATACAATAATTCGTTGGTTAACTGGATATAGCCAAAAAGAATTAAATTCTCAACTAAAAAAACAAACAGACTTTGAGACTTTTATTGCGGAAGCTCCTCACCTGAATCCTTTACGGTCTTTAATTACAGGCGTCGTTTGTGGTGTTCGATTGGAGGAAATACAGGAACCTGTTATGCGGGAAATTCGCTACTTGGATAAATTAATCGACGAGTTAGCAAAGGGAAAGGCGATGGAGAAAATCTTGCGAAAGCTGTAAGTGGAATACTGAAATATTTGGTAAACTTTGATCATCGATATAATTAAGTACTTCTATGGCTAAAAAAAGTATTTCCAATGGGGTTGTACACAAAGTTCCCGCGGACCTGCGGAAGGCTTTGTCGTCGGACACTCAGGCACTCACGGCATGGGAAAGTCTTACCCCGCTTGCGCGTAACGAATGGATTTGTTGGACAATCTCCGTTAAAAAATTAGAGACTAGAAAAGAACATGTTGAACGCGTGCGAACCGAACTTAAAGAAGGGGTGCGCCGCCCTTGTTGTTGGATCGGCTGCATTCACCGCACAGATAAACCGATAAGTCCTTCGGTGAAATATGTCCTCGGTAAAAAATTTAAATCTAAATAAATGCAACTTATGACTAAAACATTTACCTGTCGTGAACTAGGAGGGACATGCGACGAAGAAATCTCCGGAAACACATTAATGGAAATTGTAGAAAAAGGGATGCAGCATATGCAATCTGACACTGTACACAAAGAACGCATAATGAATCTAACAAATACTACAGGGGAAAGTAAGGATCAATGGTTCGAAAGAATGCAGCGAGAGTTTGACGCCAAACCTGAAGATGCATAGAGTTTTTAAAGTACATTAAGAAAAGTATTGGCCTTATTATTCTTTAGGGAACATTAGCTATTCGGAGATACTTGGCTTATAACAGCATTATCGTTCGTACCACCACATAACAAACTCACTAATTGGGTTGTTTTTGATTATATGGCCATTGTGAGACTTTAGAAGCATTGCATTAGCTAAAGCTATAGTTATTTGCTATGATAAAAGCTCCTAAAGTATAACCCTACCGTATATGGTTACTGCCATGAAACAATACAAAACTATTGATGCCTATATCCGCGCTTGCCCTAAAGAAACGCACGCTTTATTACAGAGCATACGGAAGGTTATTAAATCCGTTGCCCCGAAGGCTGTGGAAGCAATTAAATACGGAATCCCCACTTTTGTGTTTAACGAAAACCTCGTCCACTTCGGTGGTTACAAAACCCATATCGGTTTTTATCCTGGCTCTCAGGCAATAGTCGCCTTTAAAAAAGAGTTGGCCGCCTATGAAGTGAGCAAAGGTACCGTACGATTTCCTCTTGATAAATCTCTTCCTGTTGGTTTGATTAAAAAAATTGTTAACTTCCGAGTTAAAGCAGTTTTGGAAAAAGCTAAACGTAAGTAACTAATCATAACTTGGCGCCAAGGAAGATGTCCACCACTTTGATATTCTTCCCTACTAACCGTGTATACTATGAGTAAACCAATTAAATACATGCTGTATCATAAAGATGGGACCGTTTGGGCCAAAGGAAGCATGCTTGATGATGCTATGCATGGCAATTGGGAATGGTTTAGAAAAGATGGCACTAAAATGCGCTCTGGTTCTTTCAGTAAAGGGACGAAAACTGGCGAGTGGATTACCTACGATAAAAAAGGTAAGGTTTATAAAAAGACTACTGTTAAGTAATGTATAATTTATTTTTATATGGCTAAAACGATTACCGTAGAAACACTAATCAATGCTCCTGTCGAAAAAGTTTGGGAATGTTGGAATGAACCAGAACACATTACTCAGTGGGCTTTTGCATCTGATGAATGGGAGGCGCCAGCTGCAGAAAACGACCTGCGCGTTGACGGCAGATTTAAAACTACCATGGCTGCCAAGGACGGCAGTGCTCGTTTTGATTTTACAGGGGCGTACACTACTGTCACTCCGCTTGAGCGCATCGAATATACCATCGACGATGGTCGAAAAGTTGCAATCAAATTTACAATGCTAGCAAATAAAACAAGGGTGACAGAAACATTTGAAATGGAAAATCAGAATTCAGAAGAAATGCAACATGGTGGCTGGCAAGCAATTTTGGAAAACTTTAAAAAACATGTTGAAACTACTCAATAATTAATTATTATGAAAAAAGATAAAATTATTTATTGGGTTACAACTACTCTCATTTTCTTGTTTGAAGGTGTTATGCCGGCGCTAACATCTCAAACCGAAGTAGCCAAGGAAGGTATTCGTCACTTAGGGTATCCCGACTACTTTGGAGTAATGTTCGCTGTCTTTAAAGTCCTAGGTGCGCTCGTCTTATTTATTCCAGCAATTCCAAAACGTTTCAAAGAGTGGGCGTATGTTGGCTTTGGTATCGATTTTATTGCGGCTTTTGTGAGCCTATTAGTAGTGGACGGTGTCACCCCATTACTTATCTTACCGGTCGTTTGCTTTATTGTACTCGGTATTTCGTACAAGTACTTCCACAAACTTAATCAAGTTTAAGTTTAGCGAACATTATTTATGGAAGATACATTTTCCATTACTGAAAGAAAAAACGATATAAACTGTCATAAATAGGTTAATTAATTATCTACTACTATGCAAAAAATTACCCCATGTCTCTGGTTCGATGGTCAAGCCGAAGAAGCCGCAAAACTCTACACTTCAATCTTCAAGAACTCGAAAATAAACAATATCTCTCGCTATGGGACCGAAGGGCAGGAAATAACTGGCCAGAAGCCAGGTACTGTTATGATGGTAGAATTTGAATTAGATGGCCAGAAATTTACAGCCCTTAACGGTGGACCTCTTTTTAAATTTAGCGAAGCAATTTCTTTTGTGATTGATTGTGATGATCAAGAAGAAGTAGATCATTTTTGGTATAAACTAATTGCCGACGGCGGTGCCGAAAGTCAGTGCGGCTGGCTCAAAGATAAATTTGGTCTTTCCTGGCAGGTTGTGCCAAAAGCACTTGGTCAACTGATGAGTGGTCCAGACCCTAAGAAATCGCAGCGCGTCATGCATGCGATGTTTCAGATGAAAAAGTTTGATGTACAAGGTTTGCAGGATGCGTACGACCAAGAATAAACTATATTTGAAAAACACCCGTCACTGGGTGTTTTTTACATTTTCTAATACTTTTCACTATGGAAAATTATAGCAATGTATGGTAGGCTCTTGCTATATGCAAGACTTACTACAGCTCACACTTGAAACCGATCGCCTACTCCTCATCCCCATCTCCCCTCTTCACCGCGAAATTATTTTTAAGGAATTTACTGAAGAGATCACTCATTACATGCGCCCGGTGCCGCCGAAGACTATTGCCGTTACTGATGCCTTTATTGCGAGTTCGAGAAAAAACATGGAAGAAGGTACGGAAATTATTTGCGCCATTACTGAGAAAAAAACCGGTGAATTTTTAGGTGCCGGCGGTTTCCACCGAATTAACACCACCACTCCGGAGTTTGGTATTTGGTTGAAAAAATCTGCTCACGGACATGCATATGGTCGCGAAGCTATGCATGCGCTCAAAAAGTGGGCTGATGAACAACTTACTTACGATTACATCGAATACCCGGTTGCGGAAGAAAATAGTGCTAGCCGAAAAATTCCTGAATCTCTTGGTGGTGTAATTGTTCGAGAATACAATGAAGGAAATGGCGCGGGTGAAGTAATGGCTTGGGTGGAATATAGGATTACAAAATAAATATTTATTTACTTTCCTGGTGCGATGTATTTGGAATTCGTGAAGATTTCTTTGACAATCCACCATAATGAGTGTACAGTTACTTCAAGCTTATAAAGCTGTACCACTCCCTTTCACTTTAAAGATGCGTCATGGACCTACAGATAACGAAATGCGCATGACTACCCCCGCACCGATTACACCCTCCATTACGCCAGAATTGGTTACCACCGAAAAAAACAAGGATGAACTGAACACTATAGTATTTCCGACTAGCTCACCACGAGCTAGTTTTGTTTTTTGGTAAAAGCCAATGCTGACCAACCCAATCGTTTATTATTAAACTTTATCCCATGAGAATATTTTATAAGAACCTGCGAGTAATCGCAGTAGCAATTTCCGCACTGTTTGGACTCACCACACCACTTGTCACACATGCAGCAGGACCAGCAGCGGTTAATCTTTATTCAGCGGGTGATTTCGTGATCTTAGCGAAAACAGGTATTTCCAACACAGGCCCTACTTCAATTGTCGGCAACATTGGCGTCAGCCCAATCGTCGCAACGGCTGTCACTGGGTTTGGATTAACCATGGATGTTTCGAACGCGTTTTCAACATCTGCCCTACTGACTGGAAAAGTGTACGCGGCTGATTATGCTGTTCCGACACCATCGACCATGACTACCGCTATCAGTGATATGCAAACTGCATATAGTGATGCTGCAGGCCGAACACTTCCGACTGCGACCGAACTTGGCGCAGGTAATATTGGTGGCTTAACTATCACTCCTGGTCTCTATAAATGGGGCACAAGTGTTATTGTTCCATCTAATGTCACCCTTTCCGGCGGTGAAAATGATGTCTGGATTTTCCAAATCGCCCAAACCCTTACTCTTAGTTCAGGTGTTCACATTACCCTCAGTGGCGGTGCACAGGCACGCAATATCTTCTGGGTTGTTGGTGGTCAAACGACTATCGGTACTACCGCTGTCTTTAATGGAAACATTCTAGGCCAAACAGCGATTGTATTAAATACAGGCGCACAATTGAACGGAAGAGCTTTAGCTCAAACAGCGGTTACTTTGGATTCAAACGCTGTCACTGCTCCATCTGCAGCTTCCCCTACTCCAACACCGACACCAACACCGACCATCGCTCCTACTCCTACACCGACACCGACACCAGCAACGACCAACAATGTACCAACGAACAACAACGTGCAAAATAATAATTCTACAGTTGTCACAACACCTGAGCCAACACCGACCATCGCTCACACTGTTGTCACTACTCCAACTGCCAACACCTTTGGCCAAGCTGTTCGCACAATCGCGATCAACCTCGGATTTGGCAGTAAAAATAGCAGTGTAGCTACTCTGCAGGAATTCTTAATTTCCCAAAATAAAGGTTTGGCAGCACGTGCTCTTGCTAAAGCGGGCGCAACTTCTTACTTCGGTCCACTGACACGTGCAGCATTGGCTGAATTTCAAGCAAACGCTGGCATCAGTCCTGCTTGGGGCAACTTCGGTCCAATAACTCGCGCGTATTTAAGCGGATATACCTACTAGGACATTTATCATTGCTTTAAAAGCTAAATAGGTAAAGCACAAAAATGAACAGCCTACGGGTTGTTCATTTTTTAATTCTTTTATATAATTAAGTATGATTAATTATTAAGTAACAAAATACTATGCCCTACATTGATGGATTCGTTTTAACTGTTCCAAAGAAAAAACTAGCTGCCTACCGAAAGATGGCTGCTGCTGCAGGTAAAGTTTGGCGTAAATACGGTGCCTTAGATTACAAAGAGTGCGTTGGTGACGATCTAAGTCCTAAAGGTGTTGTTGCTACTTTTCCAAAAGCAGTTAAACTTAAACCGGGCGAGGTGGTTATATTCTCTTATATAGTATTCAAGTCTCGTGCGCATCGCGATAGAGTGAACGCAAAAGTAATGAAAGACGAGTTGATGAATGACCCAACGTACATGGGCAAAGAAATGCCTTTTGATATGAAGCGCATGGTTTACGGTGGATTTAAAGTGATTGTTGATGCGTAATGTAATGACAAAAAATAATGGCCTACTAGCCATTATTTTTTTGTCTATTTTTACAGACTACTACCTCCCTAGGAGAGAGGCAATAGTGTGTGCGGGAAGGCGGTCCCGCGGCCGTTTTAAAACGGTTTTCGTTCCTCCGAACGGCTACCGTACGTATGTGTTTAGGCTACCAGACGAGGTCGAGACGCTTCTTCTTTGTCCTGCTGGACCACCTCAGCCTTCCTGATGCCGAGCAGCTTTGCGAGCAGTAGCGCGACAACGATTGCACCGAGCGATAGCAGTGCACCCATCTTGGCAGCGTCCTGGAGTAAACCGGGGGCAAACGAGCAGTCCGCGAAGAGCAGGCTGACCGTGAACCCAATACCTGCCAATGATCCAAGCACGAGCAGATGCCGGTTGTTCATGTCGGGCGGCAAAGACAGACCAAAGAGTTGTCCAATCTTGGTAAACCCCACAATCCCGAGCGGCTTACCGACCATGAGACAGATGGTAAACAGGGCTGCCCCGACTCCTACTGACGTGACGACCACACCGGCGTTCACCAGACCAAACAGCCCGAGTATAATCTTGGTCGGCAGCGCGAGTACATGTTCAAACTGACCAAGCGTATCTCCCTTTGCCCGATTATCTTCTTCCGCAGGCTCGAAAATACCCTGGTCAGTTTTTGCGTGCGGAAGCATGAAGACGACGGGAATCGCCGCCATTGCCGGATGCACACCTCCAAGATAGAATCCGAACCATGAAAGGGTGATGGGAAAGAAGTACGGCCAGACCGACCGTGTTCCTTTCTTATTCATGTCTCGAGCTATGAGCATGGCGACAGCCACCAGCCCAGCCAGCAGCGCGAGATGCATCTCCCCCACCGTAAAGAAGATTGCGAGTACAATGAGCCCGATCGCATCATCAGCAACAGCGATCGTCTTGAGGTACGTCGTAGCCGCGTGCTTTGCGCCGAAAACTGCCGTAGCGATAGTCGCCGTGTAGGCAATATCCGTAGCTGTAGGTACTGCCCATCCCGGCGTAAATTCGGGCATGAACACGTAAGCGAGTACAAAGAGCATGCCCGCCGGAACAACCACACCGCCTAGCGTAGCGATAAGCGGTAAAGCCGCACGCTTACCCTGGAGATCGCCGCCTGGCAACATCGCTTCCCGGATCTCCTTGCCGGCGATGCCGAAAAAGGCCACCATACCAATGTCGTTCACGGGGAAATGCAGCAAATGCGTGAGTGTAACGTAGGTTTCGTTGTGGAAGTTTGCCCACACGAGACCGAGCGCGCTACCGATAAGAAGCGCGTGGGTAGCTACCCACAAAAAGCCCCTGCTGACATACCGCACCATGTGCCAACCTCCATGTGTTCCGCATCTATAACGCCTCCCCAATGGAGTGCGTGAGCAGGGCAACATAATACACCGTTTTTTGGAAATAATCAAGCCATTTAATTGAGGACTACTATTTTATTGTAATTAGTGTTACTATATGCTGGTTAATTTTAAAAGGAAATTATGCTTACAGCCTTTCTTCTCATTATCGGCCTAGCGATAACAATTTATTCGGCTGACCTCTTGGTTGGCGGTGCGTCATCGTTGGCAAAGAAAATGAACGTATCTAACCTGGTGATCGGTCTAACCGTAGTTGCCTTTGGCACCTCTGCCCCTGAACTCACCGTAAATATTGCTTCAAGCCTTTCGGGCGCAACAGACATTGCTATCGGCAACGTGGTCGGTTCAAACATTGCTAACATTCTCCTTATTCTTGGTATAGCAGCATGCATCTATCCGCTTACCGTTGGTAAAGGCACCGTTTGGAAAGAAATTCCATTCTGTCTCTTGTCCGCGGTTATCCTTGGCTTACTTGCGAGCGACGCGCTCATCGACCGAGAAGCAGTTTCGCTTTTGAGTCGTATTGACGGATTGGTGCTGCTTGGGTTTTTTATCATTTTTCTCTATTATACTTTTGGTATTGCGAAAGTCACAAGCGAATCAGACGATGATTCGGTTAAAGTGACAACCCTTACTAAATCAATTACCTTCGTAGTCCTTGGTCTTGGTGGTTTGATACTGGGCGGCAAACTGATTGTTGATGCAGCAACCGATCTCGCCTTGGCGCTTGGTATGAGTACTACCCTGGTTGGTTTGACCATCGTGGCAGTTGGTACTTCCCTACCAGAACTCGCAACCTCAGCTGTTGCTGCCTACCGACGCAAGATGGATATCGCAGTTGGTAATGTTGTTGGTTCAAACATCTTTAATTCCTTCTTTATTTTGGGAACTACCGCAACCATGAGTAATCTTCCCTTCCAACCACAACTCGGCGTCGATATCGCGGTGAATATCGGTGTAACCTTCCTTCTTTTTATAACCTTATTTATCGGCAAACGACATACTATTGAACGCTGGCAAGGAGCAACCTTTATTATCTTCTATCTTGGATACATTGGCTACCTTATACAGCGCGGCTAATAAAAAAGATCCCGACATAATCGGGATCTTTTTTATTTACAATTATATTTTTATTTTTACTTCGGCCAGGTTTCCTATACTACTTTTTGCCTGACGTTTGAGAAGCCAATTTAAAACTGGCGGAGTTAGCAGTGTGGTGAAAATGACCATAATCACGATCACTGAGAAGACTTCATCCGGAATAACACCGAGGGACTTACCAATAGTAGCAAAAATTAAGCCGACTTCGCCACGAGGCACCATACCAAAGCCGACAATTAGCTTATCAACTTTGCCAGCAACCAGACCCGACACCAACTTGCCTGCTACCGCTACCACAGTGATACCAAGTGCTGTTACAAGCACAGTAGGATTAAACAAAGTTTCCAATCGCACGCTCATACCAGTTGCCACAAAGAAAATTGGCACAAAGAAATGCGCAAGCGGTTCGATCAAATCATCAACATGACGATGCGTATATTCATGAGAGACCTTCATAAGCATTTCTTTTGTCTGCCCTTCAGAATGACCTACATGTTCATCAAGCTCTTCAATAACTTTTGGCTTCTTGAAATAGGTAAAGTGCACCGGATCAAGTACGAGACCGGCCGCAAACGCGCCCACAATTGGAGCTAAGCCAATTTTACCAGCACCAAATGAGAAGAGGAGGGCTAAACTAATAGCTAAGGTAAACTTCATACCAACGCCCGTGTTGATCAGTGAGAATAATTTACCAAGCCGTGGAGCGATAAGTTGTCCAAGAACAATTGCGCCAACCAAAAAGCCTACAGCTTTACCGATAATGAGCGCTACGCCACCAAGACTTATAGCGCCAAGCGTTACAATAGCTGAGACTACCGCGAGAATCACCAAACCAACAACATCGTCAATCACAGCTGCGCCGAGAACTATTTGCGCTTCAGATGTTTTTAACTTACCCAGATCTTTAAACACACGCGCAGTGATACCAACGGAAGTTGCGGTCAATGCGGCACCAAGGAATAAATACGTGTTACTTCCTAATCCAGGGAATAACCAAGGCCCTACCAGGTAGGCGCCAAGCACGAACGGAATAACGACACCGAGCATTGCCACCAAAAGAGCGCGTACGCCAACTTTACCCATTTGTTGAATATTCGATTCTAAACCAACTTGGAATAATAAAATAATAACGCCGATTTCTGCCAAAAATGGAATGAATGGATCAGACTTAATTGGTTCAAAAAAATGCCAGCCAAGCAACCAGATATTACCTAATAGTACACCAGCTAAGAGCTCACCTAACACCGATGGTTGTCCTAATTTTTCAATAAGACTCGAGAACTTCGCTACCACTAAAATAATAGCTATCCACAATAATGTCATGACGATACTATGACTTTCTCCTGCAGCCCCACTGCTTGCCAGAGCTTTATCCACAACAAAAAACAACAAGAAGATACTTGTTGCTATACCGGGAAATATGAACCGTCGTATGACAGACATAGATCTATACAATAAGAATTAAGAGCACCATTATACCCTATTACAAACTACATGTCTATATTTTATATTTTTATTAATGTTTTGCGTTACTCTAAACACTGGCATCACCCTGCTTAATACGTAGTTAAAAAAATAATAGCCCTAACAGCCATTATTTTTTATCTCTTATCTACGCCTTCATACACCTGCATCGCCCGTTTTCTCTCCACTCCCCAGCGATACCCGCTGATTTCTCCGTTTGATTTAATTACACGGTGGCACGGTACTATGTAGCCAATTGGATTGCCCCCAATTGCTCCTCCAACCGCTTGAAACCCGGTCATGTTAAGTTGTTTAGCGATCTGACCGTAGGTAGTTGTCACTCCCTTTGGAATAGTGAGCAGCGCATTCCACACTTTGATTTGAAAATCTGTTCCACGTACCTGGAAAACTGTATTTGCAGGTAGTTGTTTATTTTGAAAATAATCTTCTATCGCTTGGTGAGACGGCCGGTGACCACTCATGATCTTTGCTTTAGGCCAGCGTGATTCTAAATCCTTCATTCCTTCTTCATGTTTGTCGAAAAATAGAATGTTGCAAATACCTAGATTAGTTGAGGCAACTAAACATTCACCAAATCTAGTGGTGAATGTGGAATAGTAAATCGTTAGATCATTACTCTGGTAGTCAAGAGCTACAATTGTGATAGCGTTGTTCATATGCGATGCAGGTTACCCGATTAGCCGTACGTGGTCAATCTTTGCAATGGACTTTTCTTTACAAAATTGCTAGTCTTACCTGTAAATAACTATTTATTATACTTATGATACCGACACTCACTGACATTGCCAAACAAATGCCCTACCCCGGTCGTTTTCTCATTCTCGGAAACCAGGCGGGGCACATAGTTGCGGTGTATGGCGTAACTGCGCGCAGTACTGCTAAGCCTGCTAAAGAATATGTCTTTAGTGAAGATAAAAAATCTATCCATGTCGAACCGGTTGACCGAAGTACTTGGCATCATGAAAATATTGAACTGCTTGATTATACCGCGGTACGATTCTTTGACCAGGGTCTTGTTATCGGGAATGGTCGCCAGGTAGATCGGACAACCGAACTAAATAAAGCTAGCGCAATCGAACAGTTGCGCCACGACCTGCACAGTGAATCATACGAACCGGATAAATATTCTACACCGCGCATTACGGGTTGCATTCTTAAACGTGATGATACGCTTACTGCAGCGCTTAGCATTCTTCGAAATGACGGAAGCGGCGCAACAATCAGGAATTTCTTTCCGATTGACCTTACCGTAGACAACACACAGTTTATTTCTACGTATGCCGGTCAAAATGTCCGACCAACCCCTTCCTTTGTCGGTGACCCTATTGATTTCACATTACCTGCTGGTGACGCTAAACAAATTGCGGAATATATCTACCAATCGTTTGCACCGGAAGTGGGATTAGATGATCTTCGCATCAGTATTACAGCGATTCGCTTGGACATCACAACGTTAGATCGGCAGACCTATATTATCAACATTGAACAGTAGAATTGAAAGCCAGACACCCCAGGTATTGATTTTTCCGCGTAAGTAAGCTATACTAAGGCATTGCACTTTAATTAATATAAGATTCATATGGGTAATTTTGATCGAAACAACCGTTCAGGTGGTTTCAAAAGTCACGGAAAGAAGAGTTTTGGCGGCGGTGACCGAGGTTTTGGTGGTGGCCGACCAGGTGGCAAAGTCTTCATGCACGATGCAACTTGCAGTAACTGCGGTAAGCCTTGCCAGATTCCGTTTAAACCAAGTCCAGGACGCGATGTATTTTGTAGTGATTGTTTCTCTAAACGTGATAACGACAACGATGGTCGCGCACGACCTTTGACTAGCAACCACGAACGTCCTCGTTTCACACCTCCACAGAATGCTAGCACAAATCCAATCGAACAGCTTAAAGGACATTTCGCACAATTGAATTCTAAACTTGATGCAATCTTGCGCGCCCTCACTACTTCAGAAGAACTTGAAGATAGTGATGATGAAAGTGAAGATGAAGCTGAAGAAGTAGCTCCTAAGCCAAAAGCTAAACGAGCACTTGGAGCAAAAAAGAAAACAACTAAATAATAGTACAATCCACCCATTAACTTGGGTGGATTTTTTATACTAAGTTGCTTTCTACCAAAAATGTCGTATACTACCCATACTTACTATTAATACTCCTATGCGAAAAAGTATTTCCATTATTATAATAATTGCAGTTATTGCCACGGGAAGCTTTTTTTTCCTAAATACAAAGCAACAGCCGGAAACTAAAACCCCTACCACAGCTGAAATCAATGAAAACATTAGAAAGTACGTTTCTGAAAATATTTCAGCACTCTCCCCTGTTAAAGAACAGGTTGGGGGGAAATTTTTCGTAACACGATTTGAAGCAAACAGCGGTAAGGGTGTCGTTGAATATGAAGATGGGCATAATGCTTATACCGCAGACTTTGCGTATACAACTGATGCATCCGGAAAATTTTCCGTTACCTCGTTCAAAGTTCGCCAAGGTTAGACAACCAAAACCGATAATGTTAGTATATGTAGTGTTATTACTAACACTACAGTATGCTCAACGTTAGAAATGCTTTAGATAGCAAGTGGTTAAGCCAGCAATCAATTATTGCCTATACACTCGGCTTTGTCGTAATCTGGTTTGGCGTGAACGAATTACTTTATCCGATTGAGTGGATCGGTTTTCTCCCGTTATTTATTGGCACAGGTAAACTCGCTTCGGCATTACTCGCAATTCATGGTGTAATTTTGGTTGCTGCCGGCTTAATGCTTATCTTTAATTTCTATCGCCGCTTAGCTGCTTTAGTGCTCGCCCTAACATTAGCTGAAATCGTTATTGATCTCATGCTCCAATCTATTCCTTACGATGTTATCGTGCGCGATATCGGACTTTTAGGCATGGCGGTAGCACTTCTTTGTAAGCCGGCTTCAAAATAAATCCTCACAACTAAAAACACCCTTCGCTCGAAGGGTGTTTTTTATTCAATCTTTATGATTTTATAGAGCGCTTCTTTCTTGTTTGCAAGCGTAACCGTTACCGTCTCACCTACTTCAGCCCCAAGCAGTGCGGCTCCAATTGGAGAATTGTTAGAGATGATTCCTTTTTCCGGATTTGTTTCAGTTGAACCAAGTATTTGATACGTTTTTTGTTTACCAGCGCTTTCAAGAGTGACGGTATGTCCTAGTTGGACCGTATCAGTTTTTTGCTGCTTTATAATAACAGCTGTATGCAAGTGATGTTCTAACTTAGCAATGCTCCCAAGAATGCCACGGAGTCGTCCTTTGGCCAATTGATACTCGGCATTTTCGGAAAAGTCTCCAAGCTCAGCCAAACGACTCACTTCTGCGGCAGCTTCAGGCTGAATACGTTTTAGCTTTTCTAATTTTTTTTGAAGCTCATCAAACTTACCCTCGGTGAGAAGTGGGTCAGTTGTCAGGTTGCTGAACTTGGTTGGTTTTCGGTATGGGATTTGCATGTGGTCTATACTAGCATCTAATCGATTTAATTAATAGATGTTGACACGGCAGAGGCTTTGACTTAGGATAGTTTCAAACAACCCTATTAGGAGGCTGCCGTGGTCACGCATATACTGCTGTTTGAAGACACCACAACATGCACTTTCGCAACAGTTGTCGGAGACCCCCTGGAGGGAGATTCATTTAAAATGAAATACGTAGTGGAAGTCGTAGTTACTTTCAATCGAGAGCAGGCGTTAAAAGTTTTTGATGAAGTAAGTATCTACATGGAAGCTGAAATTGTAGATAGCACAAAAACGAGACTTGCCGAACGCGATTGGGATATAACCCCCCACCCCACCGAATCCCTCCGTTTGACTGGCCAAGCTGGCCGTTGGCTCTTTGGAGCACTACACAATCTACATGCTAGGCTGGAGGAGCAAAACGAACCTAAAGAAAGGGCGCCCGTTCCGCCACCCAGGAAACCAACCTTGAACTAATCAAAGGAGACAAAAAAGACCGGCAGCGCATCAGCGTTGTCGGTCTCGTCATTTTTGTTGAATAAAAAAATCCTCCCGGTTAAGGGAGGATTTTTGAGACACGCTATTAAGCGCGTGAAACACCGACAGCCTTAGGACCTTTATCAGAATCCTGAGTTTCGAATGTTACTACATCACCAACATTCAATTCTGAGAATTGAACGCCGTTGAGTTCAGAAGCGTGGAAGAAAACGTCCTTATCAGCACCTTCAGGAGTGATAAAACCAAAATTCTTGTCTGTTACTAAACGTTTGATAGTACCTTTCATAGGTATATAGTTAAGTTTTTAAACCTTTCAACTAGCTTAAGTGGTTAAGATAGTAATT
>JBKJTY010000037.1:0-9813 GCA_046590235.1 Candidatus Magasanikiibacteriota bacterium | reverse complement strand
GCTCAGCTTGTAAACCAACTGAACTTTCGAATGGCATAGAAATAAAAATTAATTATTACTATATGTACTACTGTATCACGGTAATTTTTTTGTGTAAATAAAAACAACCCACATGATGAGTTGCTTTTAGAGTGTGCGGTCGTGTTTGGGCGACCGCGGAGCACTCGTCGTACGGAAAAGATCTGGCCCATTGTCAGCTCGCGAGTTTCATTGCTGCATTGTGAAATTCGAACGCCCTTCGTTTTGCCACCTCGCATGCGAAAGACTCAGCTGCACCTCCATTCTCCTTGAGCGCTTCAAAAACATCTTCATCTCTCGCGCTTTCAGGCGGAAGTTCTACATGCTGAATTGCGTGCAAAATCATTTCCGGATCCGGAGTGATATCAGCCTCCCGGTCAGTCGCCCACTCCACCAAGCAAGACAGATGCGTAAGCATGAGCTGTAGTGAGAAGGACGCGGGTTCAGGCTGCAACTTCCTATCTAGAAGAAGATAGGCGTGCGGAGCACCAAACTCACGACACTTACACACAAAAATGAGTACGCCCACTCGCAAAAGAACAGGTTTTGGCGCCGACATGGCGACCTCCTTTTCCGCTCGTATGACGACGAGCTATCTAGGATAGTATCCGAAGGAGGCGTTACCGTCAACCGACCAAAAACAACCCATTGAATGAGTCGCTCTTTGGTTGGCAGGTTGTCTCTCGGATATACACGGAGAGGACAACCTGCCTGAAACTCTTCGTATTCCCTACTGCTATGCGAGAACGTGGAGGAGAGAAGTAACCCCCCAAAGGATAGGCACCCACAGAATGGCACCTCCGATAGCTGCAAGAAAAATTCCCAGCATCGGATTTTCTTCGTCAGAACAGTCAGAGCTGAAATGTTTACGGTCCGGCTCTTGTTGCATGTTCCCTCACGACACCGCACGTAGCGGTTACATAAACCCCGTTTGGGTATTAATTGTTGACGTCTAAGCGACGCTGTTATTACTAAACAAAAAAGCAACCCATGCATGAGTTGCTTTTTATGGTGGCAGGGACGTCGGGAGACGACGCACCTGCCGGAAAGAGTTTTGTGCTTTCACCATTTCAAGTCTCCTCACTTGAGATGGCTGACGAGCTTCGAGGCGAAGTCCGGATCATGGTGCCACACGAGCAGGAGGATACCGGCCAGTATGACAAACGCCCTCAAAAAAAAGGTCATCACCTGGTACTCGAATCTCACCCGCTTGGTGTACTTTGCATCCTCGAGAGCTTGGTCGAACTCACGAAGCAATTGGGACCTTTTCATGTGCCCTCACGCCACGAGCTGGTTGTTGTCCGAAAGCCCCTTATCGGCGATCTCGGCGATGTCCGAGATGTCGAGTTCGAGCATGCCGTTCTTCGCATTGCGGTGGTTACCAACGCCGACGAAGATCACACACTTCATTCCCGAGACATCACGCACGACACCGATCACCACATCTTCACTGTAACACTGGAAAACGATATTGTGGAGCACGAGTACCAAAAGCCTCTCACGCATCACCTGGACCGGAACAGTGTTCATGGATGCCCTCCTGGGCGTGGGGAAACGGTTAAAAAGCTGGCGCCAGTGTACCACAAAAAAATGAATTTGTCAAGGCTATAAAGTAATATAATGGCTAAGGTTAGCCAAAATGTATGTTGACAAAATGACTAAAATGTGCTATAATGAACACGTTACCTATTAACAACTTCATATGAACCCAGAACAAAGTAATCCCGGCGAAGCATATGCGAACTGGAAAGCTGGCGAAACCCTAGATAAACCGGAAGAAACTATGAAACCAAAACATTTGTACCTAGTACGCGAAAATCCTTTAAAAGGAATGTCCGAGTCAGACATCAACGAAAAAATTGACCAAGGAATTGCAGAAATTACTCAAATGTCCTCCCGTTTCGAAAAAGTACCGATGCCCACAATAAAAGACGAACCCGATGAAGAATTAGCCGGCGTATTTGAAACAAAAATTTTACAAGAACAATACAAAAAAGAAGGTCGCGGCTTTGGCGGACCAAGCGAAGATAGTAAAAAAACAGCATAACAAAAAAGTCCCGATTGAGTCGGGACTTTTTATTTTGTCGTTCTTAGATTACTTTGACGAAAAAACGTTTACCTTTTTGCACCACACTTCCCTTTTTTACCTGTGTCTCAATCGATTCAACTTTTACATCGTCAATCTTCACGCCACCTTGTTCAATCGCACGACGCGCATCTGATTTTGATTCAGCGAGCTTACCCTCCACCAACACTGTGACAATATCGTAAACTGAAGGTTTTAGTTCTGGAATATCAGTCGGTTTTTCTTTATCTTGGATCACGGAAGCAAAATGAGCTTTCCCCTCTTCCGCCGCCTTTTCGCCTAAAAATGTTTTAGTAATTTCATAAGCTAGGCGTAATTTATAATCACGTGGGTTTGCACCTTTTTTCATTGCTACCTGAATTTCTTTTATTTCATCAGCGGCAACACGAGTACAAAGATCAAAACCTGGAACAATCATACCATCAGTCCAGCGCATAACTTTACCAAACACGTCAGCAGGTGCGTCAGCGAGGGCAATCATGTTACCTTCGGTCTTGCCCATCTTCTTACCAGTATCATCAGCGAGCAATTTCAAAGTCAAAACCCATTTTTCTTTTTTCAGCAATTGTTTTACCAAATCACGGCCCATCAACATGTTAAAGGTCTGATCGTTACCACCAATTTCACCATCGACTTCCATAGCCACGCTATCGAAACCTTGCATGAGGGGATACAAGAACTCATGGATAAAGATAGGTTTATTCTCATCCACACGGCGCTTAAACATGTCGCGCTGTAACATCTGCTCAACCGTAACATAGGAAGAAAGCTCAAGCAAACTACCAAGATTCATCTTAGCAAGCCAAGTGCTGTTATATTGCACTTCTACAGCATTCGGACCATCGAAATCAAGAATAGCACTTGCCTGCTTTTGGTAACCTTTGCAGTTCTCCAATACTTCTTCACGAGTAAGTTTCTTCCGAGTAGACGACTTATCTGTTGGGTCACCAATCATACCGGTGAAATCGCCGATCAACATGATAATCTTATGACCTAAATCTTGGAACTGACGAAGCTTGAGCAAAGTAATACCATGTCCAATATGAAGAGTTGGCGCAGTTGGATCATAACCAGTGTAAAGTGTGAGCTGGCGACCAGACTTCAATTCTTTTTCCAAAAATTCTTTCTTTGGGTAAATATTTTCAACGCCGCGTTCCAAAAGGTCTTTGATTTTTTGTTCGTCCGTAGAGACTTTCATATAAAAAAATTTAATTTGTCATCCCCGCGTAGGCGAGGATCCAGGATACGACGTTGGGTGTCCTGGATTCCCGTCTTCACGGGAATGACAGTTAACGTAAACTATTTAATTGTTGAGTAAGTTTTTCCATTTTTTCCTTCGCGTCCGCCAGTTTCTTTTTCTCACCTTCAATTACTGCTGCTGGGGCGCGACCTACAAAATCTTGGTTGCCTAATTTTGCTTCAACAGATGGAATATATTTGGAAACTTCAGTAAGCTCTTTAGTGAGACGATCTTTTTCTTTCGCAACATCAACGACGCCACCTAAATCAATATATACTTCGAGACCGCTCTCAACAAAACCAACTGCTTGCGCCGGTTTTGTTCCTTTTGCAGCGATTTCTAAGTTTTCAAGGCGTGCCAATGATTTAATTATTTCAGCATTTTCTTTAACCAACTTGGTTTCTTTGCCGATAATCAAAGCATTCAATTTTTTAGCTGGTTCAATTTTATTTTCACTGCGTGTCGCGCGGATGCCGGTAATAATTTTTGTAATTAAGTTAAATTCTTCCGCTGCTTCAGTCTTTTTTGCTGTTGGCCATCGCTCTACCATAAGCATTGCTTCGGAACCATAGATTTCTTGCCAGATAGTTTCCGTAACAAACGGCATATATGGATGCCAAAGTTTCAAAATAGTATTTAAGATATAGTTAAGCATGGCAGATTTATCGCCTTCAATCTTTGCGATCTCCAAATACCAATCAGCTAAGTCACTCCAGGTAAAATCGCGGAGCTGCTCGCCAGCGTAGGACAAATTAAACTTATCCAAGTTAGCAGTCGTATCCGCAATAATTGCATTAAGCTTCGAAAGAACCCATTCGTCAGCCAATGTTTTTGCTTTTGGTTCTTTGATTGTTGCCTTAGGTTTTTCAATCGTCAGAAGCATGAAACGAGCAATGTTCCAAAGCTTGTTGGCAAAGTTACGATAACTAGCGATCTTTTCTTCGGACAACTTAACATCATTACCAGGTGTGCTGCCAATAAGAAGTGACAAACGAGTCGCGACAGTACCGTAAGCGTTAATCATATCGAGCGGGTTGATGATGTTGCCAAGTGTCTTACTCATCTTGCGACCCTGGTCATCACGAACGAGACCGTGCAAATAAACAGTCTTAAATGGCACTTCTCCAAGCGTATACGTTGTCATGAGAATCATGCGCGCTACCCAGAAGAACAAAATATCATAACCGGTTTCAAGCACGGATGTTGGGTGAAACGTTTTCAGATCAATTGATTCATCCGGCCAACCAAGTGTAGAGAATGTCCAAAGACCAGATGAAAACCACGTGTCGAGCGTATCAGGATCTTGTACCCAACCATCACCTTTTGGAGCTTCAGTAGCACAATAGGTTTCATCACCTTTATACCAAACGGGAATCTGGTGACCAAACCAAATCTGACGACTAATACACCAGTCACGCAAATTATTAATCCAATGGAAGTAAGTTTTGTTAAAACGATCTGGAATAATTGCGATATCTCCCCCATTCACTGCCGCTTGCATTAATTCTTTAAGAGAAATAGAACTGCCAGCAGGAACGCCTTTAATGTTAGAATGCTTAAGAACAAATTTTTTATTTACATCAACAAACCACTGCGTCTTTGGGAGCGGTTCGACAATATCACTGAAACGATCAGATGTACCGACGTTCTGCATGATATCTTCTTCTTTTTCGAGCAATCCTTCAGATTGTAGGTATTCAACAAATTTCGCACGCGCTTCTTTTACAGGCAAACCTGCATAATTCGCACCAGCTGCAGCAGTCATCTTACCATCTTCACCAATTACTTGGATCAAACGAATATCATTACCAAGCGCTTTCTGTTTATTAAACATTTCGAAGTCGACAACACTGTGCGCTGGAGTAACACCGAGCGCACCGGTACCAAAAGCATCATCAACACTTTCATCCGCAATAATCTTAATCGAAAGAGATTGCGCAGCCCCGACATCAACCGTAAAATCCTGACCAATAAATTGTTTCCAGCGTCCTTCTGGATGTACCGCTACCGCCGTATCACCCAACTTTGTTTCCGGGCGAGTAGTCGCAATCGTGATTGGAAAATCTTTTGAATATTTAAAGTAATATAATTTTGCAGGACGTTCAACATAAACAAGTTCGTCATCACTACAAGTAGACTGACCTTTAACAGACCAGTTAATAACCCGATACCCACGGTAAATCAAACCATCGTCATACATTTTTTTGAAAACAGTACGGACAGCTTTGTTGCGTTTCTCATCAAGCGTATAAGCTTCACGACTCCAATCCAACGATGAACCCATTTTCTTACTCTGGTTCACAATGGTATCGTGACTATCTTTTGCAAACTGGCGCACGCGTTCCAAAAACTTCTCGCGACCGAGTTCTTCTTTTGGCTTTTTAAAACCTTCTTCTTTAATCAATAAACCTTCAACTTTGGATTCAGTCGCAACAGCGGCATGGTCAGTTCCTGGTACCCAGAGCGCCTTTTCACCTTTCATGCGGTGATAACGAATAAGCACATCCTCAATCGCAAGCATGGCAGCGTGGCCCATATGGAGCGTACCGGTCACATTTGGAGGTGGTAGAACGATGGTAAACGGGTCAGCTTTTGCATCAGTTACGCCTTTTTCAACACAAACATCAGGGTTAAAAAAACCGCTGTCCTCCCATTGTTTATAAATTGCGTCTTCGTATTGTTTTGGCTCGTACGCTTTCGGAAGTTCTTTCATACCTATTTATTATTCCTCAATGCCCAAACACCGGACAAAACCGTACCAATAACCATACCAGCAATCAGGGGTAGCGGCCATGGAGGTGAACCATTAGGACTAAGACCGATAACAATCCAACCAAAAAAAGAACCAAAAAGACCGCCGACTACCGTACCGAGTACACAATAGCCAACCAGGCAAAAATAGTTCTGTAATTGCTTATTCATAAGGGCAAAATTAACAAATAGAGTGTATGCGCAGTGTACCAAAGCTAGGGTTAAAAATCAACTGCCTGAAAACAAAAAAAGACCACCCTCGTCCTGGCTACAATGTTTGTAGACAAAACGAGTAGGGGTGGTCTTGATTGCGTCCTCCTATTCGCCGTACGCCTCCCGATTACAGGAGGAATGGACGCTAGGACAAAATCTAGGTCGGCCGCTTCCAACGAGGGAGCTTCATGCCCCACTTCAAGTTGTGAGACTTGAGCAGCTCTTCAACTTGAGCAATGAACCGATCGGGAATTTTCACCTTCTTCGGCGAACCGTCGGCTTTCCGGTAGCAGAAATCTTCTTTCTGAAGCCGAGCGAGATCACCGAGATAC
Organism: Candidatus Magasanikiibacteriota bacterium; assembly: GCA_046590235.1. Classification (GTDB taxonomy): domain Bacteria; phylum Patescibacteriota; class Patescibacteriia; order Magasanikbacterales; family GWA2-37-8; genus 2-02-FULL-45-10. The sequence continues at coordinate 3,173 of JBKJTY010000037.1, read as the reverse complement.
ATCAGCTTGTTGTCACCCGCGAGGTTCATTCCCTCAATGGAGTTAAAAAAGCTGAAACGTTCGAGAGGGATAGTAAGGTGACCCTTCTCATCTGCGATGACCTTGCGGAGAAAATTCCGAACAAGTTCCGGCTGTTCCCCAATTACACGCAACTCTTCATCGGTCAGACTATCAACCAAATTAGTCGCGCTTCTCAAGTACGAATTGCGATCTGACATTACAACTCCCTTCGCCTCTTTGAGGCAGATGTACCTGCGGGTTTATTTACCTTTTCTTGGCAGAAGTCGAACACTCCTTTTGGCCTGACTAACAGGACATTGTGAAAAATTGGGTATCCATTACCCTTCTTCAGAAAACGAAATCTCATTTTCTTAAGAAGGATCTGCAGTGTACGGCTGCAGAATAATTTCCTCCCTTTGAGGTTTGAATCGCCCGTACGCGACATTTTAGTTATTGCACGACCCCGAGGACATACGGATAGCGGTCAAGCAGAGAACTCTCCGTTGTGTTACGCATGCTGAGATGCCAACCGCCCGCCGAAAGTCGGAACCTGAAAAAACTATCAGAGCCATGATGATAAGCAACCACACCACCTTTCAAACTCTTCAAAGGTTCGTACTTAATGAACGGAAGCATTGCCTCATCAGGCGTAGGAAAACGAAGCCCTTCTTTCTTAAACCGCTCCCTCACCGCTCCGATGGATTGAGAATAATACTTTACATCCACCCCCTGAACGATCTCGATTACACGAAAAGTGATATCACGATTACCCCGCCAGAGGACTGGCAAATTTTTGTCGGTAATCATCTTACTAACGTCAGTGAACACTCCGCTATCCCGAAGCTGTCCGATGAGCTGATCAGGACGGTCGGTCTCAAGCCGAAGCGTAAATTCATTCCGAAATCGAACGCTAAGATCATACAAGGTACGTGCCAACTTTATGGCTTCTTCCGGATGTTTAAACAACACCTCCAACTGATCATCGCTAAGTTGCAAACGAAGAGAGGAAATGAACGTCTCTAAACTGCTCATGCGAGCCTCCTATTACCTGTCCTTGCAGGCATTGTGAAAGAACTCTCGGGCACCATTACCCTTCTTCAGAAAACGAACATTCATTTTCTTAAGAAGGATCTGCAGGTACGGCTGCAGAGAAATGTACCTCCTTAGTTTCATCGACCGTACTCGAATGTTGTCCGCTTTACAAAGAGCTAACCGCTCAGCTGCGTCTGCTGCCGACGGAAAAAGCCGCGGCGGCGAAGCTGACGATCCGTGGCGGGGAAGAACAAGTCGGAGTGCTTGAGGTCGTAGATGCCATAGCAGAACGTCTCAGACAATTTTATCTCCCTCTCTTCCTTGCGTGCAGCGCAAAGCGCTTCGTCGTACGTGGAGAAAACCACGCTCTTCTTGAACACCCAAAGAATGTGTTCGCGATTCAGCACGGGCCGCGTAGCCGGATAATTCGGTTCGCCCACTTCAAACTCCTGGGCAACCCCCACGCGATACTCTACCCCGCCCGTTCCATCACGGCGACGAGTGCTCAGGATGCCAATGGTAAGGTCGTAGGACATCGAGCCACCTCTTTTATGGTTCGTGCGGAAAGCTCAAAATGAGCATCTCAGGTAAACTGCGAAATGCAGCCGCCCTATTCCGTCGTATATAAACGAACGACCAACTATACCACAAAAACGCCCATTTGTCAAGGTATTTACGCTTATATTAGCTAACCTTAGCCATTTATATGTATCCCTAAGAGGCAAAGGTTTGACAGTATCCCATTCCTTTGCTAAGATGAGCTGTTATTCTGTTAATAGGGTGCACCTTGTCCGCACCCGTTTCTATGGCCCTAAACGAGTTACAACAAATTGAACAATTGATCAGAGAAAGCAAGTACATCCTGATCCTCGCCAACTCCAAATCCAATGGGGATGCTTTAACTTCCGCGCTCGCTTTGAAGACACTTCTCGACAAACAACAGAAGCAAGCCGACATTGTAGCGAACGATTTTACCGCACCAAAACACCTCTCCTTTTTGTCAGGCCTCAACTCCATCAAACCAACCTTGGCGCATTTGCAAAAATTTATTATTAAAGTGGATGTGACTAATAGCCAAGTCGAAACCTTGAGCTACGATATCAAAGATAATACTCTTTCGATTTACATCACCCCAAAGCAAGGCATCTTGTCGAAGAACGAACTCCGCACTGCTCAGTCCTCATTCAAGTACGATCTCATCATCACCCTCGGTACACCTGATCTTGAATCCCTTGGTTCCGTATTTTATAACAATACGGATTTGTTTTATAAAACTGCAATTATTAATTTTGATTACCAGCCAAGTAATGAACGATACGGCCAGGTTAATATCGTAGACGTAACAGCCACATCCGTCGCTGAAACCGTTTACAAAACAATTAAAAAAATCTACCCGGAACGAATCGACAACACCATCGCCACCGCGCTTTTAACCGGTATGACGATCGCCACCCAAAGTTTTAAAAACCACAACATCACCCCATTCACCCTCCAGCTCGCAAGTGAACTGATTAACTACGGCGCTGAACGTGAAGTAATCGTACAAAACTTATACCGCACGCGTTCCGTAGCCGCTTTGAAATTATGGGGCCAAGCTCTAATCCATTTACAACACAACGCCGAACTCGGCCTCGTCTCCACATCCCTCACCCGCGAAGATTTCACCCGCACCGGCGCAACAGCCGATGATTTAAACGGCATCATCGATGAACTCATCTCCAACGCCCCTGAAGCAAAACTAATCCTCGTCCTTTACGAAGTAGGTGAAAAGAAAATCGCCGGCATGATGACCGCCGAAAAAGGCCAGGACACGCTCACTATTCTAAAACCACTCAATCCGCAAGGCACAAAGAAACAAGCAAACTTCACCATTGAAGGTAAGACACTCAAAGAAGCTGAAGAAGAAATTATAAAACTCATCAAAAAATAAAAACCACCCGCAAAGGTGGTTTTTATTTTTTCATCACACAGGATGGGGGTTCGGGGGAAAGTAACTGTTTGAGGCCTCAGCCGAGTTTTACTTTCCCCCGAAACTTTCTTTTGTGAAATATTCTTTCGCAAGAATATTTGCATCTCGTAACGAGCGGGTCGCGAGTGGAGAGGATTCCTAAGCAGTTACAAAGAAAAGTGACAAGCGGACT
>JBKJTY010000023.1:0-5562 GCA_046590235.1 Candidatus Magasanikiibacteriota bacterium | reverse complement strand
TTCTGGTGTTATCGGTCTTACCATTATTTTAACAGCATTCGCGATCGCCACGTTTGTGATTACGCAATTAGTTAATGCGACCACGAGTGGTGAAACGAGTAGTGGGATTTTGAGCGTCTAAATATGGGTCTTTTTTCTAAAATCATTCTTTCTTTAACGATTTTTACAGCAGTTTTCACAACTGCTGCACCTGTTTTAGCTCAAACAGATAAGTACGGACTAGGAAAAGCGGCAGGTAAAGCTGAGCTTAAACTGGGGCTTGCTGGTGGAGATAGTGTTGAGAGCGTCGTTGGTAGTATCATTTCCGTTGCGCTATCCATGATCGGTATCATTTTTTTCTTACTTATTTTGTACGCAGGTTTTACTTGGATGATTGCTCGTGGCAATACTGAAGCGGTAGATAAATCAAAAAGTATTATTGAAGGTGCGGTTATCGGTTTGATTATTGTTATGGCAGCCTATGCGATTACAAGTTTTGTGTTTACATCGCTTGATAAGGGTGTGGCTGCGCAACAACCTGTTACCCCAGCTACCGGACCAATTAGTTGTACTGCTGCTGGTGGTACTTGTGTAGTTAGTTGTACTCGGCTTATTTTTAGTGTCCCAACTGATTGCCCAGCTGCTGCACCTCAGTGCTGTAGTAGTACTGGTAATTAATATTCTATGAAAAAAAATATTTTTGCATTTGTTATTTTACTTGGCTTAAGTAGTTTAGTGCTTTTGGATTCAGCATCCGCCGGCCCTTTAACTGGCGCACTAACCAATGTTGGTAAAGCTAACCAGGGTACTGGGTTGAGTGGTGATTTGGAAGGTTCAGTCGGTGCAATTATTAAAGCTGTTCTCGCAACTGTAGGTACGATTTTCCTTGTTCTTACTATTTATGCTGGTATCTTATGGATGACTGCAAGTGGTAACGAAGAACAGGTTGCAAAGTCTCAGGGCATTATTAAAGCGGCCATCATTGGTTTGTTTATTACTATGTCCGCGTACGCAATTACTGCCTTTGTTGGCGGTAGACTCAATTCCTAACCGCTACTTATGTTCCGTCTCAAATTAATTTTCGCATTACTTTCTCTTGCCTCATTTGTATTGAGTGCGCCAGTGTTGGCGAAAGTAGATATTGGTTTGGATAATGGCGGAGCAGCAGCTACGATTGGCGGAAAAGCTGGTTACGATACAAAAAATGTTACTGACACTACTCTTTCTGAACAGGTTGGTAAAATTATTAAAGTCGCTCTTTCATTTGTTGGTACCATCTTTTTCGCGCTTACCGTTTACGCTGGTTTTCTTTGGATGACGGCTAGTGGCAATGAAGAACAAGTTGCTAAAGCACAAAGTATTATCAAAATGGCAACTATTGGCATGATAATTACTTTAGCAGCTTATGGAATCACAGCGTATGTTCTCATTGCAATTGTTACATCAACCAGCAGTGCGACTTGTTTAGGTAATGCTTGTTAATTGTATGTTGAAACGTTTGTTAGTAATTTTTGCGATGGTCGCATCTTTGGCGGGGGCTTACGCTGTTCCAGCTTTTGCTCAGCCAGCTGGTTCAACGGCAGGAGCAATTGGTGATCAGTTGCAAGCTGCTGCTGGAAATAAAGGTGCTGCATTGGGTGATCCGGTGGATCCTCGTTATGTTGTGACATTTATTATTCGCATCGCTCTTGGTTTAGTTGGTACTGTATTGTTCCTGCTTAATATTTACGCTGGCTTCTTGTGGATGACTGCTGGTGGTAATGAAGAACAGGTTGCCCAAGCTAAAACAACTATCCGAAATGCAACTATTGGTCTAGTTATTGTGTTTTCGGCGTATTCAATCACGCTTGCAGTAACTAACTTGGCTGCTGGTAATACACTTTCTACCGGTACTAATACACAAATTGATCCTGAAACCGCCGCTCGTGAAGGAAATTGGAGTTGGTGGTAAACAGTATGAAAGTTTGGTTGTACTACGCCAACGCTGGGGGAGGTCACCGTGGTCCAGCTAAAGCAATTGCAGAAGAATTAGAACGCCGTTACAAGACAAATGTAAGCGTTCAGTTTATTGATTTAGCGGAAACTTCCTGGCTCTTATGTCTTCTTGTAGAACAAGGTTATGCCTTTTCTGTGCATAGTGCCGAGTGGCTCTATGCTTTTTTATTTGAATTAAGTAATCTTAGAATAGTTTCTTTTTTCTTTAACACTCTGGCTTCCTGGTTGGTTGGTTCTCGAATGCGTCAGCTTTTAAGACGAGAACGACCTGACGTTATCGTAGCTACTCATTTTCTTGTAGGTCCGCTTGTTAGGGCGCTTAAAAAAGAAGGTATCACTATTCTGGTGCATTGTGTGGTGACTGATCCAGAAAGTGCTTCGTCCGTTTGGTTTCATTACCAGGGAATTCAATATATTACTGCATCAGAAGCAATACAAAACTTGGCTTTGAAAAGCGGTATACCGACAAATCATATTACTATTCTTCCACCTGTAATTCGTGAAAAACCTTTTAACAAAATGGATGTTGAGGTTATTCGAGATCAGGCTGGTTTAATGGTAAATAAAAAGACTGTATTGTTGGTGGGTGGTGGAAACGGATTTCCGAATGCTGAAAAAGTTGTATCGGCTTTGCTTGCGTCACATGTAGAGGCTCAATTTGTTGTGGTTTGTGGGGAAAATAAGGTATTGAAGAAAAAAATTGAACGGCTTCGTTTAACTTCTGTTAAACATTTAGTTGTTTACGGTCATGTAGATTTTTTACCTGCCCTGATTAGTATGTCGGATGTAGTAATTGCAAAAGCTGGTGCAAATACAGTTTTTGAGGTACTTATGCAGGATAAGCCGCTAATCATTACGCATTATATTTGGGGGCAAGAAAAAGGTAATGTTGATTTTGTCGTTCGTTCGAGACTTGGTTTTTATGAACCACGCCCTGTTCATGTGGCAGCGCTTGTTGAACAGTGTTTGTATGATAAAAAAACTCAAGGAGTTTTGCGTGCAGCTCGACGAGAGGTTAATTTAAAGAACGGTACGTCGCAAGTAGTTGATCTAGTGTTAAAAAATGTTACAAATAAATAATAAAACAAAAAGAGCCTGAAGCTCTTTTTGTTTTTCTCCCTAAAATATGGTATTCTATGGAGAGAAAATTAGGGGTGGCCAACGGGAGTCGAACCCGTGTTGCGAGATCCACAATCTCACGTAATAACCGTTATACCATGGCCACCGTGTCCGGACATCAATGTCCAATAACCGCTTTCTAACTTAGAAATCGATTATCGGCAATTGATCAAGCGTGCTCATTATACATAAAAAGAGCGCATTAGTCAATCCGTCTAGTGTTCCCAGCAGGAATCGAACCTGCACTACCAGCTTAGAAGGCTAGAGTCCTATCCATTAAACGATGGGAACATGGTGACGCTATACTACTTAATTTTTACACAAAAAGCAAGGTTGCTATGTTATATCGTATCGCAGCATTCATCATTGGAGTCTTTTTAGTAACAACAATCGTGCAACCCGTTTTGGCAGCTGGTCGGGCAGGTAATTTTGGTTTAGAAGTTACGGCAGATAAAGCGCAGTATAAGAGCGGTGGAGTTACAGATGTCTATGGTGCGGTTCAACGTGTCGTTTCAGTCCTTCTGGCACTTCTTGGTATTATCTTTTTCGTTTTGACAACATATGCCGGTTTGCGTTGGATGACTTCACGAGGTAACGAAGAAATTGCTTTAGAAGCGAAAAATACTTTAGAATCAGCGGTTATTGGGTTGGTAGTGGTGGTTTCGTCGTACGGTATTACTAGTTTTGTATTTGGCAAGCTTAGTCCTGTAGGACCTGTTGAGGATAATTCGGCACTTCCGATCCCGGTGCTTTGTGCTGATGTCCGCAATAGCAGCAATCCTTCGGATCCTGTTAGAAAAGGTGACTGTGAGGCTGCCGGTTGTTCGTATAGCATTCAATTGGGTTGTCAGGATACAGTAACCAATCCTGAATGGTGTGTAACCTTGGATGGTGGAAAAGAAGTAAAGTGTGAGAGAGCAACAGAGGCCGGTTGTGGTGGGGCAAGATCGTTATCAGATATACAAATGCAAGGCGCAGGGTTTATTTGTCCCTTCAGCGAACAAACATCTCTAATCACTACATGTCCTGGTTTAGCGGAAACGCAGTGTTCCATTATTAAGGGCTGTTTATTTGTGGGTGGAGACTGTACTGTTCAAGGCGGAACAGTTGGTGATAATAACGGTCTCACTTTAGAATGTAATCAAAAAATGAGTGCTGAACAGTGTGCTGCTGATTCAAATAGATGTACTACAGCCACATCGCTCACTAGTGAATTAGGATGCATATCGCTTGAAGATAAACGTCGTTGTACTGGTCAGCAAGTTAACCAGGTGCAAGATGTGTGCGACCCAAAGAATGTGGGTTGCGAGAAAGTTTGTACGAATACATATGACGAATGCATGATTGAAGCAAACAAAAATATTCTTCAAAGAGATATCGACGAAGATGCGGAGGAATGTGCGCGAGATAAAAGATTATGTGACGGTAAATGTCTTGCCCTAAAGGATGCTTGTTATATTGAAGCTGATCAGGCAAAGAATGTATGTATTGATGCTTCAGCCGGCTATAATTATTGACAAAAAGTGGGGGATTTGCTAGAATCATGACATATTAATCCCCGCTTAACCGCGGCCAAACGAGCCGAGACTTGCCTCAGTTCCGCTTGGTAACCACTATGCAAGTATGATTGACACAAAGAAAAAGCAATCGATTATCAAGAAGTTCCAGACTCACGCCGGCGATACCGGTTCTAGTGAAGTCCAGATTGCTATCTTGACCGCTGAAATTGAGGAGCTTATTGGCCACCTCAAAATCCATGCAAAAGACCACTCCTCACGCCGAGGTTTGCTCCGCAAGGTTTCCAGTCGCCGTCAATTGATGCGCTTCTTGAAAAAAGAAGACCCAACTAGTTACGAAGGTTTGGTCAAGAAATTGAAAATCAAGCAGGCTCGCACTATTGCAAAACCAGGTGCTAAAGCTGACGCTGATGTTACTGATGAAGAAGCAGAGCTCTTAGAAAAAGAAAATGAAATCGTTAACGAATAAAAAAGTCCATCCTCTTAAGCACCCCGACCAACGCGTTGGGGTGTTTATTGATGTACAGAATATGTACTATAGTGCTAAGAACCTTTTTGGTGCTAAAGTGAACTTTGGAAATATCGTTAAAGAAGCAACGGCTGGCCGCAAGTTAATTCGTGCTATCGCTTACGTTGTCTCTACAGAATCAAAGGAAGAACAGCCTTTTTTTGATGCTTTATACAATTTAGGTATTGAAACTCGCGAAAAACCATTGCAGATCTTTTATGGTGGCGAAAAAAAAGGTGATTGGGACGTTGGTTTAACTGTTGACGCTATTCGTTTGTCACCAAGTGTTGATGCGGTTATTATTGTAAGTGGTGACGGAGATTACGTGCCATTGGTGGAATATTTACGTAACCAAGGTAAACAGGTGGAGGTTGCAGCTTTTGGCGGTACTACTTCATCTATGCTGGTTGGAGCAGTTGATGATTTCACCGATTTAAGCCAAGA